>CAYWHG010000061.1:13186-14501 GCA_964457865.1 uncultured Steroidobacter sp.
CTGATCGGACGCGACTGTTCGCGCACGAACTTCATGCCGTTGTAGTCCGGCGGATTGTGGCTCGCCGTCACCATGATGCCGCCGTCCATCTTCTCGGCAAAGGTGGCGAAGTAGACGCCCTCGGTACCGCACAGCCCTATGTCGTACACGTCGACGCCGGAGTCCAGCAATCCGCGCGTGAGCGCCTGGCACAGCTCGGCGCTCGACAGCCGGATGTCGCGGCCGACGACCACGCGTTTCGGCTTGAGGAATTCCGCGTAGGCCCGCCCGATCCGGTAAGCCACATCGGTATTGAATTCGAGGGGAATGCGGGCGCGGTAGTCGTACGCTTTGAAGCCGGAAATCGGCGCGAGTTGACGGTTGACGGTTGACGGTTGACGGTCAGAAGGCATTTGGGAGTCCTGCAAACTCAAGCGCGCGAATTCAAGGCCGCGATCAGTCGATAGAGCATTCTTCGCACGCGCACCAAGCGTTCCTGAACGTCGCTGTCTGCGTCGTGCTTCGTGTCGAAGTCTGCGGCAATCTCAAGCTGGGTTTCAATCTCCGCGAGAGAACCGAGCGCAATTTCGAGATAGCGGCGAAAGTCGTTACGGGAACTGCGAACGCTACCCTCCGCGATGTTCGAGGGAACGGACACTGCCGCTCGACGCAATTGCGATGTAATTCCGAAGCGTTCATCTGCCGGGAACATCGAGGTATGCCTGTAGACCGCACGCGCGAGACCTACCGCCTCTACCCACACTGCAAGATCCCTGAATCGTTCTCCCATACACCCTCCCTGGCGCCCCACATCTGACCGTCAACCGTCAACGGCCAACCGTCAACCTTCCTCCCCTTCCCTGCCATATCTGTCTTCAATCCGCACGATGTCATCCTCGCCCAGATAGGTGCCGGACTGGACTTCGATGATGTGCAGCGGAATCTTGCCCGGGTTGGCGATGCGATGCTTGGCGCCGAGCGGAATGTAGGTCGACTGATTCTCTTCAAGCAGGAAGGTCTCATCGCCGCGCGTGATTCGTGCCGTGCCCGCCACCACGATCCAGTGTTCGGCGCGATGATGATGCAGCTGCAATGACATTTCCGCGCCCGGCTTGACGATCAACCGCTTCACCTGGAATCGCTCGCCGGCGTCGATGCTGTCGTAGCTGCCCCAGGGACGAAACACTTCGCGATGGACCGATGTTTCATAGCGCCCCTGTTTCTTGAGCTGGGCAACGAGCAGCTTGACGTCCTGCACACGATCTTTCGGTGCAACCAGGACGGCATCCTTCGTTTCGACCACGACATGATCCTTCAACCCGACCGCGGCGAGGAG
>CAYWHG010000061.1:14601-25528 GCA_964457865.1 uncultured Steroidobacter sp.
CGGCATCCTTCGTTTCGACCACGACATGATCCTTCAACCCGACCGCGGCGAGGAGGCGACTGGTCGACTGCAGGTAGCAACCCTTCGTGTCCTCGATCAGCACGTCGCCGAGGCAGACGTTGTCGTTGGCATCGCCAGGCACGGCTTCATGCAGCGCCGACCACGAGCCGACATCGCTCCATCCGGCATCGAGCGGCACGACCACGCCGTGCTTCGTTTTCTCCATCACTGCGTAATCGATGGAGTCGCTGCGGCAGGCACCGAACTCCCTGGCGGGCAGACGGGTGAAATCCAGATCGCGCTTCGCCGCAGTGAACGCTTGCGCGCATGCCTGATAGATGTCAGGCGCCAACGACCTCAGCTCATCCAGAATGGCAGTTGCCCGGAACAGGAACATGCCGCTGTTCCAGTAGTACTCCTTCGATTCGACATATCGGGTCGCCGTTGCGAGGTCCGGCTTTTCGACGAACTGTGCAATGGGATAGGTCGGCCCGTCGCCTGCTGCACGCCTGATGTAGCCGTAGCCTGTTTCAGGCTTGCCGGGGACGACACCGAAGGTCACCAGCTTGCCCTGCTCCGCTGCCTTGCGGCCGATCTCGACCGCAGCCCGAAACGCCGCAACATCGCGGATGACATGATCGGCCGGCAGAACGAGCAGCAGCGTGTCTTCATTCGCCCTTGCCTCTCCACCATCGCCGGCCACGGCAGCCATCGCGGCAATCGCCACTGCCGGGGCCGTATTGCGTCCCACCGGCTCGAGCAGAATCGACATCGGCTTCGCACCGATCTCGCGTAACTGCTCCGCCACCAGGAACCGATGACTTTCGTTGCAGACGACGATGGGGTCGCCGACGCTGGCCGTGCCGCTGACTCGCGCCAGCGTTTCCTGCAGCATGGTGCCCTTGCTGACGAGCGGCAGCAATTGCTTGGGATAGAGCTCACGGGACAGCGGCCACAGTCTGGTACCGGAGCCGCCGGAAAGAATGACGGGAATCAGCATGGGAAAAGGGAACAGGGATCGGGGGATAGGGGATCGCCAAAGGAAGCAATTTTCATGGATTCACACAGTAATGCGCCGCCTACGCTGCGGCAAGGAGCCCCAACATACCCAAGCGCGCTTAAACGGAGATTCATGTGAAGCGACGGGACCACCAAGACCTGATTGTCTGGCAAAAGGCAATGTGCCTCGCCCAGGAGATTCACCGGGTCACGGCCGCGTTTCCGAAACATGAATTACACAGCCTTACCTATCAGATGAGACGCGCCGCCGTATCGATCCCAAGCAACATTGCCGAAGGTTCTGCGCGCGGCGGCACACGCGAATTCATCCACTTCTTATATGTCGCACGCGGCTCGCTTTCTGAACTCGATACGCAACTTCGCCTTGCTGTGCAGTTCGGATACGTCGGCGACTCATTGGCGACAGCCGAATACATCAGCGAAGTGGGGAGACTCTTAAACGCGATCATCCGCGGCCTACGCCAACGTTCGCACACATCTCTCTGACGATCCCCTATTCACCGATCCCTGATCCCTTCAACCCACGCTATCGCCTCGCCCGATGGCGTAGTAGCCGAGACCGAATTGCTTCACGAACGCCGGGTCGTAAAGGTTACGACCATCGAAAATAACCGGCTGCTTCAGTTCGGCCTTGATCATTTCGAAGTCAGGACTGCGGAACTCCTGCCACTCCGTGATGATTGCCAGCGCATCCGCACCTTTCAGCGCCTCCGGTGCACTTGCGACGATGTCGAAGTCCGCACGCTCACCATAGATACGCTGGGTTTCGTGACCCGCAACCGGATCGTAAGCACGCACCTTCGCACCGGCCTCCCACAGCCGTTCCATCAGCACGCGACTGGGCGCCTCGCGCATGTCATCGGTATTGGGCTTGAACGACAGACCCCAGAGCGCAACGGTGCGGCCCTTGAGATCGCCCTTGAAGTAGCGATGGATCTTCTCGAACAGCACCTGCTTCTGCTGCTTGTTCACGCTCTCGACTGCGTTCAGCAGTTCGGCGTTGAATGAATAGTCCCGCGCGCTGCGCGACAGCGCCTGTACATCCTTCGGGAAACACGAACCACCGTAACCGGCGCCCGGATAAATGAAGTGATAGCCGATACGCGGATCGGAACCGATGCCGAGGCGGACCTTCTCGATGTCCGCCCCCATGCGCTCGGCGAGATTGGACAGTTCGTTCATGAAACTGATCTTCGTCGCCAGCATCGCGTTCGCGGCGTACTTGGTCAGTTCGGAGGAACGGACATCCATGACGATCATGCGCTCACGGCTGCGCGTGAATGGGTCGTAGAGCGCTTTCAGAAGCTCCGCCGTCCGCGGATTGTCGGTGCCGACGACGATGCGATCGGGCTTCATGAAATCGTTGATCGCGGCGCCTTCCTTGAGGAATTCCGGATTTGACACGACGTCGAATTCGAAGCTCGCACCACGGTCCTTCAGGGTGGCATCGATCTTTGCCTTTACCTTGTCGGCGGTTCCGACCGGCACCGTGGATTTCGTCACCACGATCCGGTACTCGCTCGTATGCCGGCCGATCGATTCGGCCACTGCCAGAACGTACTTGAGGTCCGCAGAGCCATCCTCGTCCGGTGGCGTGCCGACGGCGATGAACTGAAACAGCCCGTGTTTGACGCCCTCTGCGGCGTCCGTGGTGAACTGGATGCGCCCGGCCGCGATGTTCTTCTTCAGCAGCTCCGACAGGCCCGGCTCGAAGATCGGAGATTCGCCCCGCTTCAACATCTCGATCTTGCGTTCATCGACATCAACGCAAAGGACATTGTTTCCGGCTTCTGCAAAGCAGGCGCCCGTGACCAGGCCAACGTAGCCCGAACCGAAGATCGTCAGTCGCATGTATAACCTACGGAAGGATATAGAAATTTTGAATGGAGCTTAGCTTAAGCCCCGTCCGCTGCCAAAGAATATCGTCACTTTGGCCGCAGAAAAGAGAGGGTAACGACGACCTCAATGCTCCAAGTAGATCAAAGGATCCGGCAGCGGAATTACACCCGGGAAAAAATTTTCACCGAAATGTCATTTCGTGCGAGGGGATTTGCCGACGGATGTCGCTTTACACATCGGGAACCACTGAAAGACCCAAGGAATGGGTCCGACAGCTCCCCTAGGGAGGTTCGGCAGGCCGTGCACGGATCGCACACAGTTGGGAAGGCATTCAACAGGGAGCGAATGTCGGCCCAATCAAGCTCAGGACTTCAAGAGCTGGCCTGCCGACCTACATCCCTACCAACTACCACACCGTCTCGATCCCACCCCATTCCTCGATCCGGGCATCCCGAGTTACGAGCGGCATCCTCATTTCCAGGGCCGTTGCAACGATAAAACGATCGGCAGGATCCTCGGGAAAGGAGCCGTCCAGGCCCGCCGCGCGAATAGCAGCGGCCGGCAGGAACGGCAACAGTTCAATCTTCGGTCGTGACAGCGCCGCCTGAACCCAGTCCTCTACGGAAAGACTGAGTCTCAAGTTGCCGCGCGCGCACAGCATCGCTACTTCCCAACAGGAGATGGGATGAACACCAAGCGACTTCTCCCTGCCGATACGGGCCCGCGCTGACTTCGAAAGCTTGCGATCCTCCGTTACGTACCAGATCCAAGCATGCGTATCGAGAGCGATCACGGCTTCCTTTTCCCCACTGCCTCCCACTGAACAGCCAGCGGAGAGACAAGATCGCCCTGATGCAGGATGCTGCCCTTCAAAGGATTTTCGTCGGCTGTTTCGCGGGCCACGTAGGGGGAGATTTCAGCCACGGGTCTGCCATGACGCGTTACCACCAAGGCTGCCGGGTTTGCCGGACTTCTTCCAGCAGAGCCAGGCAGTGAGCTTTGAATTCCGCTGCAGCTACAGTTTTCATCAGCACCTCCAAAATATGGACACACTTTATGGCCATATCTGGAGAAAGCCGAGGCAACAGAAACGGGAAAGATGGCCGGAGAAGGGCAACCTCCCTCGCCCCTCTCCGGCCGAGTCCCGAAAGACGTCCGCCTTTCGAGACAGTCCCTGAAACCAGTGTCCCGGGACACCACGGGCCATCCCTTGCCCGTGTGGGGATGACTATGCCGCGGGCGAAACGCCATCGGAGAGCGAATAACTGTGATTCTTGGGCAGAAATGCACTCAAGTGGGTTTTTCGTGGTGGTCCATCCTTGCGGCGGAAGGAGCGACAGAGGTCAGCGGGCAGGCGCCTGCGGAGCGGTCGTCCGCATTGGGTTGAAGTAGTCCATGCCTGCGAAGTCTTTTTCATTGTCCGTTACGATGACGCAATCGTTCGCCTGGGCTACCGCAGCGATCACCATGTCCAGGGCACTTCTCGGTTTTCCCGCTGCAGTTCCGTCGGACATCAGCTGTGCCCATACGAGTGCGGCTTTCTCGTCAAATGGCAGCACTCGCCCGGCGAATAGCGCCTGCGGTCCATCCGGGCCTGAGAACCAGCGTTCCAGTTCACGACGCTTCCTGCCGGTGGGTTTCTCCAGCACGCCACGCCGTATCTCGGCGACCGTCAAAGACGAGATGAACAGGTCTCGGTCAACCTGCCCGCCCATCCAGTCGATCAATGATTGCGCCGGGGCCGGCTTGACCGCGTTACTGAGGATGTTGGTGTCCAGAAGGTAGCGCGCCACGTCACAGCTCGACTTTGCGCCCGGTGTCATGAGGGCGCTTCACTTCGAAAGCAGCCTGCGCGAAGGGTGAACGGCGTAGTGCTTCGAGGATGCGCCCCCGACCCGGGGATTCGCCTGCCATTGCACGCGCGACCGTGGCACGAATCGGGCTCGCGCCTGCTCCCGCCTCAGCCAGACGCCGTGCAAGCGCACGAATGAGATCCCGATCCGTTTCCAGACCGAGCACCTCAAAGCGCGAGATACCTCGCTTCGTCAACCTCGACCGATAACTCTTCAGCGCCCGCTTCTGTGCCGAACTACTCATGACGCGTCCTCCTGTATCCGTTCCATATCCTGAAATATAGCCGGATAGCTGTAGAGCCGCAAACCGACGAAGCTCTACCCAGGCCGCTGCACGAACGGGAGCGGTGAGTAGAAATGCGAGCAGGTGCACTGTGCCGGACTGCCGAGCGTCCGGGCTGACGAATATCCATGCAGGATGCGCGGAAATACGTGGATGAGAAAAACGCGCGGTTGCTGTCGAGAATACTGCTTGTCACACAATCAGAAGCAGATTGACGATTCTGATGCCGGCAATCTCCTGGCCGGCATTGAGATCCTCGCTGAGCAACTGCACAGCTCCCGCCTGCTCCGCTGCAGCGACGATCAATGCATCCCAAAAGGAGAGCTGAGCGAGATCGGCAATGTCTGTCGCGCGCAGAACCGTCTCCGCCGTGGTCGGCTCACGAACCCACGCTCCGTAGATCTTCACGACTTCACGGGCGGTGGACAGAGCCACCCGCGTCGTGAGCTTTGCGAGTCACATTGACGTAGAACTCCTGCAGCACCTGAACCGACAGCCTGCCCGTATCGGTCTCCCAGAGCTGTCGAAGTTTCTCGATGGCGCGTTCGCGCTTCACGCCCGCATCAGCATCGTGGGCGTAGACGAGAATGTTCGTATCAACGAAAACGACGTCGCTCATGGAGTTCATCACGAGCCAGGGGGGCATTCCCAAGAGGTAGCGGCGTCGCAAAGAGCGCGACCGCCCGCTTGCGGGCTGCTGCGTAGTACGTGTCCTCCGCGACCAGATCGCGCAACTCATCCGCTAGCAGCGCACTCACACTCAGGCCTCTGCGGGCCGCAATGGCACGCGCCTTCTTCAGAAGGCCGGGCTCGATCGCGACGGTAATGTTGTGCTTGGTTGCCATACTGACCACACGGGCTTCACGTAAATTACGTGCGGCTCTTCAGGGCGTCAACCCAGCCACGAAAGATGGCCGGAGAAGGCCTACCTCCCTTCACCTCTCCGGCCGGATCCCGATCAGGCATGCCGATCGAGACAGTCCCTGAAACCGGTGTCCCGGGACACCACAGGCCATCCCTTGCCCGTGTGGCTTGACTTTGCCATGTCAAAAACACGGGCAAGACCGAATAACTGCCGTCTTTGCGCAGAAATGCATTTATGGCTGATCGACGGAATGCGCCGTTTAGCGGTACGCATCCGCGATCACGCGACAGGCTTGATTGGATACCCTGCAAAAACGGCGGCAGAACGAGATGAACTGCGCTGGTGTTTCTATAGATGGTTGCTGGCGGCCGAAGCCACCCTTGTTCTTGCCGTCTAGTGCGACTGTCGTTAATGACTGCCGCGCTGAAAAGCAGCTAGCGCTGCTTCCAGATTGACGGTTCGATCTCCGCCGGCGCGTTCGTCGTTCGCTCTTCAGAGCGACGCGGAATGACAAGTCCGCTGCCGAACACGACGTGATACCCCACTCCGATCGCGAGCCAGCCGAAGAACAGCCAGCCGTCCGCGATACCGCGCAGATAGGCTCCCACGCCTACAGCGGCAAAGAGGGTCGCAGCCAACAACACGATCTGGGCAACCTGGCGCGATGAATAGCCGAATCGACGCAGGATGTGATGCAGGTGTTCCGAATCCGCGTGAAACGGAGACTGGCCCTGGGAAACGCGGCGAATCATGCTGCTGAACAGATCATAGATCGGCAACGCAAATACCCAGAGAATCACGACCGGACTGATTGCCCGCACTGGTTCCTGCGATATTTCAACACTCAGCCAAGCGAGCGAAAATCCCAGCATGGTGCTGCCAGCGTCTCCCATGAATGCACGCACATTGTGCGTGCGCTTCGAAGGCCAGTTGAACATCAGAAAGCCCAACACGCACCCGACCATCGCTGCCACCAGCGGAAGGTAGTGCGTGGCCCCCGCCATTACGCACGCGAAACCCAGGAATAGCACGGCAATAAGCGCCTGGACCCCGGCAACGCCATCACTGCCGTCAAACATGTTGAAGGCATTGATCGCCGTCAAAACGATCAGCACCGTGAAGGGAACCGAGAACCACCCCAGCTCCAGCATCCCCTGAAAAAAAGGCGATCCCAAATCCCGGGCATAGATACCCGCGCCCCCCACCATCAGCAGACAGGCACAGATTTGTGCCAGGAAACGTACTGAGGGCGGCAAGTCGTAACGATCGTCCAGCGCACCGATCAGCACCAGAACGAGCACCGAAGTGATGAAGAAGGGAAAACCCTGCACTGACTGATAGCCATACAGGGTTCCCACCACAAGACCGCCAGTCATCGCCAACCCGCCGATGACAGGGACTTCGCCAATATGCATCTTCCGGCCGCCGGGCCGGTCAATCAGCCCCAGTCCGCGAGCAACGGGCCGGAGCGCAAACATGAAGAGAATGGTAACGAGAAGGGGAAGACCGATCTGAATTGTTATCCCTGACATGATTCCTTCCAATTTCTGTCGTCCCCAACCAGCGCTGATGAATAGTGTCCGGTCTATTGTTGACGACGCGGCGCTGGCGACTATACAGGTGCGGCTGTAGTGACAGCCACTGGGCGACTATCGAATCTTTCAGCGCGGTGTCGCCGACTGTCGACACCGGCTAGACCCCTAAGAGGATCTAGGCGCGATATGCGCCGCTTTGGACGGATCTCCACCAAGCTTCGTTCGCCAGGTACCAGTCGACTGTCTTCTCGATTCCAGTCTCGAATCGCTCAAGCGGCTCGAATGACAGTTCTTCACGTACCTTCCCGGCATCGATCGCATAGCGCCAGTCGTGGCCCTGTCGATCCGTTACGAACGCGATCAACTCGCTTACGCGCGCCGATGCGGCCGCCGGACACCGCGGGAAGCGCTGCGCAAGCGTCGGGTCATTCTCGAATCGCCGGTGCAGAATTGAGCAAAGCAGATGGACGATATCGATGTTCCGCCACTCATTGCAGCCTCCCACATTGTAGGTCTCACCGATTCTGCCAAGCGCGAGCACGGCATCGATAGCACGGCAGTGATCCTCGACGTACAGCCAGTCCCGAACATTCTCGCCGCGACCGTACACCGGCAGCGGCTTGCCGTTCAGAGCGTTCACAAGCATCAGCGGGATCAATTTTTCCGGAAACTGATATGGCCCGTAATTGTTGGAACAATTACTCGTCGTGACGGGAAGCCCGTAAGTGTGATGATAAGAGCGGACCAGATGATCCGAACTCGCCTTGCTTGCCGAGTAAGGCGAGTTCGGTGCGTACGGCGTACTCTCGGTGAACGCCGGGGAGGTCGCCGTCAACGAACCGTAGACTTCGTCCGTGGACACATGATGAAAGCGGACATCGGCCCGCATCCTGCCTTCCCGACTCCAAGCCGCCCGAGCACTCTTGAGCAGCGAATGCGTTCCGAGGATGTTCGTCCTGATGAATTCATCCGGTCCACTAATCGACCGGTCAACGTGCGACTCTGCCGCGAAGTGGACAATGCAGTCGATGCGTTCTGAATCGAGCAGCGAAGCCACCAGATCGGTGTCGCAGATATCTCCTCGTTCGAAGCGGAAATTCGGATTGCCCTTCGCTGCAGAAAGATTCGCCTGGTTCCCCGCATAGGTCAGGGCATCGAGCACGACCACCCGGTCATCTAGATGCGCCTTCAGCCAATAGTGAACGAAATTGGCGCCGATGAATCCGGCACCGCCAGTGACGAGCAGATGCTTCAAACGCGTAGCTCCTTCAGTACATCGCGGAGGGCTGCTCGCCAGTGAACAAGCGGCAGCTTCAATCCTTCTGTGGTCGCAGTCGTATCCAGCACGCTGTAGGACGGACGTCGGGCAGGCGTTGGGTATTCGGCGGTACGGATGGGCACCACCTCGACGTCACCGTTGATCAACCCCAATGCCCTGGCCTCCTCGTAAACTGCAATCGCGAAGTCGTACCAGCTGGCAACACCGGCATCGGTGAAATGCAGGACGCCCGAAGGTGCGTCATGCGACGCCGCCGCCCACAGGCAACGTGACAAGGTCGGCGCGCTTGTCGGCGTGCCAATCTGATCGCACACCACGCGAACCACAGGCCGTTCCTGGAACAACCGCAGCATGGTGAGGACGAAGTTGCGACCGGCGCTGGCGTAGACCCACGCGGTCCGAATGATGGTCCAGTCGAGTCCGGCCTGTGCCGAAATCCGACGCTCGCCAGCTAACTTGCTGGCGCCATATACATTCAGCGGATCAGGTCTATCGTCGGCCACATAGGGCCGGCCGGCGGAGCCATTGAATATGAAGTCAGTCGAAATGTGGAGCAGCCTGATCCGATGCTTCGCGCATATCTGCGCCAAGGTCGCTACTGCCGCTTCATTGGTCGCGAACGCCTGATCAACCTCGGTCTCTGCGCGATCGACGGCCGTGTACGCGGCGACGTTGATCAGCACCGAAGGCCGATACGTCAGAACATGCCTCTCGACAGCAACTGCATCGGTCAGATCGAGTTCGGTGCGCGATAGTCCTATCGCTTCTGCAGTATCTGGAACATCGCGCAACAGCTGCCGACCAACCTGCCCCGCGGCGCCTGTGATCAGCACTCTCACACGAAGCACTCGGCGGCGCTTAGCCGCTGTCCCGCGTCATCCTTTGCAGAAATGACCGGCACAACACCCGCCGGCAGAGGCCATCGGATAGCCAGGTCAGGATCGTTCCACAACAACGTCCGCTCGCTGGTCGGATCGTAGAAATCAGTGCACTTGTAGAGAAGCTGAGCACTCGCACTGAGAACAAGGAACCCATGGGCAAATCCTGGCGGCACCCAGAGCATGCGTTTGTTCTCAGCCGACAGCACTTGGCCTTCCCAACGCCCAAAAGTCGGGGACGAACGGCGCAGGTCGACGGCGACATCGAAGACTTCTCCTTCTGCGACCCGAACCAGCTTTCCCTGCGTACGCTGCAACTGGTAGTGCAGTCCGCGGAGCACCCATTGCTGGGATACGCTGTGATTGTCCTGAACGAAGTTCGCGTGGATACCACCGGTCGCGAATTTGTCCGCTTCCCATGTCTCCATGAAAAATCCGCGCGAGTCCGCGAATACTCGAGGTTCTACGATGATGACCTCTGGAAGGTCTGTCGCCATGAACTTCATTCGATGACCCTTTCATCGAGCATGCGCAGGAGATACTGGCCGTACTGAGTGTTCTTCAGTGGCTTGGCTAATTCACGAACTTGCGCATCCAGAATGAATCCCTGCCTGAATGCGATCTCCTCCGGGCACGCAACCTTCAATGCCTGCCGCGTTTCCAGCGCCTCGATGAACGTCGAGGCAGCCAGCAACGACTCGTGCGTACCAGTATCCAGCCAGGCGTAGCCGCGCCCCATCACTTCGACTGACAGCTCCCCGCGCTCGAGATACACGCGGTTGAGGTCTGTGATCTCGTACTCACCTCTCTCTGACGGCTTCAATCCCTTGGCAAACTCCCACGCGCGTTCGTCGTAGAAGTACAAGCCGGTCACCGCATAGCTTGACCGTGGCATCTGCGGCTTCTCTTCGATGCCCAGGGCTCGCCCTTTCTCGTCAAACTCGACGACACCGTACCGTTGGGGATCGTTGACATGGTACGCAAACACGCTGGCTCCGCGTTGCCTCGCAACAGCCGATGCGAGCAACTGCGTCATGCCGTGGCCATAAAAAATGTTGTCACCGAGGACGAGCGCGAACTGTTGGGCACCATAGCGCTCACCGGCGATATGAATCGCCTGAGCGATGCCATTGGGCTGCGGCTGTTCGGCGTAGTCGAACTTGAGGCCCCATTGATCGCCGCTTCCGAGCAGCCGCTTGAACCGAGGCAGATCGTCCGGTGTGGAAATGATGAGATATTCGCGGATCCCCGCCAGCATGAGAACGCTGAGGGGATAATAGATCATGGGCTTGTCGTAGACCGGCAGCAGCTGTTTGCTGGTCACCAGCGTTAACGGATATAGCCGGGTCCCTGATCCACCCGCGAGAATGATGCC
>CAYWHG010000062.1:0-12541 GCA_964457865.1 uncultured Steroidobacter sp.
CTCCATATGCGAACCGCTGATCTTCCAGCGCGCTGCGGCGTTGAGCGCGTTGCCGAAGGCGGTCTCGAATGCCATGTGGTCGGGGCAGGCCATGCGCGTGAGCGCGAGGTGCTTGAACGCAATCCGCTCGCCCTCCGATTCATAGGCGCCGACGACCCGGTTGCAGCCGCCGTAGCCGGAGACGCGATGCTCGTTGCTTTCGAGTGCGATGAAGGGCTCGCGCGGCATCTTCGAGAGATCGACGGGTTCGTCGTTGAGGCGGGTCAGCACCCAGCGCGTGCTGGCGAGTTCGTGCGTCACGCCGCGCGCGCCGCAGCTTTCGTTCGGCCAGAAGCGCACGAACCGGTCGACCACCAGCGTGTCGACGGTGCCGTCGCCCTCCATGGGCGGTCGCGCGGCGATGCGGCCTGCGACGCTGGCCAGCACGGCGGCGCCCGGTTCGCGGCGCGTCTTGGCATAGGCGGTTTCGAGCGCCATGTTGTCGCCTTCCATGGCCACCGGCAGCTTGAGGCCGGTCAGACATTCTTCGAAAAGCGCGGCATCCGCCATGTGACGGTACATGCCGCGCATCGTGACCCGCGGTTCCAGGGCCGTGTATGTCGGCTGACGCACGATGGTCCAGTTGAGGTTCGACTCGATCGGTTTTCCGGCGAGATCGAGCTTGGTCAGGGTGTCGACATCGCGGATCGACCAGCCGGAGGGTTGGTCGCCGTCGCCCGTCAGCACCAGCACTTCGTCCTCCCCGATCGACCATTGGCCGATGTCGTCCCGGACCGTTTCCGGCGTCGTGAGGTAGGTCATGCGCAGCACGTACGCGTGATTCGCGCGCAGATCCAGTTCGAAACGGATACCCGGGCAATCGGCGCAGGGCAGCGTGCCCGAATACAGCGCGGGCAATCGCTGCGGGACGTCCTGTGCGGCGGCCGATGCCGGCGGCATCGCGGCAGCAGGCGCCGGCGCCGCCGTCTGCTGTTCGCATCCCGTGCCGACCAGTACGCCGAACAGGGCAAGGCAGATTCCAGGCAGCTTCATGAGCGTCGTTATTGTGTCGGTATGGGAGCTTGCCGGAGCCTAGCCGGGCGCCGGGCGCCCTTCCATAAGGAGAAGATGAAGCGACTCGCCTGTTGTCACGGGCGGCTTGGGCGCCCGCGGTGTCGATGCTATGGTCGGCCGCTCGCGGGTCCTGCGGAACCGTCCATGCGCATCTTCACACTCAACTGTGGCAGTTCGTCGATCAAGAGCGCGCTCATCGACACGGTGTCGCGGCGACGTCTGCTGGACATGTCCCTCGACAATCCCGGTTCCGCCGACTGCCGGCTGCAGATCGATGACGAGCGCATTCCCCTCGATGCCGGTTTCGATGCCGAGGCTGGTGTGCGTCGACTGCTGCGGGAACTGCAGACACGTTGCGCAAGCGGGAATTCAGCCCAGGCGGTGGCGCATCGCATCGTGCATGGCGGCGCGAAGTTCGTGCGGCCGACACTGCTCGATGAGGAAACGTTGCGCAGCATCGCCGAACTCAACGATCTCGCACCGCTGCACAATCCCGTAGCGCTGGCGGCGGCAACGCTGGCGCGCCAGGAATTTCCCGGCGTGCCGCACGTGGCGGTGTTCGATACGGCCTTTCACGCAACCTTGCCGCCGCGCGCCCGCGAATACGCCCTGCCGCGCGATGTGGCGCAGCGCTTCGGCATCCGGCGCTTCGGTTTTCACGGCACCAGCCACGCCCAGGTCACGCGCAGCGTGGCTGCTTTTCTGCGCGCCGATCCCAGCGCGCTGCGGCTCGTCTCCTGTCATCTCGGCAATGGTGCGAGCGTGGCCGCCGTCGAATATGGCCGCAGCATCGAAACGAGCATGGGCATGACGCCGCTCGAAGGGCTGGTCATGGGGACGCGCAGCGGAGACCTGGATCCCGGCGTAATGCTGTACCTCATGGATCACGGCGGCTACACGGCCGAGACCCTGAGCCGGCTCCTCAACAGCGATTCGGGACTCAAGGGACTGGCGGGCACCAACGACCTGCGGGTACTGGAACAGCGTGCCGGCGACGGCGACGAAGCCTGCCGGCTCGCCCTGACGCTCTATGCGCATCGCGTGCGCAAGTACATCGGCGCCTATGCCGCGGTGATGGGCGGCGTCGATGTCATCGCCTTCACCGGCGGCATCGGCGAACACAGTGCCCTGATGCGTCATCGCATCCTGCAACGGCTGGATTTTCTCGGTGCCCGTCTCGACGAGGATCGCAATCGCGACGCCCGCGTCGATGCTCGGACGACCGTCGTCGATATCTCCGAGACCGCTTCGCGCACGCGGCTGCTGGTCGTGACGGCCAACGAAGAACTCGAGATGGCGCTGCAGGCGGCGACGATGCTCGAAACTGCGGCCGGCGATCCGGGCGTGCGCATTCCGATCGAGATCTCGGCGCGGCACGCGCATCTGACGCAGTCGACCATCGACAAGCTCTTCGGCGCCGGCTATCGGCTGCAGTCGCGCTCGCAGCTGTCGCAGCCGGGACAGTTCGCGGCCCAGGAATCGATCTCGCTGATCGGCCCGCGCGGACGCATCGACAAGGTGCGGCTGATGGGGCCGCCACGCGACGCGGACCAGGTGGAGATCTCGCGCTCCGACGAATTCATCCTGGGCGTCGATGCGCCGGTGCGCATCTCGGGCGATCTGCGCAACACCCCGGGCATCACGCTCGAAGGTCCGGCCGGTCGCACGACCATCGCAAGCGGCGTGATCTGTGCGCGGCGCCACATTCACATGAATCCGGCCGACGCACAGCGACTCGGCGTCACGGATCACGATTCCGTGCAGGTGCGCATCGACAGCGACGGTCGCGACACGGTGTTCAGCGATGTGTCGGTGCGCGTCTCGGAAAAATTCGAACTGCGTCTGCACCTGGATACCGACGAGGCGAACGCCGCCGGCGTGCGATCTGGCGATACGTGCGAGCTGGTACGATCAAAGACGTCGCCAGCCTGAACCGATTCGCCTGATGCCTGCGCCTGCCACGATCGATATCGCCGACGTTCCGGGAAACAGCTCCGCCACCATTTCTCCCGAGCGCGGCGCCATCGTCACTTCCTTCAAGGTGCATGGCCGCGAGCTTCTCTATCTCGATCCGGCGACATTCCTCGATCCGGCGAAAAACGTGCGCGGCGGCGTGCCGATCCTGTTTCCGTCGCCCGGAAAACTGCTCGATGACCGCTGGCAGTGCGACGGCCAGGCCGGCCGCATGAATCAGCATGGCTTTGCGCGCACGCGCGCCTGGCAGGTGGTCGCGGTCGCGGAGAAGGAAGTGACGCTGCGGCTGACGTCGGATGTCGCGACGCTGGCGGAGTATCCCTGGCCGTTCACCACCAGCCTGCACCTGCAACTCGCCGGGTCGCGCCTGCGGCTGACGATGCAGATCGACAATCCCGGCACAACGCCGCTGCCGTTCGCGCTGGGCTATCACCCGTATTTCCTGGTCACCGACAAGGCGCGCGCGCGGATCGATACCGACGCCACACGGCAGTTTGACAATGTCACGAAGCGCAACGGACCGTTCCGCGGCTTCGAGCTGACGGCGCCGGAACTCGACCTGCACCTGCTCGATCAGTCGGCGCGTCGCATGACCCTGCACCTGGGCGACGGCGACGCGATCGATGTCACCGCCTCGGCGGATTTTGCGCACTGGGTCGTGTGGGCCGTCGCAGGCAAGGACTACGTCTGCGTCGAACCCTGGACCGGCCCGGGCAATGCACTCAACAGCGGCGAACACCTGCTGCGACTGGCGCCGGGCGCGTCGCATCGCTCGTTCATCGAGCTGGCGTTCCGGGCCGGGTGAAAAGAAGAATGGCCGCAAAAGGCGCAAAAAGCGCAAGGTCGGAAAAAGAGTCTGCGACCCTGCCTTTCCGGATTCTTCTTTCTGACTTTGCGCCTTTTGCGGCCATTCTCTTCGCATGAGCATCACGCACCGCCCCGACTTTCCTGCCGCGCTCACCCGCGCCGTCGAGGAACTTGGCCTGCAGGAGTATTACCGCAGCACCGTCAAACCGCTGTTCGGCCTGCCGCGGTCGCAGTGGCCGGCATGTTGCGGCGGCGGTTGCGAACCGTGTGCGCAGCTGCTCGTGGCGGTGGCGGAGCGGGTGTATGAGTTGCTGGGGATGGAGGGCGGTTGACGCGGAGTTCAAGAACCCAGAACCCTTCGACAGGACGAACGGAGGGCGGAAGCGGAGTAACCGCATAGAACGCATAGCGGAGCCGGGCAAGACGATGCTGTGTTTCTTTGCTCCTGGTGTATCTGTCTTTTGCGTTCTATGCGTTCTATGCGGTTACTCCCGATCCTGTATTCGTCCAGTCTGACTGCATGCCACCCGGCGTCCGCCGCGCGATCACCGCAGTCACCACGACATCGGCCGTGACATTGCCGACGGTCCGGAAAATATCCGGAATCACTTCGACGGCAATCAGCAGCAGCGCCAGTTCGATCGGTACGCCCATCGCTGCGGCAATCGGTACCGTCGTGGTGAGAAAGGAAGCCTGGCCGGGAATGCCGGCGATGCCGAAGCTGGTGAGGATTGCCACCAGCATGCCGACCAGGATCTGCGCCAGTCCCAGTTCCGTGCCCGTGACGTGCGCAATGAACAGCACGATGGAGAAATTCAGCGCGGGACTCGTGAGCTTGAACACGGCGACGGCCAGCGGCAGCACGACATCGGCAATGTGCGGGGCGATTCCCAGCGAGGTCTGCGCGCTGGTCAGCATGGCCGGCAGCGAAGCGAGCGACGACTGCGTGCTGAAGGCCACGGCCTGCGGCGGCGCCATCGCGCGCGCGAATTGTCGCAGCGGAATGCCGGCAGCGAACACGGCCACGGGATACAGCAGCGCGATGATCAGGATCGCGAGCACGCACATGAACACGAGGTAGTGGGCGATGGAGCCTGCGGCTGCGAAGCCGCCCTGCATGCCGACGTTCAGCGACAAGGCGAACACGCCGATCACCGCCACCTTGAGAACCCATTGCACGACGACGAGCATGGTTTCCGATACGGCCTGGAAGAAGCTCACCAGGGATGCGCGTTGTGTCGCCGGCAGGCGCGTGGCGGCGAGCGCGAACATCATCGTGAACACGACCAGCGGCAGGATGGCGCCTTCGGCGGCTGCGTTGAAGGGATTGGTCGGGATGATGTTCGCGATCCATTCGCGCAGCGGCGCCATCGCGGGCAACTGCGAAGGCGAGGTCTGCAGTCCCGCGAGCAGCGCACTCCTGCCGGCCTCGTTCACTGGAAACGCCGACAGCGCGAGCGGCATCGCAAACACCGCCAGCGTCACCGAACAGCACAGGAAGATGCCGAACCAGAGCAATGCGCGTCCGGCCAGTTGTCCTGACGCCGCCGTGTCGCGGGCCGCCGCCGTTCCCGTGATCAGCAGCGCAATGAGCAGCGGCAGCACCGTCATCTGCAAGGCACGCAGCCAGAGCTGTCCGATCAGCACGATGCCGTCGGCGAGGGTGGCAACCGCCGCGCTTTGCGAATCGTTGATGAGGATGCCGACGACGAGACCGGCGATCAGGCTGATGACGATGCGGGTGCTCTGGTGGGTGCTTTGATGGGTCGATGGCATGGCGCGTGTCGTGCTCTTGTTTTCCGCGGCGCAAGTGTTGCCGGATGGTTGCATTGGCGGTGAGGGCTGTCCATCCTACGCGCCGCATGCAATTCGCATGCGGCAAGATCCTGAGCATGCTGCGAGACGAAGCCGGGGAGGGCGCTGGAAAATACGGCGGCTTGCGGGCCCGCGGCGTCGATCATCCGTGATACGCGCGCGTCGCAAACCGCTCCCGCCCGTGACGGCGCTGCCGCTCGCGGAAGACGCAGTGCTCGACCGGCTGTTCGCCGGGCAGCGCCAGGCGCAGCCGGAACACTCGGGCGCACGCCTGGTGGCGCTCGGCACCGAAGCCTTTGCATTGCGTGCGCTGTCGGCACGAGCGGCAGTGCGCTGCCTGGATCTGCAGTACTACATCTGGCACAGCGATGCGACCGGTCGCTACCTGGCGAACGAAGTGCTGCTCGCGGCCGATCGCGGCGTGCGCATACGGGTGCTGATCGACGACATGGATGCGCGTTCGCGCGACAGTGTGCTGACGGCGCTGGATCAGCATCCGCTGATCGACATCCGTCTGTTCAATCCCTTTGCGACACGATCGGGAATGTTGCGGACCGTGCGCGAACTGCTGTCGAGCGGTTCGCGACTGAATCACCGCATGCACAACAAGGCATGGATCGCCGATGGCCGCATCGCGCTCGTCGGCGGGCGCAACATCGGCGATGAGTATTTTTCCGCCAGCTCGCTGGTGAACTTCGTCGATCTGGATGTCCTGCTCGCCGGGCCCGCCGTCGCGCAGACCACGCGCATCTTCGACCGCTACTGGAACAGCGAGAGTGCGATGCCGATCGCGCGCATGCGCCGGCTGGGTCGCCGGCGGCAGTCGCTCGCGGACGTGCGCGACCTGCTCAATACGGCCATGCAGACACACGGGGAGGGGGAATACATCCGCCGCCTGCGCGATACGCCGCAGATCCACGACGTCATCACCCGCAACTACGAATTGACATGGACCCGCGACGTGCAGGTCGTCGCAGACGATCCGCGCAAGGCCCTCAAGCGGCCCGAAGAAATCGATGCCGGTGTCCTGCAGAGCATCACCGCCGCGTTCGAGCGCGCCGGTCGCGAACTGCAACTGATTTCTCCGTACTTCGTTCCCGGCCGCGGCGGTGCAGCGCAGCTCGAACGCAAGGCAAGGGAAGGCTGCGCGGTGGCGGTGCTGACGAATTCACTGGCGGCGACCGATGTGGCGGCGGTGCACGGCGGCTACTCGAAATACCGCCAGCCGTTGCTGCGGGCCGGCGTGCAGTTGTTCGAGCTGAAACCGGCGCCGGAGGAAGACGACGAGAAGGGCAGGGACGTCCGCCATGGCCCGCGGTTGCGGCTCGGGTCGTCGAAGGCGAGTCTGCACACCAAGGCCGCGATCGTCGACGGTGCCTGCGTGTTCGTGGGATCGTTCAATCTCGATCAGCGCTCGGCACTGCTCAATTGCGAAATGGGCGTGTGGATCACGGATGCCGCTGTCGCACAGCAGCTGCAGGCAATGTTCCTGCTCGGCGCGACGCCGCAGCGCAGCTTCGTGCTTTCGCTCGACGAGCGGCAGCGTCTCGTCTGGACCGAAAGTCTAGCGAAACGCACCGTCACCTATCGCAGCGATCCGTACGCCGGCTGGGGTCGTCGCTGCGTCACCTGGCTGCTGCGGCATCTGCCGATAGAGTCGCAGCTCTAGTCGCGGTTAGCTTGACTCCATCATGCATCATCGTCTCCTCATTGCTGCAGCAGGTCTGGCGTTCGGCACGTTCGCCTACGCCGCCGAGCCCACCGACCCCGTCGCGCAGGTGATCAGCGCCGAACTCGATTCGCTGACGACCTCGGGAACGGACGCCGTGCACGGCGCGCACATCGTGATGACGGAGCTGCTGCACGAGTTTTATTCGCGCCGCCAGTATCAGCCGGCCTGGACCCGGCCGCAGATCGCCGCGCAGTTGCGCCGCGCACTGGCCGACAGTTACGCCGATGGTCTCGATCCTGCCGACTACCATCTGCCGCTGCTCGAGGAGCTGTCGGCGCAGGCCGGGGCAAAGTCGGCCTCCGCGCTGGTGCGCGGCGAGTACGACATTCTCATGAGCGAGGCGCTGCTGCGGCTCGGCTATCACCTGTCCTTCGGCAAGGTCGATCCGCAGTCGTTCGATTCGCAATGGAACTACGGCCGCACGATGAAACGCATGGATGTGGCCGGGCAGATCGAGCAGGCCATTGCCGCAGAGGATGTGTATCAGCGCGTCGAGGCGTTGAAGCCGACGCATCGTCTCTATCGCGGTCTGAAAAACGAGCTGGCGAGATATCGCGACATCGAAGCGCAAGGCGCATGGCTCGCGTTCGCCGAGGGCGCGACGATCAAGCCGGGCATGAGCGACACGCGGTTGCCGATGCTGCGGCAGCGACTGGTGGCCACCGGCGATCTCGATGCCGCCGCAGCCGACGAGTCGGACGTCTACGATGCGGCGACCGAGGCGGCGGTGCGTCGCTTCCAGCTGCGCACGGGCGGCGATGTCGACGGCGCCGTCGGTCCTGCGACGGTTCGCGAACTCAATGTGACGCCGGCGCAGCGCGTCCAGCAGTTGCGCGTGAACCTGGATCGCGGCCGCGTGCTGCTGCACGAACTGCCGGAGGATTTCGTCGTCGTCAACGTCGCGGGCTTCACGGTCTATCTGATGCACGGCGAAGATATCGTCTGGACGGCGCGCGCCCAGGTCGGCAAGCCGTATCGCCAGACGCCGATCTTCCGTTCCGAGATCAGCTACCTGGTGTTCAATCCGACCTGGACGGTGCCGCCCGGCATCATCAAGAACGATATCCTGCCGGCCGCGCGGCGCGATCCGGAGTCCATCACGCGCAAGGGACTGAAGGTGATCGATCGCAGCGGCCGCGAGATCAACCCGTCGTCCGTGGACTGGTCGCGCTTCAGCAGCGGCAACATTCCTTACACGCTGCGCCAGGATCCCGGGCCGGGCAATGCGCTTGGACGAGTGAAGCTCATGTTTCCGAATCCCTACCTCGTCTATATGCACGACACGCCCTCGCAGAGTCTGTTCGACCGTGCCGACCGGACATTCAGTTCCGGCTGTGTGCGGGTGGAGCGGGCACTGGAACTGGCCGAGCGCCTGCTCGGCGATCCCGACCGCTGGAACCAGACATCGATCGCACGCACGATTGCGTCCGGACAATTGCAGAACGTGACCCTGACGCGGAAGATTCCGGTGCTGCTGGCCTACTGGACTGCATGGGCCGATCAGCAGGGCCTGATGAATTTTCGCCGCGACATCTATGGTCAGGATGCACGCTGGCTGACAGCGCTCGATGCGCCGTTCAGCATCCGCGTGCGACCGCTGTTCGAAGCTCAGGAATAGAACGTCATCGTATTTTTTTCGGGAGAGATCGAAGCACCATGATCAGGCATCACACATTCGTGGCCGCAGCCGTTGCAGTCCTCATGACCGTGGCTGCCGCACCGGCTTTCGCAGCCGGACTCGGCTTCCTCAAGGAGACGCCGCTCTATTACTTCGGCGATGCCGATCGCAAGCTCATGAATGCTGCGGTGCTGGCAGTGCTGAACGACGACAACGGCGAAGCCATGCAGGAATGGAGCAATCCACGCAATGGTTATTCGGGAAAGGTGCAGGGCACGGGCAAGTTCACGTCATCCGACGGACTCGACTGTCGCAAACTGAAAATCTGGATGCAGGCCCGCGGCGTGGAGAGCGAGTCGCTGTATCCGGTCTGTCGCGACAGCGGCGGCAAGTGGCGGCTGGCGGCCGGCAAGGAACTCAGCCGCGCCTAGGGGCAATGGCGCTTAGTTAGTTAAGCGGGTTGACAGTTGTCCGTTGACGGTTGACGGTCGGAAAGGAAGGCATTCTTCTGGCCGTCAACCGCCAACGGTCAACCGTCAACTCGTTAAGCAACCGTCAGCTCGTTAAGTAAGTGCCATTGCGCCTAGGGGGAACGCCTACGTCGCCCGCCGAAACTGAACGGCACCCGCCGGCGGGAACCTGTCGTTCGCCGGACAGTCTTGAGAAGACGAGTACCCCGCGAGTTACACTGCTTTCCGGTCGCGACCAGACGCGCGGACCGCAGTGGCATGGCGGCGCCATGGTCGGGACGGCTCGGGGCCGTGCAATGTCAACAGTGAACGATCGGATCGAAGCAAGCTCATGACCTCCTCGTCCGAAGAACGCCTTTCCCAGTCTTCCGCCTCCCAGACCACTGCACGCATCATTCCGTTCGATCGCCAGAGCGAACTGCAGCGTGCCGTGCAGCAGCGCGCTCAGGAACGGCTCGATGCCGAGGCAATCAAACCGAAAGTGCCGCTGATGCGTCGGGTCATCACGTTCGCGGTCGCGCTGATTCCGGTGACGATCATTTTCAGCGGCTTCCTGCTCGCCGTGCACGCGGTGCGCGTGATCACGTCGCTCTATGCGACCACGCCAGCCACGCAGTCGGCGCCACCGGTGGAAGTCGATGCAGTCGATGCACCTGTGCAGCCCGGCGTCGTGATCCTCGTGCCCGACAAGGCTGTCGGCGCGCCGGTCGAATCGCCGCCGCCGGCCAACCGCAATTGAGCCGGCACACGGCTCACGCCGTGCGCAAACCCTTCAGCCGGAAACCGAGCACCACCAGCAGCACGCCGAAGAAAATCGCGTAGAGACTGATGATCCAGATGACGGCCAGCGCACCGGCGCCGGGTCTCACGATCATCAGGATGCCGAAGATCAGCGATGCGAGCCCGGCCAGGCCGAGCAGCCATTCATTGTCGATTTCCTTGCGCAGCCGGATCGCGGCGACGATCTGCAGGATGCCGACGATCACTGCCCAGCCGGCGATGAGCATGAGCAGCACGATCGCGGTGATGCCGGGCGAGATGAATGTCAGGATGCCGGCGGCGATGCCGGCGAGTCCGACCAGGATCAGCATCCACAACGGCTTCCCGGAATCGCGCCAGCGAAAGGCCGTGATCAGCGCAATGACTCCGTCGGCGAACGCATAGATGCCCCAGAGCATCACCAGCGCCAGCACCGTGATGCCCGGCCAGAACCACGCCGCGGCACCGAACAGAATGGCGAAGACACCGCGCAGTACCACCAGCCACCAGTGATGTGCGGCGCCCTGAACGAGGGTCGAGACAGGCATTCGAGTTACCTCCAGATCAGCCAGATCGCGCCCGCGGCGCCGAGCAGCAGCACGCCCAACGAGAGAATCCACATCGCGATGCGGCTGGGACGATACGTGCCGCGATCGATGTCACGCGTCACCCGGTCGAAACGGAACGCCGACCACAGCGCCAGCGCCATACCGAAAATGACCATGCCCAAACCGACGCGCCAGCCGGCGGCGAAGACGCCGGGATGCGGCGAGTCATGGCGCTCGGCGATGAACCAGCTGAACTGATGCAGCGTGATGCCGAAGGCGAACAGCGCAATCGCCGTGCGCACGTACGCAAGGTGTGTGCGCTCGTTCGCAAGATGATCGGTGAACCACGCGCGCGAGCGCCCCGGTGGTTCGTCCTTGTCGCTGCTCATGCCGTTCGCGCGCCTACTGCAGCATTCCGGCCAGCGCATTCTGCACGCTGCTGCCGCCGGCCTTGCCCAGGTAGTCCGTGACCGCCGGCGTGAACTTCGCTGCAGTCTCCGGGCTGATGCCGAGCTTGCCGAGCGAACTGTTCAGGCCCGCCAGATTACCGATGGGACCGGCGATGGCGCCGAGCGACCTGGCCTGGTCGATGTACTTCGATGCGCCAGGGACCAGCGCCGCCACCTGGTCGAAATCTCCCTTGGTCAGTTTCTCCTGCGCCAGTGCGAGATAGGAACCGACTCCGCCGGCGGCCTGTGTCTCGGTGACTCCCAGCTGGCTGGTCAGCAAACCGAGGAGAGCGTTGCTGCTCCCGCCGCCCATGCCGGGAACGCTCGAGCATCCCGCAAGCGACAGCATGGCCAGGCACATCAGAACTAAACGGCGACCCATGAGGTTCTCCTTCGTCTTCAAGTTGTATCCGCCCCGCCGGGAATGTAGCCCGCCCCTGCGTGCGCGGCAGTCGTGGCAAGCACGTGCCTGGCGCATGGCGGGCAGTCGCGCACTTCATGAATGCCCCAACTACGCATTCCATCCGGACGACTTGTCGAGAAGGATCGCCGCGAGAATCGGACTTGCGGCGAGGAAGGCGAATGATGTTTTCGGCAAGAAGTGCCCGCGGGTGCGCGTTGTCTGCGACATCTTCAGGCCCGGCCTCTTCCGGGGAGATGAGCATGCGCGTTTCGCTTCTGTATCCCGTGCTTTTTGCAACGGCCCTGGCGGTGAGCGCCGGCGCGTTCGCGGCAGCGCCCGTCATCAGGAAGGCCGACGTCGATGCAGCGCTCGCCGCCGCGCACGCGCAGTACCGCACGCTGCAGGAGGGAAAGAACGCCGATTACATTCCCGCGCTGGCGAAAGTGCCTTCGAATCTCTTCGGCATCGTCGTCATCGACGTCAACGGCAACGTGTCGAAAGTCGGCGACGTCGACTACGAGTTCGCCATCGAGTCCATTTCCAAGGTGTTCACGCTGGCACGTGTGCTGCAGGACGGCGGCGAAGCGGCGATCGAGAACGGCATGGGTGTCGATGCCACGGGGCGAGTCTTCAATTCCGTCAATGCGATCGAGCAGCACCAGGGCCGCGAAATGAATCCGTTCGTGAATCCCGGCGCCATCGCGGCCACGAGCATGGTAAAGGGCGCGACGCCGGAGACGATCTGGGCGGCGATCCTCGGCATGCACAATGATTTCGCCGGTCGGTCACTGTCGGTCAACGAAGAAGTCTACAAATCGGAAGCCGCGACCAACCAGCACAACCAGGCCATCGCGATGCTCATGTACTCCTACGGCGTCATCAAGTCGGATCCGCTGCAGGCCAACGACATCTA
>CAYWHG010000062.1:12641-18634 GCA_964457865.1 uncultured Steroidobacter sp.
TCATGTACTCCTACGGCGTCATCAAGTCGGATCCGCTGCAGGCCAACGACATCTACACGCGCCAGTGTTCCATCAACGTCAATGCCACTGACCTGGCGACCATGGCGGCGTCAATCCCGTCACGCGCAAGCAGGTCATCGATCAGCGTCACGTCAAATCCATTCTCGCGGTGATGGCGACCGCCGGACTCTACGACGACGCCGGCAAGTGGCTCTATCACACGGGGCTGCCGGCCAAGAGCGGCGTCGGCGGCGGCATCATCGCCGTGTCGCCGGGCAAGTTCGGCATTGCCGCGTTCTCGCCGCCGCTCGACGCCGCGGGCAACAGCGTGCGCGCCCAGAAGGCGATTCTCGAAGTCTCGACCCGCCTCGGCGGCAATCCCTACGACGTGCAGCCGGCCAGGAAGTCGCGCTGACGCGCAGCGACCGCGATGTGGCACTGGTTCGTCGACAGGCTGCGTGCCTATCCGGAGATCGCGATCTTCATCACGCTGGCGGGCGGCTTCTGGTTCGGCAATCTGAAGTCCGGTTCCTCGTGATCGTGCTGCTGATGACCTGACCGGAGACCGCCATGCATCGCTCCAGGCACAATGAAATGCTGACCATGTACGAGCAGTTCAATCTGCAGGTGCCGGACACGTTTCCGGCGGACGGCATGACGCCGCGTGCCGCGCAGGCGCTGGTCAATGCCGAATGCTGGACCGATGCGAACCCGGTGCTGAACCTGTCGTCCTTCGTCACGACCTTCAGCGAGCCGGAGGCGATCGAGATCTACAACCGGCACATGTTCAAGAACTTCGCCGATCCCGACATGTATCCGCACACCAAGGCCACCGAGTCCAAGTGCGTGAAGTGGCTGCACGATCTGTGGAATGGACCGAAGGACGCCGAACCCTATGGCGCGGCGACCATCGGTTCATCGGAGGCCTGCATGCTGGCCGGCCTGGCGCACAAGTGGAACTGGCGCGAGGCGCGGCGCAAGGCCGGCAAGGATGCGAGCTGGCCGAACATGGTCACGGGCGGCAATGTGCAGATCGTGTGGAAGAAGTTCCTGCGCTACTTCGATGTCGAGCCGCGCATCGTGCCGCTCAAGCCCGGCAACTATCGTCTCACCGCCGAACACCTCGACAGATTCGTCGACGAGAACACGATCTGCGTCGTGGCCATCGCCGGCCAGACCTTCACGGGCGAGGACGACGATATCCAGGAGATCCACGACTGGCTCGATGCCTACGAGAAGAAGACCGGCATCTCGATTCCGCTGCACATCGACGGCGCCTCGGGCGGCTTCGTCAATCCGTTCCTGTATCCGGACTACCGGTGGGACTTCCGCCTGCCGCGCGTGCAGTCGATCAATGCCTCGGGACACAAATACGGCCTGGTGCCGCCAGGCCTCGGCTGGATCGTGTTCCGCGACCGCAGCGTCTTCAACGAAGAGCTGGTGTTCTACGTGAACTATCTCGGCGGCGAAGCGCCGACCGCGACGCTCAACTTCAGCAAGGGATCGTCGACCGTGCTGATGCAGTACTACATGATGCTGCGGCTCGGTCGTGCGGGTTATGCCAGCATCATGCAGCAGACGCTCCAGCATGCCGAGTACCTGCGCGAGCAGCTCACGAAGAGCGGCCGGTTCGAGATCATGAACAGGACGCAGCGCATTCCCGTCGTGGCCCTGACGCTCGACAAGAAGGTCCACAAGTACAACGAATTCGATATCTCGGCGAAGGTGCGCGAGAAGGGCTGGATCCTGTCGGCCTACACCATGCCGCCGGATGCCGAAGAGATCACCAGCCTGCGGATCGTGGTGCGGCCGCACATCAATCATCAGACCGCCTGCACGCTGGCGCAGGACATCGAGGAAGCGTGCCGCCATCTCGACAAGGTCGGCGGCACTGCCGTTCCGCCGAAACTGCATTCGGAGCGGCACTCGCATGCGGCCGGATATTGAAGTGGCAGGCGACTCGTGATGTGGCTCGTCGAGCAGCTGCGCACGCATCCGGAACTCGCCGTGTTTCTGGTGCTGGCGCTGGGCTACGGTCTCGGCCGCATTCGCCTCGGCAGCTTTCAGGTCGGCACGGTCATCGGTGTGCTCATTGCCGGCATCCTGGTCGGGCAGCTGCGCATCACGGTGGCCGACGAACTGAAGGACACGTTCTTCCTGCTGTTCCTGTTTTCGATCGGCTTCAAGACGGGACCGCAGTTTTTCAGCGGCCTGCGCAGCGGCGGCCTGGCGCAGGCCGGGGTCACGGTCGTGGTGTGCGCCAGTGCGCTGATCGCGGCCCTGCTCACCGCGAAGCTGTTCGGCTTCGATCGCGGCATCGCCAGTGGCTTGCTCGCGGGCTCGATGACGGAGTCCGCTGCTCTCGGCACGGCCACCGATGCCATCGCCAAACTGTCGCTGCCGCCGGAAATGCGGCAGCAACTGGCGGCGGACAGCACAGTGGCATTCGCGGTGACGTACGTCGTCGGCATGATCGCCGTCACGTGGTTGCTGTCGCGGCTCGGTCCCTGGCTGATGCGGGTCGACCTGGCCGAATCCTGCCGGCAACTGGAACAGCAACTCGGCATCGATCGCACCGATCCGGACGTCGTCTCGGCGCACGCGGAGTTCTCGATGCGTGCGTATGAGATCGGTGCCGGGTATGCGGGCCGCACGGTGAGCGAACTGGAAGCCGCGTTCGGCGCCTATCGCGTCTATGTCGAGCGCATCCGTCATGGCGAGGACATGGGCGAGGAGATCACGGAGCCGTCGCCCGGCGATGTGCTGCGGGAGCGCGATCGTGTCGTCCTCTCGGGGCGCTCCGAGGCCCTGGTCGGCGAACAGAATCCATTGCGCGAATGCGAGGTGGATGATCACGATCTGCTCGACATCCCCACGGTGCAGGTCGATATCGTCGTCACCCACAAGGCCGCGCTGCGCAAGCCGCTGCGCGAACTGGCGACGCTGGCGGCATCGCGCGGCGTCTTCCTGCATTCGCTCGCGCGCGGCGGCGATGACCTGCCGTTCAGTCTGCTGACCATGCTGCAGCGAGGTGACGTCGTGACGCTCAGCGGCGCGAAGGAACACATCGAACGTGCGGCGCAGGACATCGGCCAGGCGCAGTGGCACTCGGAGGCCACCAATGTCGTCAGCGTGTCGCTCGCCATCCTGATCGGCGGACTGATCGGCCTGCCGGCGCTCAGCATCGGACGTCTCGATATCGGCCTGAGCATGTTTGTCGGCGTGCTGCTCGGCGGGCTGGTGCTCGGCTGGCTGTGTTCGGTGAAGCCGCGGCTGGGGGGCGTTCCGCCGGCGGCACTGTGGTTCTTCGATTCCGTGGGCCTGGCGGGCTTCCTGGCGGTGGTGGGCATGAACGCCGGACCGCAGTTCGTGCAGGGCGTTACGCAATCGGGCGTTGCACTGATTCTCGCGGCGCTCATCGTCGTTGCCAGCGCGCACATTGTCGGCGTGCTGGTCGGCTACTACATTTTCAAACTGCACCCGGGCGTGCTGCTGGGCGTGTGTGCCGGCGCCGGCACTGCGGCACCGGCACTCGCAGCGGTGCAGGAAGTGGCGGGGAGCAAGGTGCCGACGCTCGGCTACGGCGTCGGCTACGCGCTGGGCAATGTGCTGCTGGCGCTGTGGGGTTCGATCGTGGTGCTGCTGCTGGCGTAAAGCGTCAATTGACGCTTGCAAGCAGTTCGGCGGCACCGTTCCAGAAAATCTGGATACCGATGCAGAACAGCAGGAAGGCGGAGAGCCGCATCACCACGGCGGTTCCGGTCGGCCCGATCTTGCGCGACAGACCGTCGGCATAGCGATACAGCAGGTAGATGCTGGCGCACAGCAGCAGCGTGGCGAGCGTCATCTGCGCCATGAACCACAGTACCTGCCCTTCGCCGAACTGGCGCGGTCGATTGGTACCCAGCGACACCGCCACCGAAATCGTTCCCGGTCCGGTGGTGAGCGGCATGGTCAGCGGGTAGAAGGCCATGCGGCTCAGCTTGCTGCTGGCGGGCAACTCGGCCGCGGGTGGTTCCTGGCTCGGCTCCGGATCGTCGGCATTGAGCATTTTCCACGCCGCCAGTGTGATGACGACACCACCGGCGACGCGCAGCACCGGCACGGAGATGCCGAAAAACTGCAGCACATAGGCGCCGACATAGAACGACACCGTGATGATGATGAAGCTGTAGATCGCCACCCAGCGCGCCAGCCGCGCCTTGAGCGAGGAATGAAAGGCCTGGGTGGCACTCAGGAAAATGAATGCGCCACCCAGCGGGTTGACGATGGAAAACAGGGCAGGGAAGGCGAGCAGGAAAAACGACATGAGAAGGCGCCGCGGTTGTTTTGCGCAAGCATAACCTCATCGCGGCAAAAAGCCCGCGGCGGTTGCCGCAGTGCCGGCGGCGCAGCCGATCGTCGGGTCGGATCTGAGGAATCGGCAGGATCCTGCCTGCGCAGCGAAGCTCCGTTTCGATCGATGCGCATCATTGTTGATTAGTCAACTGTCGAGCGGATTTACTGTAAATCACCGGCAAATAAGCAATTCCACTCTGGATTGCACGTAAGGACTTCTCTTAGATTTTAGTCGTGCCTCTGCTGACACGTCCGTGATGGTGGCAGCATCCGCTGTCACGGATTGCAGGGGCATTTTCCACGACCCGGGGATTCTCCGTTCACGCACTCGACATGAGCATTGCCGTCGATGACCGGCTGCGATGCGCATGGTCGTCGAGACACATACGAGTGCGGGCGCCGGGGTTTCCGCGACTCTGTTGATCTTCGGTGAATCGGGTGCGCCCGTGGCGCCCTTCATTTATGTCTTTCAGGAGGCTTTATGCGTAGATCCCTCATCGCGACAGCGATCGGTATCGCCCTGTTCGGCACCAGCGCGTGGGCAGGCGAGATCGATCAGCGCAGTGCGGAAGGTGACGATGCCTTGACAGCGACGTCGGCCGATTCCGACCTGAACAACAACAAGAGTGCTGGTAACAATCGCAACAACGACGGCAACGCGGCGGTGGAAGGCTTTGCCAATGCTGCGGCCAACAACGGCTCGACCTCAACATCGAATCTCGCCAACGCCTTCAACACGAATACGGCGGTGGCGAGCACGGAGCTGTCGGGCACCGTGTCGGGTGTCGAGATCTCCGGCTTCGGCAATGTCGCCAGCAACTGGGGCAATGCCAACGGCGGTCGGGGTGGCGACGGCGGCGCGGGCTACGGCGGCGAAGGCGCCGGTGGCACCGGACGCGGTGGTGACAGCTTCGGCGGTGAAGGTGGTGCAGGTGGCGACGGCGGTGCGGGCGGCAGCGGCGGCTCGGCCGACAACGGCAGTGCCAGCGCGGGCGATGCGAACAACGGCAACGCCACGAATGGCTATGCAGAGGCCGGCAGCGGCGGTCTCGGCGGCCGGGCGAATGGCGGCAGCGGCGATGGCGGCAACGGCCGTGGTCGCAGCGGGCTCGCCGCATCCCTCGATGCCGGGCTGGGCGTCGGCGGTGCGGGTGCCGGCAATGGCGGTAATGCGAATGGAAACGGTGGTGGGAATGCCAATGCGCCTGACGATGGTGCAACGGGCGGCACCGGCGGTGCGGGCTCAGGAACCGGCGGTGCAAGCGCCAGCACGGGCGGTGCAGGAACCGGTACGGGCGGCGGCGCGACATCGACGAGCGGCGACGCAACTGGAACAGGCGGCGCGAGCGGTGCGGTGGCGAACACCGGCGGCGCGGGTGGTGCCGGCGGTGCCGCGACCAATGGCGACGCAACGAATGGCGATGCTTCGACCTCCGCAACCAACGGCAGCGCAACGGCCGGTGACGGTGCAGTCGGTGCAGCCGGCGGCAACGGCGCGGACGGCGGCGCCGGCAACGGCGGTGTCGGCAACGGCGGTGCGGGTGCGGGCGGTGTCGGCAACGGCGCCACCGGCGGTACCGGCGGCAATGGCGGCTCGCTCACGGTCGATGCAGGGACGTTCGATCTGTCGGCCAACATGACGGGCACGGCGCAAT
>CAYWHG010000062.1:18734-25384 GCA_964457865.1 uncultured Steroidobacter sp.
ACGGTCGATGCAGGGACGTTCGATCTGTCGGCCAACATGACGGGCACGGCGCAATCGGCCGCCGGTGTTCTGGTGGTGAGCAACAACAGTGGTTTCGGCTCGCTGGTACAGCAGGCCGTGACGGTGCAGGCCAATCTGAATCTTGGCAGCCCGTAGACCATCGCAGTTGCAGTCATCGAAGCATTGTCCGGACGGCGGGTCGTACCGCCGTCCGGCGGTTACCGTCATGCGGGTGATAACAGGAGACAGGCCATGCGTGCCGTCCAGGCTTTTGTATTACTTGCATTCGCGTGCGGTGCGGGCGCGGATGAGATGACCCCGGTGGCGAGCGAAGCGGCCGCCGATCTCGGTACGCCGGTCGCCGCAGCGACACTCGACGATCTGCGCGGCGGTGACGAGGACATCACGGCCAATGTGATCCGCGTGACCGGCGATGTTTCGGGCAACAGCGCCACCAACATCGCGACCGGCGCCAACACGATCCGCGAAGGATCGTTCGCGGATGCCAGCGGTTTGACGACGGTGGTGCAGAACACCGGCGCCAATGTGCTGATCCAGAGCGCCACCATCGTCAACGTGCAGTTCGTCGATCCATGAATCGCGGGTGGCCGCTGCTGGCGCTGGTTCTGGCGTTCGATACGCCGGCGGCCTCGCTCGATGTGTCCGTCGCCCAGGACGGCGCGTACCGCATGCGCGTCACCAGCCTGAAGGAAGCGCGTTTCGCGACGACGCTGCGCCAGAAATACGACTTCAGTTGCGGCTCGGCGGCGCTGGCCACGCTGCTGACATTCCATTACGACCGGCCGGTGAGCGAGCAGGCGGTGTTCGCCGAAATGTTTCAGGCCGGCGATCGCGCAAAAATCAGCAAGCAGGGCTTCTCGCTGCTCGACATGAAGCACTACCTGAAGGCGCGCGGCTACAGCGCCGATGGGTTCGAACAGCCCGTCGAGCGACTGGCGCAGGAGCGGTTGCCGGCCATCGTGCTGCTGAGCGAACGCGGCTATCGGCACTTCGTCGTGGTGAAGGGACTGAGCCGCGGCCGCGTGCTGGTGGGCGATCCGGCGATGGGTACGCGGGCCATGTCTCTGGAGCGATTCAGGAGTCTGTGGGTGAATCAGATTCTGTTCGTCATCCACAACCGCCGCGAGGAGGCACGCTTCGATCTCGCCGCGGACTGGCGCGTCGCACCATCGTCGCCGCTGGAGCTGTCGATCGTGCGCGACGATCGGCTCGATACCTTGCCGGTGCGGCGGGCGGGGAGCTTCTGATGGGCGCGCAGTGCAATGGGGCAGCGCTCGCGGCTTCACTGCTGATGACGACCTGCGCTCTCGCCGACGACCTCGACTGGCGGCCCATCGACGCCGCGACGCTCGACGAACTGCGCGGCGGCTTCGAATTCGCGAGCGGACTCAAGGCTTCCTTCGGCGTGGAGCGTGCGGCCTACGTCAACGGCGAACTGGTCGCGCAGCACAGTGTCAGCATTCCGGACATCGCGGCCATGACGCCGGAGCAGGCGACGGCGCTCAACGACGCCATCAACAGCGTCGTGCTGATCCAGAACGGTCCGAACAACTCGTTCGACGTCTCGAACGCCGCGCCCGGCTCCACTGTCATTCAGAACACGCTGAACGATCAGCACATTGTCACGCTGACGACCATCCATGCGGATGTCGGTTCGCTGGCGGTGATGCGCGATATCGCCGCACAGGAGTCGCTGCAGCTCGCGCTCAACCGGGTCATGGGAGCACGCTGAGAAGGAGGTTGCGTGAAGGGTTCGACACCGTGGCTGCAACGAGGCAGCTCGATTGGCGGAGCAGTGCTGCTCACCCTGCTGGCGGCGCCGGCCGCCGGCCAGGACGAATCGCCGCCGCTCGAAACGCTGCGCCGGCAGCTCGCGGAACAGAGTGCGCGGCTGGAGCGCATGCAGGAACTGCTGGACGAACAGCAGGCCACCATCGCCTCGCTGCGCGATGCCATCGAGGAGGAGATCCTCGATCAGCAGCGCGGCGGCACGGGCATCGGCACGGAGCTGTTCGCCGCTGCTGCGCCCGCGACACCGCCGGCCCCCGTCACGCCGTCGCCCGATGTCACTGCGCCGCCGCAGCCGGTCGGCGAAGCGCCGCAGCCGCAGACGCGCGCGCCCGAAGTCGCGCAGATCTTCGCGGAGCCGACCGTACTGACGCAGGCAGGGAAGTTGATCGTCGAGCCCTCGCTGCAGACGTCGTACTGGGCGAGCGACCGCGTGACGCTGGTCGGCTACACGGTGATTCCCGCGATCCTGATCGGCCTCATCGACGTGCGCCGCGTCAAGACGACCGCTGCCGTCGGGGCGCTGACGATGCGCTACGGCCTCGGCAATCGCTTCGAATTCGAGGCGCGAGCGCCGTATGTCTACACGTCCGTCGACACGGTCAGCCGCGAGATACTCACGGGCAGCGCGTTCGACAACGTCTTCAATGCCGAAGGTCACGGCATGGGCGATATCGACGCCACCGTGCGCTACCAGTTCAATCGCGGCGACTACAGCAAACCCTTCTGGATCGGCTGGCTGCGCTATCGCTGGGCGACCGGTCGCGATCCGTTCGAGGTCGTCACCGACTGCGTGACCCGCTGCGTCGGCAACACGACGGGCACGGGACTGCCGCTCGAATTGCCGACCGGTAGCGGCTTCGACTCCGCGCAGGCCGGGCTCACCTGGCTGGTGGCCTCCGATCCGGCGGTATTCTTCGGTGGCCTGAGCTATCTGCACGCCTTCCCGCGCGACAACCTCACGCGAACGTTGCTGCTGGGAGAAGAGGAGTCGCTCGGCGAAATCGCGCCCGGCGATATCTTCGGTTTCAATGTCGGCATGGGCCTGGCGCTCAACGAGAAGGCTTCTTTCAGCATCGGCTATGACCAGAGCATCGTCGACAAGACCCGGCAGAACGGCACCGACGTTCCGGGCTCCGTACGCACGACGCTGGGGACCCTGTCGCTCGGCGTTTCCTATCGCTACAACCCGACGGCGACGTTGAATCTCGCGCTGGGCGTCGGCGTGACCCGGGATACGCCCGACGTGACATTCACGCTGCGTGCGCCGCTGACGTTCTGAAGAGAGTCGTCTGCCCCGGATGCGTACGTTCGGGCGACCCGATCTGCAGTAGATTCACGGCTCCCTGCCAGGAGCCGCCATGAACAAACTGCTGGGTTTCATTCGCACGACACTGGTCGGTGGATGGGCGTGGGGTCGGGTCAGTTGCTGGAGGGCAGCGCGGCGACGCGATGAATGCGGGCGATCAGAAGTCGAAGAGGCCGGTGAGATCGACGGCGATCCCACTTAGTGCCGCCACTTCCAGTTTGCCGGGCACATCGATTGACTGGGTATCTGCGTAACCGCGGCCCATTGGCCGCCGGAAGACATGCAGACGCGGTGCGGCGACATCGACCAGCCAGATTTCGGCAATGCCGTGATGTGCATACAGCGGAGTCTTGATTTCCCGGTCGAAGCGCAGCGTGCTGTCGCTGACTTCGATCACGAGCAGAACATCGGATGGCGCTGGGTGTGCGCCGGCATAAGAACGTGGCTGGAGGAGTACCAGATCGGGCTGCGGCTCCGACAGGCGATTCAGGCGTATCGGGCGTTGAATCCCGATGTTGGCCAGCTTTCCGACGGCATCGTGCAGACATCTGCCCAGCCGATCCACAACTTCCGCATGTCGACTTCCTATCGGCGCCATATCGATGATCTCTCCCTCGATCAGTTCGACCCGCGCGTCGTGCGCGAGCAGGCCCACCTCCGCCATGCGGTAGTACTCCTCCACCGTCAGGCGATGCGGCCGCGGCCAGGTGTCCGTATTGGCGTTCATGTCGGTCATGGTGCGTCGGTTCAGCGGCGTCGAGGAACGGATATTTGCGCAATTCGGCGGGATTTGCGACTGCGTGTCCGGCGGGCCGGGTCGCTATCCCGTCGGAATCGTCAGCAGCGGCAGCGTCCTCTCGGAGCCGACGTCCGAGAGCGTGAACAGCAGCATGATCAGCGAGAAGGATCGCTTCGAGCGCATGTCGCGGTCGTCCACCCAGAACCAGCGGTTCCGGTAATGGATCGACGCGAAGGCATCGGCGGGTTCCGTATCCGAACAATGAATACCGAACGTTCCGGGCGCGGCGCGGTTCGCCGTGCTCAGTCCGGGACTGACTCGCCCTTCCTGCACGTCCTGCTCGGGGACCTCGACGCGCTGGGCCAGCGTGCCCATCACATGCAGCATGGCGCGTGAGCGAACCGCGATCTCGCGGTCGTGGCTCGCATGATCGCCGAACACCAGGGTGAACTCGGAAGCCTGCTGCGAAAGACCCAGCAACGAACGCAGTTCGCGGATCTGGGCGAGCGTTTCGGGTTGGGTATCCAGCGAATGAAAAGTCATCACGGTCGATGTGTCATTGTTCGGACCCTTGCGCACGCGGATGCTGACGGATCCGGACTGCTGGATCTGACGCAGCAGCTCGGCGGCCTGAACGAAGCGAGGATCCGGGTCGCCGCGCCTGTCCAGGGCCGTGTCGCCATTGCGCAGACCGTTGATGGCGCCCACGCCCAGATTCAGGATCAGATCGGCCGGCCACCCGGATTGAATCGCGAAAAACAGCGCATCGGGCGGAATGGGCATGATGAGTCCGGAGACGAATTTGCTGCCGGTCATCGGGATATAGGTGATGGTCGGACGGTCGGTGTACTTGCCCGAACCGCCGAGCGTCATGCTGTTGCCCTGCACCGCACGGTTGCTCGACACCTGTCCACCGATGTTCATCCCGGTCTCGATCGTGTAGCCGCTGACGATCTGTCCGACATCGACGAACACCGGCGGATCGCCATAGCGCAGCTTCACGATGTTGAGGAGGTTCTGGCGCTTCCAGGATTCGGTGACGGCCTCGCTGTAATCGAGACGATCCCGCGGCACCGTGTTGGGACCCACCGAGACGCAACCGGCAAGCATTCCGGAATACGCAACCAGCGCGAGGCAGAGAAGACGCATGGCCGACCTCGTCACGAGCGTTCACCGACCGGCAGCATTGTGGCAATACCCGGCAGCCGCGCGATAAGCATAAAGGGCAGCAAGTCCACGCGATGGACCGGTTTAAAGTCGTCTGCTCCAGGGGTGCTGCAGGGATTCGTCCGTGATGAGATTCAGAGGCATTGTCGTCATCGCCATCGTGCTGCCGTTCGTGCAGGGCTGCATGTTTCACAAGCTCGATGACCAGTTGCAGCAGGTCGATCGGCTGTGCGTCATCTCCGGGACGATCGCGGCAGATCCCGCCAATCGCGATCCACGCATCGTCGTGTTGCTGCAGCCGGCGCCCGCAGGCGTCATGCCCGCCTGGCGACTGGCCGATCACTTCGTTTCGGAAGGCGACGGTCGCTGGGTGATGGTGGCGCAGCCCGGTGAGTACGCGCTCGGCGCCTTCGAGGACCGCAGCCGCGATCTGGTGTATCAGCCAGGCGAGCCGGTTCTCAATGTCGCCGACGACTCCCGGATTCACTGTTCCACCGGCAGCAGGATCGAGAACCGTGCGCTGCGCATCCCCACCGACGGCGGGCGGGCGTATTTCACGGACGTCGATATCGCGGCGCTGCAGGCGCGCACGCCGGATCAGCAACTGGGTACGAGCCTGCGTTCACTCGCCGCCGCCGGTACGGTCACGACGCTTGCCGATCCGCGCTTTTCCGCGGAGAACGTCAAGGCGGGCATGTGGGCGCCGTACGATTTCCTGCTCACGGCCGGGCCGGGCGTCTACTTCCTCGAACCTTACGATCCGGCGCGCATCCCGGTGCTGTTCGTGCATGGCATCAGCGGTTCGCCGCTGAATTTCACGCAGCTGATCGGGCAGCTGGATCGAAAGCGGTTCCAGCCGTGGGTCTACTACTATCCGTCAGGCGCGCGCCTCGGCAATGTTGCCGATCATCTTGCCCAGACGATGCTTGAGATCGATGTGCGATATCGCGTGCCGCGGCTCGTCGTGGTTGCACACAGCATGGGTGGGCTCGTAGCTCGCGGCTTTCTGCTGCGGCGTGACAACGACGGGACGAGAATTCCCTTGTTGATCACGCTGTCGACGCCGTGGGGAGGGCACGACGCTGCGCAGATGGGCGTCGAGTACGCGCCCACGGTCGTTCGCTCCTGGTATGACATGGCGCCCGGCAGCGACTACCTGCAGTCGCTCTTCTATTCGGCGCCGGACACGCGGCAATCGCTGCCGGCACCGACGGAACATCACCTGCTGTTTTCCTTCCGCAAGAGCGGCATCGGCGAGTCAGGTGATGGCGTAGTCACTGTCGCGAGCGAGTTGCGGACGGAAGCGCAGGACGACGCCGTCGACATTCGCGGCTTCGACACCACGCACACCGGCATCCTGGAAGATCCCGCTGTCGTGGCACTGGTCAATCGTAAGCTCGACGGCGTGCGCTGATGCTTTGTTCCGCTTGCCCTGAAATTCCATGAGCGGACGCAAGAGTGCTTCGACCCCTTCGTCAGGCTCAGGGTCAGCACGAAAGGAGAAAGAAAATCCGTGCACGAACGGAGAAAGAAAATCCGTTCGCCCTGAGCCTGTCGAAGGGTTCTTTTCACGGGAAAAACCACGGAGCAAGATCGTTTCGACAGGCTCAACGCGAACGTATCTAA
>CAYWHG010000063.1:0-8368 GCA_964457865.1 uncultured Steroidobacter sp.
TCGGGTTCGCCGGTCACTTCGATCACCGGGAAGCGTTTGAGGATCTCTTCCCAGATGACCTGCAGCTGCAGCTCGGCGAGCCGGTTGCCGACGCAGCGATGAATGCCGTAGCCGAAGGAAATGTGCTGGCGCGAACGCGAGCGATCGATGAGGAAGCTGTCGGGATTCTCGATCATCGCCGCATCGCGGTTGCCCGAGATGTACCACATGATCACCTTGTCTCCCTTGCGGATCTGCTTGCCGCCGAACTCCACGTCTTCCACGGCCGTGCGGCGCATGTGGGCCAGCGGCGTCTGCCAGCGGATGGTTTCGGAAACCATGCCCGGAATCAGTTCGGGATGCGCGCGCAGCTTGTCGTACTGATCGGGATTCTGGTTGAGCGCGAGGATGCTGCCGGTGATCGTGTTGCGCGTGGTGTCGTTGCCGCCGACGATCAGCAGGATCACATTGCCCTGGAATTCGAAGGGCGGCATGTTCCGGGTATCCGCGCCGTGCGCCAGCATGGAAATCAGATCGTTGCCGGGATCGCGTGCGGCGCGTTCGTGCCAGAGCTTCTGGAAGGTCGTGAAACATTCGGTCATTTCCTCGACCCACTGCTCGGGCCGGTCGATCACGCCGCCGCCGGGCACGGCCGTGGCGACATCCGACCAGCGCGTCAGCTTGCGGCGATGTTCCTGCGGGAAGTCGAACAGCGTCGCGAGGGTCATCGCGGTCAGTTCCATCGACACCTTGTCGACCCAGTCGAACTCGACGCCGATCGGCAGCGCATCGAGGATGGCGGCGGCGCGTTCGCGGATCAGCGGCTCGAGGTTCCTGAGATTTCCCGGCGACACCATCGGCTGCACCGTGCGCCGCTGCACATCATGCTTGGGCGGATCCATCGCAATGAACATCGGCAAGGGCGCGCGGTCCTGGCCGTTGCCGAAGAGCGTGATGCCGCCGAGCGCCGCCTCGGAGGAGAACTGACGATGATTGGTGTCGATCGCCATGATGTCGGCGTAGCGCGTGATCGACCAGTAGCGGCCATACATCGGGCTGTCGAACAGGTGCACCGGGTCTTCCTGGCGCAGGCGCTCGAAGTAGGGGCCGATCACGTCGTGGTGAAACAGCTTGGGGTTGGCGACATCGATGGTGTCGACGGCCCGGGCATAGGCGTCGCGGCGCGCTTCCTCGAGCGTGTGCGGCACGTCGGGGAAGTGGCTCAGGTTGAAGCTGACCGGCGGTCCGGCGCTGCTTGCGAGTGTCTCGCTCATGATTCCCCCTGCGAATCGCCCCTGTGAATCGCAATGCCTAGTGCTGTGACTCCGGCAGATGCACGACGATGCCGTCCAGGTCCGCCCGCATCCTGATCTGGCAGGACAGCCGCGAGTCGGCGGCGACGCCATCGGCGAACTGCAGCATGTCCTTCTCGACATCGGTGGCCGGACCGGCCGCGTCGAGCCATGCGGCATCGACATGTACGTGGCAGGTGCCGCAGGCCGCGCAGCCGCCGCAATCGCCGTCGATGCCGGGGACTGCGTTCGCGGTCGCGCCCTCCATCAGGGTCTGGCCGTCTGCCACGTCGATGGTGTGCCGGGTGCCGTCGTGGGCCACGTAGTTGACTCGTCCCATGCTGCCCGTCGCACCCCCATCCATTGACGGATCGAAAGTAGCCGAAGCATCCGTACACTGACAAGCGAGCAACCCGGCGCGGGGCGGCAGATACCGGAACTTCGCCGGTGGCAGTGCGTTGGGTGACGTCCCCGTGCGCGCGGCCCGGGGACGTTCATCAACAAGTACCGGTTTCCAGGGTGCGGGCCCGGAAGCCAAGGCATGACCTAAATGGGGTTCACGGCGATGTCAGGAGTCGGCGCCGACCGTCGTCCACGGGAACGGGCATGAGTTCATCGCGACTGCTGGAGGTCGATCCGCACCGTTTGGCAGACAAGCTGGCTCGGGCGAACGCTGAAATGCAGCTCCTCAACCGGGTGGCGGCTATCGTCGGTTCGTCGATGGAGATCCCTGCGCTCGTCCAGGCGGTGACGGATGCCGCGACGCAGCTGGCGCAGGCCAGCCTCGGCGCGCTCCGCGGCAATCCCGCGGGCGAACCGGGCGCACTGCAGGCATCGAGCGGTACCGCGGGCGAGATGTTTCCGCTGTCGCTCGGTATCCCGCTGTTCTCGATGACCCTTGGCGGCAACGCGATCGTGCGCTGCGACGATGTCCGCCAACACGCGCTCTACAGTGGCGAGTCCGCGCATGCCGACGGCGCGCCGGTGCGCAGTTATCTGGCCGTTCCCGTCGCCTCCCGCTCGGGGAAGGTTCATGCAGGACTGTTCTTCGGCCACGAAGCGGCCGGCATGTTCACGGAGCGTCATGAATCGCTGGTGCAGACCATTGCCACACAGCTCGGTCTTGCGATCGACAATGCACGATTGCTGGAAGACCAGCAGCAGACGCAGCGACGTCTGCGGGAGCTGGACGAGACGCTGGAGCGGCGGGTGCTTGCGCGGACCCGCGAATTGCAGCGCAGCGAACTGCAGTTGCAGCAACTGGTGGCCGGCGTTGCGGACTGCGCCATCTACATGCTGGATGTGACCGGACACGTCATCAGCTGGAATCCCGGCGCGGAGCGCATCAAGGGATACCCGGCGGCGGAGATCATCGGTCGCCACTTCGAAGAGTTCTATACACCGGAGGATCGCGCCGTCGGCAAGCCGGCTCAGGCGCTGGCCACGGCGGCGACCCAGGGCAAGTACGAGGCGGAGGCCTGGCGCCTGCGCAAGGACGGCACCCGTTTCTGGGCCAGTGTCCTCATCGATGCCATCCGCAATCCCGCCGGCCAGATCATGGCATTCGCCAAGATCACGCGCGACATGACCGAGAAGCGCGCGATGCAGGAGCAGTTGCACCAGTCGCAGAAGATGGAGGCCATCGGCCAGTTGACCGGCGGTGTGGCGCACGATTTCAACAACCTGCTGACCGTGATTCTCGGCAACCTCGACAGCATCGGCCGCCGCATTCCGCAGGACAACGAGCGCCTGCTGCGTGCCGTCCGGCACGCCACCGAAAGCGCCGAACGTGCCGCGACGCTGACGCAGCAGCTGCTGGCTTTCGCCCGTCGTCAGCCCTTGAATCCGAAACCGATCGACGTGAACCGGCTGGTCAGCGGCATGGACGATCTCATGCGGCGGACGCTGCCCGAAAGCATCACGATCGAGAATGCGCTGAGCAAGGCGCAGTGTGTGGCCGCGGTCGATCCGCATCAGCTCGAGAGCGCGCTGCTCAATCTGGCGGTCAATGCGCGGGATGCGATGCCGCAAGGCGGTCGCCTGACCATCGAGACGGCCAATGTGTACCTCGATGAGAATTCGGCGCGGCTCAATGAACTGACGGCGGGCGCCTATGTGTTGATCTGCGTGGTCGATACCGGCTGCGGCATGAGCAGCGATGTCCTGTCGCGGGTCTTCGATCCGTTCTTCACGACCAAGCCGCTGGGCGAGGGAACCGGACTGGGCCTGAGTCAGGTGTTCGGGTTCGTCACGCAGTCCGGCGGACAGGTCCGTCTGCACAGTGAAGTCGGGCGCGGGACGACGGTGAGGATCTATCTGCCGGCACTCGTCGGCGCCATTCCGGTGGAAGAAGAGAAGACGCTCACCGTACCGGTGCGTGGCCGGGCAGACGAAACCATTCTGGTCGTCGAGGACGACGATGATGTCCGCGTCTACAGCACGGAGACGTTGCGCGAACTGGGCTTCACCGTGCTGGAGGCCCACGATGGCGTGTCGGCGATGCGGGTGCTCGAGCATCACCCCGAGATACGCCTGCTGTTCACCGATGTCGGTCTGCCCGGCATCAACGGCAAGGAACTGGTCGACGCGGCGCGCAGCCGCCGGCCGGGACTGCGTGTGGTCTTCACCAGCGGCTATGAACACAATGCCCTCATGCATGAGGGTAGTCTCAATGCCGGCATCGTGCTGCTGTCGAAGCCGTTCACGCGGACGCAGCTGGCGGAGCGTATCCGTTCAAGCCTGGATACGCCGGTGGAGTAGCGTCCGGATCTTCAGTCAGGCAAGACTTTGACGTACCTCTTGTTAGAACCTATCTCAAAATTGAGATCCGTTCGCGTTGAGTCCTGAGCCTGACGAAGGGCCGAAGGGTCGAAACGATCTTGCTTCGTATTTTTTCCCGGGAGAAAGAACCCTTCGACAAGCTCAGGGCGAACGGATAAGAGCTCAGCTCGACTCTTTCTCCGTTCGTGCTGAGCCCGGTCGAAGCACTCTGGCTCTTGCACTCGTCCATAGAATCTCAGGGCGAACGGAACAAAACACCGGATTCAATTTTGAGATAGGTTCTGGTCATTCCCGCGAAGGCGGGAATCGCCGGCTCATTCGATCAGGTCAGCACACCCAGCAGCACCAGCAGTACCGAGAACAGTGCGACGACGATGCTGATGCAGATCGTGAGCAGGAACAGCCGCACGGCCGCGCCGAAACGCGACAACCCGTACGCACCGCGCAGCTGCTTGTAGAGATGCAGCGGCGGAATGATGCCGAGTGCGAGGCCCCAGATCGCGGCGCCGGCGCCGAGAGAGGAGGCGATCGTCAGCAGGATCAGCAGCTGCAGCATGAAGCAGAGCGAATAGGTGACGAAGATGGCGTGGTCGTACAGATGGATGTCGCGTCGCCAGAAGAACAGCAGCCACATGAACGGCAGGCTGAGCGGGATCAGCGCCCACGAATATTTGTAGCCGTTGGTCTTGAGCTTGTAGAGCAGGAGCCGCGGATTGTCGTTGAGCTCCTGCAGGCTTCGACCGAGGCGGCTGTCGAGTGCCGGCCAGCCCGTGTCTGCCGTGTTCTTCGCGGCGGCGGCTTTCTTTTCACGCTGCTCCTGCTCGAAGTCCGCGAGTCCTCTCCAGTCTCCCTGACCAAGTGCCCGCATCACTTTCACTGCGTCCTCGTGATCGGCGATCTCGGATTGGATCTCGCCGCGGCGTTCGGCTGTCAGGTCCGGCTGTTGCAGTTCTTCCTGCAGCCGGGCGATCGACGCCAGCACCGCATCCATCGACGACTGGTTGCCGGCCTTGAACTCGCTGATGAATTTATCGGGTGCCGATGCCGCATCGCTGAGTACGGTGTTGCTGGTGAACGGCACGACGGCGAACGTCAGGAACACCGTGAACAGGAACAGCGCCATCGGCGAGATGAACTTGGCCCGTTCGCCGTCGATGTAGCGTCGGGTGAGTCGTCCCGGGCGGAGATAGAGTTCCGGGATCGTCCGCCAGACCTTGCCTTCGAAATGAAAGACGCCGTGCAGGATGTCATGGCCGAGCGAACTGAGCGTGCGGTGGATGTGCGCCGGCTGTCCGCAGGACGCGCAGTACCTGTCGGTGAGCGTCGCGCCGCAGTTGCGACACGTGCCATGGACTGCGCCATGCGTACCCGCGCCTGCCTTGCCTTCGACCGTCGCCGCGACGATCGCGCCCGTCAATACATCGCCCGCTGCTTCGCCTTCGATGCTCATGCCCGCTTCTTGAAGTGTGTTGCCTGACGCGCGTTTATAGCCGTTCGCCGATGAACTTGTGCAGCTTGCGCAGATCTGCGGCGAACAGGCGGATGCCTTCGCTCAGTTTCTCGGTCGCCATCGCGTCTTCGTTGAGCTGCCAGCGGAAGCTGCGTTCGTCGACTGCCGGAATGGCCGGCGGCGTGCCCGGATTCTCCGGCGACAGGCGTCGTTGCAGCGTGCCCTGATCCTTGGCGAGTTCGTCCAGCAGCGCGGGAGAGATGGTCAGCCGATCGCAGCCCGCCAGCGCCTCGACTTCACCGGCCGAGCGGAACGACGCGCCCATCACGATGGTCTTCACGCCCTGCGTCTTGAATGCCGCATAGATGTCGCGGACCGATTTCACGCCGGGATCCTCTTCCGGGGCGAAGGTGCGACCCTCGTTCTTCACATGCCAGTCGAGGATGCGGCCGACGAACGGCGAAATCAGGAAGGCGCCGGCATCCGCGCAGGCCATGGCCTGGACCAGGCAGAAGAGCAGGGTGAGATTGCAGTCGATGCCTTCCTGCTGCAGCACGCGTGCGGCCTGGATGCCTTCCCAGGTGGAGGCGATCTTGATGAGGATGCGCTGGCGTGGAATGTCGTGGGCCTCGTAGGCCGCAATGATGGCGCGCGCCTTGTCGATGGTGGCGGCGGTGTCGAACGAGAGCGTGGCGTCGACCTCGGTGGAGACGCGCCCCGGCACCAGTTTCGTCAGTTCGGCGCCGACCGCGACGGCCAGCCGGTCGGCAACGGCCGGGACGACGCCGTCGCGGGCGCCGCCCTGTTTGCGGCCCCAGGTCAGGCTTTCCTCGACGACGGGCGCCAGTGCCGGGAGTGCGACCGCCTTCAGCAGCAGCGTCGGGTTGGTCGTGCAGTCCACCGGTTGCAGGGTGCGAATCGCGTCGATGTCGCCGGTATCGGCAACGACAACGGTCATCTTGCGCAATTGATCGAGTTTCGAGGCCATGGTGACTCCGGAGGGTGCGCGGTCGGCAAGGGAGGCGGCGACCATACACCGAACCGCGGAACGAAGGCACCGGCTCCCCGCAGCGGCATTGCGTTAATAGTAAGGGTTCCTTACAGTACGTGAACCATACATAGAGCCTCGGGAACATCGACATGTCGAATCCGCATCCTGTCCTCGTTGTCGGTGCCGGTCCGGTGGGGTTGACCGCGGCACTGGCATTGCGTGCCCGGGGACTGCCCGTCACGGTGCTGGAAGGAGAAGGGGAGAATCGCGTCCGCCCGGGCAGCCGCGCGATCTTCTATCACCGGCAGACCCTGCAGCTGTGGGAGGACATGCGTCCTGGCCTGGGCTGGGAGATCGCCAGGGCGGGACTCGTCTGGTCGACGAAGCGCACGTTCTGGGGAGAGACGCAGGTCTACGAACGTACTTATCCGTTGCCGCGCCCCGATGTGCTGCCCAGTTCGACGAACCTGGGGCAGGTCGATGTCGAAGCCATCCTGTTGCGTCACTGCCGCGAAGCCGGGGTCGAATTCGCCTGGAACCAGCAAGTCACGGCGGTCGAGACGACGCCCGAGGGCGCGACGCTGCGCACGGCGTCAGGACGCGAATGGCAGACGCACTATCTCGTCGGCACCGACGGCGGTCGTTCGACGGTGCGCAGGAGCGTCGGCATCGAACTCGAAGGCCCGCGCATCGAGGACGCCTTCGTCATCGTCGATGTGGCAGAGGATCCGGCCGATCCGATCCGTCCCGAGCGCCTGTACTACTACGAGCATCCCGCCGTCGAAAAACGCAATGTGTTGCTGGTGCCGTTCCGCAACGGTATTCGCGCCGACATCCAGCTGCGGCGCGGCGATGATCCGGATCACTTCAATCAGCCCGACGGCGTGCAGCGCTGGCTGAGTCGCGTGTTGCCGCCGAAGTACGCCGATCGGGTGACGTGGGTATCGACGTATCAGTTCCTGCAGGTCGTCGCGAAGTCCTTCACCGATTCCCATCATCGCGTCGTGCTCGCGGGCGAGGCGGCCCACCTGTTTGCGCCGTTCGGTGCCCGCGGGCTGAACTCGGGCGTGCCGGATGCGCTTGCCGCGGCCAACGCCATTTCACGGGCACTGAACGAAACAGGTCAGGCCGCCGCGGCCGCCGCGATCCAGGAAGCGGCCGACAAACGTCGCGACGCCGCGCTCTACAACCGCAATGCCTCCAACCTTGCCCTGGAACACATGCGTGCCGACGGTGTGGGCACGCGCATCAAGCGCAAGGCGAGCGCGCTGCTGGCGAAGTACGGCACACGTGCGGGTTCCTATCTCGATTCCGCTCCCTTCGGTCCGCGTGCTGCCGCCCGGCAGTCGAGCGACGGCATTTACTGACATCCCGCGTCACTGCAGTCCGAGAGTGGCCAGACAATGACTGGCAGAGCGACTCGTTGCGTGTGCAACGAGGTCGCTCATTCACGATTCTCTGATCCGGCCGCGCTTCGATGGTTTCGGTAGCGCACCAGCGACACCGGATCGCTCCATCGTCATATTCCGCATGAATTCCCGGATTTCTTCCGGCCGGGAGAGTGTGTCGCGCAGTCCACGCACGCCATCTGCGACATAAGTTCATACGTGCTGTGAGCGATGCGTCGCACGCTATACGTATGGCTGTGCGCAAAATGCGGCAGGAGAATCATTTGCGACGGATGCTGAAGCTTGGAACTGTTTGCGAGCTGGCGCGCTTGTTGCTTGCTGCATGGACAGGTTCGGAGCGGATGTCGTCCCGCGTGTCAATTCAGGGGAGGTTTTCCGCACGGAGCTCTATGTATCGTGGAGTAATCGGCGATGCGAAGACCGTGGATTGTGCTGATCGGGTTGCTGCTGTGCCCCTTTGTCGCCG
>CAYWHG010000063.1:8468-14899 GCA_964457865.1 uncultured Steroidobacter sp.
GATGCACAGACGCCGAACCCGTTGCGCTGGGCCGCCGCCTACTGGCCGTACTATCGAAATCGTCAGTATCAGACCGCGTTCCCCCTCATCGCAGCCATCGACAGCGCACTGTGGGGCGCGGTGCTGCAGGAAACGGCCAACCTGCGCGGCCTGACGTGGCCGCACGGCGAATGCACTTCCGTCGACATGGCCAAGCGGCTGCCGTGCGAGATGTTGATCGCCGGCATCGGTGCATTGCTCACCGACAACCAGAGCGGGATCTTCAACGCCAACAGGCTCGATCGCATCTGGCCGGAGGATTTTTCGTCCTTCGAGCAGCGATCCTGGCGCACGGAACGCGAGTACGTCGACGTACAGCGGTTCGGCGGTGTGCTGTTGCTGCGGCCGCTGTTCAGCGAGTTCGGTGTGCCCAGCGCGCTCGCCTATGTTGCCCAGACGCCGTTCCGGATCGAGGAGGGCAATGTCCGGGCGTCCGCGCTGCGTTATCAGGCGCGCGCGCGTGAAGTGCTGCAGGGCCAGCCGGCCGTTCTGATCAGCGGCGAAGCGCACAGCCAGGAAGACTTGCCGTCGCCCAGCCGGCATCGGCACTTCGTTTCATTCGGCTCGCGCGACGGTGCCTGACGGCGGTTCAGGCAATCAGTTGAAGTTGTGCGTGATCGAGTCGCCGTCGACGCTGATGTTCACGGTGCGCTGGAACCGGATGTCGTCGCTGCCTGACGGCGCATCGTCATTGCCATTGCAGGTGAGCGCCATCGTGTAGTCGCCCGGCGGCAGGGCGCGCAGCGCATAACTCGTACCGAAGCCCGAGACAACGGCGGTGGTGGCGTAAGGCTCCGGATCGGCCGCGTCGATGTCATCCGGCTCGATGTCCTCGCCTGCGAACAGATAGACCGCGCCGCCCGTCTGCAGTGAGGTGCCGGCCGGACATCCCGTGCTGACGGTGCCGCTGATCTGTCCGGCGTCCCCGGTGGCGACGGCACGCAGGATCGGCGTCAGGGTGTATTCGTCGTTGGCGTCGTCGAAGCTCAGCGACCTGCGCAGGTCGAGCGTGAGCAGCAGCTCGTGGCTGCTCGTCTCGTCTTCCTCGATCGTGAAATCGACCGGCGCAAAGGTGCCGGCGGCGAGTTGCGCGGGGAGTTCTCTGCCGTTGCTCAGCACCACCGTGGCATCGTCGTCGTCCAGCAGCAGTCGCACGCCGGTGTAGGTGCCGTCCGGCAGCTCCTCGTTCGTGAACAGGGCGAACGAGCCGCCTTCCAGCAGGGTGATCAGGTCGGCGGGTTCGCCGGCCGTGAATTCCAGTTTCTCGGTGCCGCCGTCCGAACGCTCGAATTCGACGCCGAGGACATCGACGTTGATGCCGGCGATCTGCGGATCGGCCGGGGCATCGGCGGAAAGATCGAGGCTGACGGAGCCGCTGCAGCCGCCCAGGGCGAAGCCCGCGACGGCGAGAAATCCGGAAGCAAAAACAGCACGTATCCTGGCGCCGGTCACGGTCGATTCCTCCGTGGGAATACAGGTCCGCGGCATTGTGAGCGATGGTGCGGGGGCTGCCAACTCGTGGTTATGACAGATCGATGTCCGGCGGCCTCGCGCCGCTTTGCATTCATCGCGCGTCGAACCACAATCGGGCGCATGTCCTCGCAGTTCTCGGCCACGCAGGTTGCCTTCCTGCTCGTTGCGCTGATTCAGGCGGTGTTCGCCATCGTCTGGGCCGTCGGTGCCTATGCGCTGACCACGGCGCGCCATGCGATCGTGTACTGGGTCGCCTGGGCGGCGCTCAGTGCGGTGACCTGGCTGATTCTCTCCATGAATGTCGAGGCGCCGCCGCTGCTCGCCATGCTGGCCGGCAGTATCGCCATCATGTCGCTGCAGCGGGGAATCCGGGCCTTCATCGGCAGGCCGCAGCCGGATCGTGTCCACGTTCTGTTGCTGCTGGCTTCCGTGGCCGTGGCGGCGTTCAGTCTTTCGCCCGAACGGCGTCCGCTGCAGGCCGTCGGCAACTATTGCGTGCTCACCGCGCTCTACCTTTACATCGCCTTCGATCTGTACCGGCACGCGCGCGACCAGTTGCGCTTCGACTGGCCCATCGTCCTGGCACTGCCTGTCCTCCTGGGCAGCATGGCCTTCGGCGTGCGGGCCATTCGCGCCATCGTCGAGCCCGAGTCGGTCGGTGCGGAGATGGCTGCCGATAGCCTCATGAATGTGCGCGCCGCCATGATCTATGTAGTGCTGGTGCTGTCGTTGCATGCCACGCTGATCGTGCTGGTGGTGGCGAGGCTGGTCGGCGAACTGCAGCGCCTGTCGCGGCACGACGGACTCACCGGATTGCTCAACCGGCGTGCGATGGAGGAACTGCTCGAAGCTCAGATCCGGCACAGCCGCGCTGCAGCGGCACCGTTCGTGCTGATGATGCTCGACCTCGATCACTTCAAGCGGATCAACGATCAGTACGGACACCCGGTCGGCGATCTTGCCCTGAAGCATGTGGCCGGGCTGCTGAGCGGCGCAATGCCGCAGTCAGCGGCACTGGCGCGTTACGGCGGTGAGGAGTTCGTGATTCTTTTTCCGACCGCCACGGTATCGCAGGCCGGGCAACTCGCCGAGCACCTGAGGGATCTGCTGGCATCGAATCCCCTGCTGCAGGAAACGGCATCGATTCCATTGTCCATGAGCCTCGGCGTCGCGCAGTGGCGTGGCCCGGCGGACGATCTGTCGCAGCTTCTGTTGCGCGCCGATGCGGCACTCTTCCAGGCGAAAGTGCAGGGGCGCAATCGGGTGGTGATTTCACTCGACGGTCTCGCGGCGCAGCCCGTCCCGGCGTGACGGCTGGAATTCCCGCCCCGTCGCAGTAAAGTGCGAGCCGCGGCGATGAGCGTCCGCCTTCAGCACGGAGATCGAACATGGCTCACTATGTCGACGGTTTCGTCCTGCCGATTCCGAAACGCAATGTCGATGCGTATCGGCGCCTGGCGCGCAAGTGCGGAAAGATCTGGCGCGAATATGGCGCGCTGGAATATCGCGAGTGCATTGCCGACGACGTGAAGCCCGGCAAGTACACATCGTTTCCGCAGAGCGTGAAGCTCAAGCCCGGCGAAGTCGTGTGGTTTTCGTGGATCGTCTACAAATCGCGCAAGCAGCGCGACAGCATCAATGCCAAGGTCATGAAGGATCCGCGCATTGTTGCGATGGGTCCCACGGGCATGCCCTTCGACGGCAAGCGCATGATCTTCGGCGGATTCAAGGTGGTGGTGGCGGAGTAGGTGAAGTGACGGAAGTGACGGAAGTGATGAAAGTCACGTAAGTCACGAAGGTGACGAGAGTCGATCGGTGCCATCGTCACTTTCGTCACCCGCGTGACCTTCGTCACTACGGCAGCTCTTTCAGTACTGCGCGCACCAGCCGCGTCCAAAAAAAAAGGGGCGGGTCTTTCGACCCGCCCCTTTTCATCAGTCTCCAGCCGCGATCAGGCTGCCGCTGTCTTGGCCTTCGCCGCTTCGGCGATGACCGCATCGGCAACCATCTTCGGCACTGGATCGTAGTGCGAGAACTCCATCGTGTACGAAGCACGACCGCTGGTCATGCCGCGCAGATGTCCGATGTAGCCGAACATTTCCGACAGCGGCACGGTGGCCACGACGGCAATGTTCGCGCCGCGCTCGAGCTGTTCCTGGATCATGCCGCGACGACGGTTGATGTCGCCGATGACGTCGCCGAGGTAATCCTGCGGCGTCACGGTTTCGACCTTCATCACCGGTTCGAGCAGGATCGGGTTCGCCTTGCGGATGGCTTCACGGAAGCAGGCCTTCGCCGCGATTTCGAACGTCAGGGCGTTCGAGTCCACGTCGTGGTAGCTGCCGTCCGTGAGGCGCGCCTTGAAGTCCACTGTCGGATAGTGGGCCAGCACGCCGTCTTCCTTCTGCATCTTCAGGCCCTTCTCGACCGAAGGCACGTATTCGCGCGGCACCGAGCCGCCGACGGTTTCGTCTTCGAATACGAAGCCCGCACCGCGCTCCAGCGGCTCGAACGTGATCCACACCTCGGCGAACTGACCGGAACCGCCGGTCTGTTTCTTGTGGACGTACTGCTCGGAGATCGGCTTCGTGAAGGTTTCACGATAGGCGACCTGCGGCTGACCCATGATGCCTTCGACGTTGAATTCCGTGCGCATGCGGTCGAGCGTCACTTCGAGGTGCAGTTCGCCCATGCCGCGCAGGATCGTCTGCCCCGTTTCGCGATCGGTTTCGAGGTACAGCGACGGATCGGCGCGAACCATCTTGCCGAGCGCTGCGCTGAACTTCTCCTGGTCGGCCTTGTTCTTCGGCTTCACCGAGACGCTGATGACCGGATCCGGGAAGCGCATGCGCTCCAGGATCACCGGATTGTTGGCGTCGCAGAGCGTGTCGCCGGTGTCGGTTTCGGCGAGCGAGACCAGCGCAATGATGTCGCCGGCGCGCGCTTCTTCGATCGGGTTCGCGTCCTTGGCGAACATTTCGACCATGCGGCCGATCTTTTCGCGCTTGCCGCGCGTCGAGTTCATCACCGACATGCCCTTGGTCAGCACGCCCGAGTAGACGCGTGCGAAGGTCAGTGCACCGTAGGCGTCGTTGATGACCTTGAACGCCAGTGCGGCGAACGGTTCATCGTCCGAGCAGATACGCTCGCCGATGGGGTTGCCGTCTTCGTCCATGGTCTTGATCGCTTCGACGTCCGTCGGTGCGGGCAGGTAATCGACGACCGCGTCGAGCACCTGGGTCACGCCCTTGTTCTTGTACGACGAACCGCACAGCACCGGATTGAACGCACCGGCGAGCGTGCCCTTGCGCAGGCACTTGCGCAGCACATCGGCGGACGGCACGGTGCCGTCGTTCAGATAGGCTTCCATCGCGGCGTCATCCTGCTCGAGGCAGGTATCGACCAGTTCCGTACGGTACTTTTCGATATCGTCGAGGATCTTGCGATCGCTGGGCACGGTGACGCCGAGCTTGTCGGCGATGTCCGCGGTGATTTCGTGCTGCACCGGCACGGCGTCGCGATCGTCCGAATCCCACACCAGGGCCTTCATCTCGACCAGGTCGACCATGCCCTTGAAGTTGTCTTCCGAGCCGATGGGCAGCTGCACGGGCAGGGGACGCGAACCGAGGCGCTTCTTGATCATGTCCACGCAGCGCAGGAAGCCGGCGCCGCTGCGGTCCATCTTGTTCACGTAGCACAGGCGCGGCACGCCATAGTTGTCGGCCAGACGCCAGTTCGTTTCCGACTGCGGTTCCACGCCGGCCACGCCGTCGAATACGACGACGGCGCCGTCGAGCACGCGCAGCGAGCGGTTCACTTCGATCGTGAAGTCGACGTGTCCCGGGGTGTCGATGACGTTGATCTTCTTCTTGCGCCAGAACGTCGAGACGGCGGCGGACTGAATCGTGATGCCACGCTTCTGTTCCTGCTCCATGTAGTCCGTCGTGGTCGACGTCTTCAGATCCTTCGTGTCGTGCACGTCGACGATCGTGTGCTTGCGACCCGTGTAATAAAGGATGCGCTCCGTGGTCGTCGTCTTGCCGGCATCGACGTGGGCGATGATGCCGATATTGCGTATGTCAGAAAGCGGTGTAGTACGAGGCATGACAGATTTCCGTGCTGGTTCCTAGGCAAAACGAAGCCATCGCCGTCCGGTTAGTCGGACAAAGGGCGCGAATAATAGGGACGATCCCTGCGACTACCAATGAGGTTATTGCTGGATTTCCCGAAAAAGCGGCCAGAGAGAACACCAGTGGAGTCCCGGGCCGCCTAGTCAAGGCCGCGCATTCTAACGAAATTTGCGAAATTTGCCCGCGGGAAACATTGGGCAGGGGCGGCCTGCGGGGCTGTCCTCGTCCCGGTCGGCGGCCGGGCGGGCGGACAGGGTGTTATTTCACGTAAGCACGGATGATTCCTTCGAGAAATTCGCGGCCCTCGTACAGTGATTTCACACGGATTTTCTCGTTCAGGCCGTGGGCATTGGTCTCGCCAGAGGTCGAGAACATGCCGCTCATTCCGTAGGTCGGGATACCCGCATTCATGAGGAAGCGGCCGTCGGTGGCGCCAGCGGCCATGACGGGCGCAATGGGTACGCCGGGCCACAGTTTCGCGGCCTGGGCCCGGACCGGCTTCATGATTTCGTCCGTCAGGTCGGGGGGCGACGATCCGTCGCGCCGGCGCACGATGCTGACCTTCACCTGCGGGTCCGCAATCGTCTGCTCCAGGGTCTCCCGGACCTGTTCCGGGGTGGTGCCCTGCATGATGCGGCAGGACAGGGTCGTCACTGCTCGCTGCGGCAGTGCGTTGGGAGCGTGGCCGCCTTCGATCTGGGTGGCTACGCAGGTGGTGTGCAGCAGCGCGTTGTAGCTGGGGTTCGCCTGCAGGGTCTGCAGCGCGGCGGTGTCGGACGGATCGCGTGC
>CAYWHG010000063.1:14999-25357 GCA_964457865.1 uncultured Steroidobacter sp.
AGGTAGTCGACGCCATTCACGCGGTTCGAGGTTTCCTCGCCGCAGGTGAGCGCCATGATCAGGTCGCGCTTTGGCCTGAAGCCGCGTTCCTGCCTGAGGCGGATCATCAGATCGAGGAACACGGCCGCCATCGATTTGTCGTCGGCCGCGCCGCGCCCGTAGAAATAGCCGTTCTCCTCGAACAGCGTGAAGGGACTGCGTTCCCAGTCCTCGCGCTTCGCATCGACGACGTCGATATGGGCCAGCAGCAGCACGCCCTTCCTGCCGGCCTGCGGGGCGCGGATGCGCGCGACGAGATTGCCGTCGTCGGGCTTGCCGTCCGGAATCACGACCCGTGCGTCATCGCTGGAAAATCCCGCCGCCAGCAGCCGTGCTTCGGCAGCGCGTACCACTGTCGTGCAGGAGCCGGTACTGGGCGAGGAGTCGATCTCGACCATCTCCTTGTAGATCTCGCGGAACGCCTCGCGACCGGCATCGGCGTGAACGGGGGCGGCGACGAGTGCGACTGACAGCGCGGCGAGCAGTTTCTTCATGCATCGAGAATACAGGCTGGCACGCGCCGCCTTCCAGCAGAGAAAAGCTGCAGTGCTGAAACCGCCGATTGCTGGTGCGACTCCGGCTCAAGGACAATGTGTCATGCCAAGGGAAACGTCTGCTTCGGGTGCCTTGCGCCTCGTCGGCGCCAATGGGCTGAGTCTCGTGATCGACGACACCGGCGGTGTCCGTCGCATCGACAGCGGCGACACGCTGGTGAATCTGTTCGTCGCGAACGCCGTCGAGAACGGGCCGGCCAACGTGTACCTGCGCCTGCACACGCAGGGCGGTGTCGCTGTCACGCCGCTGCTGGGACCGGGCAGCCCGACGCGCGGCTCGTGTGTCGCCGCGGATCGCTGGATCGGCTCGGGCGTCTGGAACGGCATGCGCTACAGCGTCAGCCTGACCATGGCGAAGGGCGAGTCCGCCTGGATCTGGCAGGTTCATCTCGCCAATCGCGACACGCGCGAAGCCGTGGTCGATCTGATCTACACCCAGGACATCGGACTCGCGCCCTATGCGATGGCGCGGCTCAACGAGTACTACATCAGCCAGTACGTGGATCATTCGCCGCTGCCACACGCCGCGCACGGCTGGGTCATCGCCTCGCGGCAGAATCTGGCGAGCGGCGGACGCAATCCCTGGAGCCTGGTGGGATCGCTGCGGCGTGCCACCGGCTTTGCGACGGATGCGCTGCAACTGAAAGGCCCGCATGCCCTGGCGCAGGACCTGCCATCGAAACGCCTGCAGCACGAGCATTCGATGGCCGTGATCCAGGACGAGCGCATGACGTTGCCGGCCGGCGGCAGTGCGTCTGCCGGCTTTTTCGGGCTGTTCCGTGCCGATCATCCGGCAGCGACTTCCGACGACGATCTGGCGCTCGTCGATGGCGTGCAGCGTCTGCCCGAAGCGTCGCTCGCTGTTGCGTTCGAGCCGTCCGTCGTTCGCCAGCTTGCGTCATCCGCCTCGCGATTCAGCGCGGCACCGACGCTCCAGGCGCTGTCGCTCGATGCCGCGACCCTGCGATCGCAGTTCCCGGGCCGCTGGCGACACAAGGAGTCCGCCGCCGACGGCACGCTGCTGTCCTTTTTCTATGGCGAGCATCGCCATGTCGTGTTGCGCGAGAAGGAGCTGCGCGTGCTGCGGCCACACGGTCATCTGTTGCGGACCGGGGGCAGCGCGATTCCGGATGAAAGTGCGCTGACTTCCACGGTCTGGATGGCGGGCGTCTTTCACTCGATGCTCACGCAGGGGCATGTGAGCTTCAATCGGCTGCTGTCCACTGTGCATGGCTATGTCGGACTGTTCCGCTCGCATGGCCTGCGGGTGTTCGTCGATCTCGGTACCGGCGGCTGGCAACTGCTCGATGTCCCGTCGGCCTTCGACATGGCGCCGACGGCCTGCCGCTGGCTCTATCAGCATCGCAAGGGGCTCATCGAAGTCCGCAGCGAAGCCTGCAGCGATCCGAACGAAATGCGGCTCGAAATCGAGGTGCGGTCCGGTCCCCCGCTGCGCTGTCTCATCTCGCATCACATTGCGCTCGATGGCGACGATGGCAGCGCGGAGCAGGGCGCGCACTGGAAGCTCGACGGCGGCATCGTCACGGTGCGGCCGGCGCCGGGAACCGCGATGGAGCAACGCTTTCCCGAGGGCAGTTTCCGGCTCGTCATGGAACCGCCGCCGGCGCGCGTCGGCGGCGACGAATTGCTGTTCAGCAACGGTCGTTCGCGACAACAGCCCTTCGTCTGTATTGCGACAGAGCGTGGCGAGAAGCATCGACTGTGCATCCAGGCGGATCTGCTCGGGCCATTGCATACGCCCGAGGCGGACTGCCGCATCGACGAAACATCGCTGCTGCCTCTCGTCGAGCCGCCGGCCGGCGAGATCGGCGAGGCTGTCCTGCGACTGCGTGAGATCATGCCCTGGCTGACGCACAACGCGCTCATTCATTACCTGTCGCCGCGCGGCCTGGAGCAGTACTCCGGCGGCGGCTGGGGCACGCGCGATGTGACCCAGGGTCCGGTGGAACTGTTGCTGGCCTTGGGCACCACGGCGCCGATACGCGATCTGTTGCTGCGGGTCATGGGCGCACAGAACGACGACGGCGACTGGCCGCAGTGGTTCATGTTCTTCGAGCGCGATCGCGCCATCCGCGCCGGCGATTCGCACGGCGACATCGTGTTCTGGCCGCTGCTGGCGCTGGCCCAGTACCTCCTTGCCTCTGGCGACCACGACATTCTGGACACGCGTGTCACCTATTTCAGGGACGGCGCGCCGCTCACGGTCTGGCAGCACGTCGAGAAGGCACTGTCGGTGATCCGCACCCGGGTCATTCCAGACACGGCGCTGGCGGCATACGGTCACGGCGACTGGAACGATTCGCTGCAACCGGCCGATCCGGCGATGCGCGAACGGCTGTGCAGCGCCTGGACGGTGACGCTGCACTACCAGACGCTCACGACACTCGCCCGCGCCCTGCGCCTGGCTGGTCGGCACGAAGTTGCAGAAGCACTGGATGCCGATGCCACCGGCGTGCGCCGGGATTTCCAGCGACTGCTGCTGGTGGATGGCGTGCTCACCGGCTATGCGATGTTCGATGGCGACGCGCCGCGCTGCCTGCTGCATCCCCGCGACGAGATCACCGGCGTCCGCTACAGCGCGCTGGCAATGATTCACGCCATCCTCGAAGGACTGTTCACGCCGGAGCAGGCGAGGGCACATCTGCAATTGATTCGCGCGCATCTCACCGGGCCCGATGGCGTGCGCCTGTTCGATCGACCGATGCGCTATCACGGCGGACCGCAGCAGTTCTTCCAGCGCGCCGAGAGTGCGACGTTCTTCGGTCGCGAGATCGGGCTCATGTACATGCACGCACATCTGCGCTACGCACAGGCGCTGGCGCATGTCGGCGATGCCGAGGGATTCTTCCATGCGCTGTGCCAGGTCAATCCCATCGGCCTGGCGTCGATCGTGCCGACGGCGGCGCTGCGCCAGTCCAACTGCTACTACTCCAGCTCCGACGCGGCGTTCGCCGATCGCTACGAGGCGAGCGCCGACTACGAACGCGTGGCCGCCGGGACGATCGCGCTCGAAGGCGGCTGGCGTGTCTATTCCAGCGGCGCCGGAATTGCACTCGCCCTGATCGTGCGGCGGTTCCTCGGGCTGACCTGCGAGTTCCAGTCGGTGTGCATCGATCCGGTCATGCCGCCGGCACTTTCCGGACTCAAGGTGCGCACGCGTCTGTGGGATCGCGACGTGGAAGTGATCTACGAAGTGGGGTCGGGCGGATGCGGCGTCATCGGGGTGTCCGCGAACGGTCAACCGTTGTCCATGACGCGCGACGCCAATCCCTACCGGCCCGGCGCGGCCCGGATCGCGCGGGCGGATCTGCTCGCGCACCTGCAGTCGGGCGCGAACACCCTGGTCGTCCGGGTGGGCCAGGACTCATGAGAATTGGGCTCATGACAATTCTTTGTGGACACTGCCGCGAGCCGGGCGGTAAGTAGCGGACGCAAGTCGTTCGTTCGACAAGAACATTCATCCGGGGGTTTCGATGCATCACTTCGCACTGCGCGCCCGAGCCAGTCTGCTCGGCGCAGCCGTTCTTCTGTCTGCCTGTGCACTGGCCGATTTGCCGACCGGTGCCTGGCCCACGACCAAGGATGTCGTCGGTACCCAGGCCGGATTCACCGATGCGGGCCTCGCCGCCCTCGATGCGCGCATGAAGCACGCAGTGGACGACAAGCAGGTGGCCGGTGTCATCACGTTGCTGGCGCACAAGGGCAAGGTTGCCGCGCTCAATGCACATGGCACTCAGTCGCTGGATGCCGGCAGCGCTCCCGTGAGCGAGAGCACGATCTTCCGCATCTATTCCATGACCAAGCCGATCACGGGCGTGGCCATGATGCAGCTCTACGAGAAGGGTCTGTGGAAGCTGGACGACCCGGTGTCCAAATTCGTGCCCGAGATGGCGCACATGAAAGTCGTGACCGGCAAGGATGCGGAAGGCAAGCCGATCGTCGTCGATGCGGCGCGTCCGGCAACCATGCGTGAGCTGATGAGCCATACGGCGGGCCTCGGTTACGGATTGCAGCCGGGCAATCCGGTCGACGATGCGTTCATCGAGCAGAAGCCGATGAACCAGCCGGACCTCAAGGGCATGATCGATGTCGTCTCGAAGATTCCGCTGCTGGCCCAGCCCGGCGAGCGCTGGTCGTATTCGATCGCGGTCGATATCCAGGGCCTGATCGTCGAACGGCTGTCCGGCGAGAAATTCGGTGCCTATCTGAAGAAGCACGTATTCGAACCGCTCTCCATGACGGACACCGCATTCACCCTGCCGGCGACCGTGCAACCGCGCGTGGCGACGGTTTACGCATGGAGCAATCCCGACTCGAAGCTGGCGCCCACCGGCGATCCGTGGGGCCCGTCCGTCATGCCGCTCGAGTCCGGCGGCGGCGGCCTGTATTCGACCATCCACGACTACGCGCGCTTCTGCCAGATGCTGCTGCGCCAGGGATCGCTCGATGGGCGGCAGATCCTCAAGCCGGAGACGATCGCGCTGATGACCGAGAATCACATCGGCGACCTGCGGGTCTTCGGTGCCATGCCCGGCACGAAGTTCGGTCTCGACTTCGCGGTCGTCACCGATCCCGCGGCACTGAAGTCCGCCCAGGGCGAGGGCTCCTACTGGTGGTTCGGTATTGCGGGCACGTGGTTCTGGGTCGACCCGCAGAACGACCTGTTCTTCGTCGGTCTGGTCCAGCGGCGTCTCGATGCCGGCACCACGGCGCTGCGCACCGATTCGATCAAGCTCGTTTACGACGCGCTGGCCAAGTAGGCCCGATCTCCAGTGATGCAGAAGGGGGCGAATCGCCCCCTTCTTTTTGCCTTGTGGATCACCGATAGGGGTTGCCTATCAATAAACAAGGAACCATCGACTGGCCCTAATCAGGGCTTCCCTGTACCTTACGCACATCGCCGGAGAATGGGTCTCCCGAGCATTGCCTACAGTCCAGGAGTCAATCGAATGAGTTCAGTGATCAATACGACTATCCAGCCTTTCAAGACCACCGCGTATCACAACGGCAAGTTCGTGCCGGTGTCGGATGCCGACCTGAAGGGCAAGTGGTCGATCTTCTTCTTCTATCCGGCCGATTTCACATTCGTCTGCCCGACCGAACTGGGCGATCTCGCCGACGTGTATCCGGAGCTCAAGAAGCTCGGTGTCGAGGTGTACAGCGTCTCGACCGACACCCATTTCACGCACAAGGCGTGGCATGACGCGTCGGACACGATCAAGAAGATCCAGTACGTGATGCTGGGTGACCCGACCCACGCCATCAGCCGCAGCTTCGGCGTGCTGATCGAGGAAGAAGGTCTCGCCCTGCGCGGCACCTTCGTCGTGAATCCGGAAGGCGTCATCAAGGTCGCCGAGATTCATGACCTCGGCATCGGCCGCGATGCCAAGGAATTGCTCCGCAAGGTGCAGGCGGCGCAGTACGTCGCTTCCCACCCGGGCGAAGTCTGCCCGGCCAAGTGGACGCCGGGTGCCAAGACCCTGGCTCCCTCGCTGGACCTGGTCGGCAAGATCTAAGCGCGTTTGCCGGCCCTCCCTCAGGAGGGCCGGCAAGTTGACGGTTGGCCGTTGACGGTTGACGGCCAGAGCGGCGACCGCGATTCCGACGGCCAACTGTCAACCCTCAACTGTCAACCCAAGGGATTCACAATGCTCGACGCAACGCTTCGCCAACAGCTTCAGGCCTATCTTGAGCGGCTCACGCGGCCGGTCGAGCTCGTGGCGTCGCTGGACGAAAGCGACGCGTCGCTCGAGATGCGCGATCTCCTCAAGGACATCGCCTCGTTGTCGCCGCTGCTTTCGCTGAAGGAAAGCGAAGGCGATGTCGAACGCAAGCCTTCCTTTTCGGTTGGCAGCCCGGGTCACGACATCAAGATCCGTTTTGCCGGCCTGCCGATGGGCCATGAATTCACTTCGCTCGTGCTGGCGCTGCTGCAGGCCGGCGGTTATCCGCCGAAGGTCGATGCCGGCGTCATCGAGCAGATCAAGTCGCTCAAGGGCGACTTCAAGTTCGAGATTTTCATTTCATTGAGCTGCCACAACTGCCCGGACGTGGTTCAGGCGCTCAATCTGATGGCTGTGCTGAATCCAGACGTGACCAGCACGATGATCGATGGCGCGCTGTTCCAGCAGGAAGTCGAAACGCGCCAGGTGCTGGCCGTTCCGATGGTGTTCCTGAACGGACAGGAGTTCGGTCAGGGTCGCATGACGATCGAGGAAATCCTCGCCAAGGTCGATACGAATGCCGATGCACGCCAGGCTGAACAGCTGAATGCGAAAGACGCATTCGACGTGTTGATCGTCGGTGGCGGTCCTGCCGGTGCCGCATCGGCCATCTACGCCGCGCGCAAAGGCGTGAAGACGGGTGTGGTGGCCGAGCGCTTCGGCGGCCAGGTGCTCGACACGCTCGCCATCGAGAACTTCATTTCCGTGAAGGAGACCGAGGGCCCGAAGATGGCCGCGGCGCTCGAAGATCACGTGCGTACTTATGAAGTCGACATCATGAATCTGCAGCGTGCCGAGGCGCTGGTGCCGGCGGATGCGGACGGCCTGGTCGGCGTGAAACTGGCGAGCGGCGCGACCCTGCGCAGCAAATCGATCGTGCTGGCGACCGGCGCCCGCTGGCGCGAAATGAACGTGCCGGGCGAGCGCGAGTATCGCGGTCGCGGCGTGGCGTACTGCCCGCACTGCGACGGCCCGCTGTTCAAGGGCAAGCGCGTGGCGGTGGTCGGCGGCGGCAACTCCGGCGTCGAGGCGGCGATCGATCTGGCGGGTATCGTCAGTCACGTGACCTTGATCGAATTCGACAGCAAGCTGCGCGCCGACGAAGTCCTGCAGCGCAAGCTGCGCAGCCTGCCGAACGTGCGCGTGATCCTGTCGGCGCAGACGACGGAAGTGCACGGCGAGGGCGGCAAGGTTAACGCGCTGAGCTATCGCGATCGTGCCTCCGGCGACTCGCACCGCATCGAACTGGAAGGCGTGTTCGTGCAGATCGGTCTGCTGCCGAATACTGACTGGCTGAAAGGCACGCTCGATCTCAGTCCTCGCGGCGAGATCGAAGTGGACGCTCGTGGCCAGACATCGCTGGCCGGTGTGTTCGCGGCGGGCGATGCCACGACGACGCCTTACAAGCAGATCGTGATTGCGATGGGTGAAGGTTCCAAGGCGGCGCTCAGCGCCTTCGATCACCTGATCCGCAGCAGCGCGCCGGCCGCCCAGGCCGACGCGGCCTGATAGGGGTCGCGCGCTTGATGGCAGAATCGACTCCCGCTACGGTAGTCGAAGTTCCATGCCATTCACCATTTCTCATACAGCGGCGGTATTGCCGTTCGCACATTGGCTGCGTCGCTGGCGACTGCTGAGCGCCGCTGTCATCGGCAGCATGGTGCCCGATTCCGGTGTGTTCATTCCTAACACGCTATCGCGTTACGACACGCACGGTCTGGCGGCGCTATTCACGTTTTGTCTGCCCATGGGGCTTGCCTGGTACTGGATCTTCCAGCTGCATATCAAGCCGGCGACTTATGAGCTCATGCCCGATCGTCTCTTCATGGCGTGGGGAGCGGACGCCCGGTCTGCATCGCTGAAGAGCGCAAGGCAATGGCTTTTTGCGGCGCTGGGTGTGCTACTCGGCGCGTTCACCCATCTGTCGTGGGATGCATTCACCCATGAGAATGCGCGCGGCGTTCGCATGCTGACTGTCTTCGACGGTATGGGACTGACAGTCGGCACCCACAGCGTGATCTGGTATCGCCTGCTGCAACATGTCAGTTCGGTGCTGGGATTGCTGTTCGTGATCGGCTTCGTCTGGCGAGATGTGCATCGCTCCAGCTATAGCGGCCCGCCGTTAGCGCGACGTTTCTCTGCGCACGAGCGTCACCTCTGGTTCCTTGCGTACGTCGCGGCAGCCGTCGTGATCTCCATCGTCGTATTCCTGGCAATGATGCGGGGAGGACTGCTCGATTCGCCCTTCATCTGGGTGCTCAGTAGTGCGGCGATCGGCAGCTTGTGGGGGCTCGCCGGCTCATTGCTGCTGGTGAGCCTGGCGATCAACCGGCCTGTGCGGCGCCGGTCGTCATGACCGCTCGCCGAAGAAATATCCTGCAAATGAAGCCATTTTCGTGATGCATCGTCGCCGCAGCCGCAGTATCATACTGTACATATAAACAGCTGCAGGATTTTCGTCATGGACGCGATGACTTCCCATCGTTCGCCCGACCGTTCCGTTGCTGAACTGGCCGCCGAGATCACCGAGCTCACTGGCCATCTCAACGCAGCGAACTATCGCTGGCTGAAGCTGATCGCGGAGTTCGATCGGCGTGAAGGCTGGTCGGATTGGGCGACGCAGTCGTGCGCGCACTGGCTCAACTGGAAATGCGGCATCGACATGGGCGCGGCACGCGAGAAGGTGCGCGTGGCTCGAGCGCTCGAGTCCTTGCCCAAGATCACTGCTGCCATGGAACGAGGCGAGCTGAGCTATTCCAAGGTGCGCGCGCTCACGCGCGTCGCCACCGAAGCGACGGAAGACGATCTGTTGATGACTGCGCGACATGGCACTGCACAGCACGTCGAGAACCTGGTGCGTCACTTCCGGCACGCGCTCGATGCCGAGGAGCTGGGGCGCGAAGCGCGACAGCAAAAGAACCGGTCAGTCACCTGGAAGTACGACGACGATGGCTCGCTGATCCTGAAAGCCCGACTACCCGCCGAGATCGGCGCCATGGTTCTCAAGGCGCTCGATGCGGCGATGGAACAGATGCCGGCCCAGGCAGACGATCCGGCCGCAGAGGTCGTGGGCGTTTTCCCGCGGGATTCCCTGTCGGTCACAGCTGAAACGCCAACTGGTAAATTGCCGCGGGCCGCGCGTCGTGCAGATGCCCTGGGCGCGGTTGCCGAGAGCTTCATGCAGCACGGGCTCGAAGCCATGAGCGGCGGCGACAAGCATCAGATCGTCATCCACGTTTCCGCGGAAACGCTGCGCGACGCAGAAGCAGGCCGGTGCGAAATCGAAGACGGTCCCGGCGTTTCCGCGGAAACGTGCCGGCGCTTGGCGTGCGATTGCAGTCTGGTGCACCTCACCGAGGACAACGACGGCAATCCGCTCGATATCGGCCGGAAATCACGCTCCATTCCGCCGGCGCTGCGTCGCGCACTGAACTCCCGCGATCATGGTTGCCGCTTCCCGGGCTGCTGCAACAGCAAATTCGTCGACGGCCACCACATCGCGCACTGGGCCAACGGCGGTGCGACCAGCCTGCGTAACCTCGTCAGTCTCTGTCGCTTTCATCACAGACAAGTGCATGAAGGCGGTGTGCAGATTCAGGTCCTCGACGACGGTGCCTTACGCTTCCTCAAACCCAACGGCGAATCGCTCGACAGCATCGCCCCGGGACACTCCCAGCCGCTCGGCGATTGGCAGAGACTGCCCGCGCATCATGAGCGCGATCGCATCCGGATCGATGCGAACACCGCTGTGACGAAATGGCAGGGAGAGTCCATGGACTATGGACTCGGTGTGGAGGTGTTGTTGCAGCGGGCGCGGAGGGAGAGGGTTGAGAGGGTTGGGGTGCAGGAACGCGCGATATAGCGGTTTGCCTTGTACGGGAAAGGTAGGCCGATAGAATCGGGAAGGTGAGTCGCGAAGACGTGGCAAGGTCGGAACGGAAAAAGGAAATGACGCTGTCGCCCGTGTCCTCGCCTCTCCCTTGCGGGAGAGAGTGAGCCGGTGTTTTCAGCGAGTCCACCT
>CAYWHG010000064.1:0-24249 GCA_964457865.1 uncultured Steroidobacter sp.
CGTTCGCGCCGGAGGCGATTCACATCGCAACGGAGGCGACGCTCGGTGCGGCGGCTCGTCGATGGTGTCGACGTCACCGCTTCGCGTTCACCACCTCGTACCACACGCAGTTCCCCGAATACGTCGCGTCGCGCTTCCCGATTCCGCTGTCGCTGAGCTACGCCCACCTGCGCCGCTTCCACGCGGCCGCGGCGCGCACGATGGTTGCGACGCCGACGCTGCAGCGACAGCTCGAAGCGCGCGGCTTCGGGCATCTGGTGCGTTGGACCCGCGGCGTCGACGTCGAGCTGTTCAGGCCGCGCGAGAAGACATTCCTGAATCTGCCGCGGCCGATCGCCGTGTATCTCGGGCGGGTGGCCGTGGAAAAGAACATCGATGCCTTTCTGTCCATGCCATGGAACGGCACGAAGCTCGTCATCGGCGATGGGCCGGCACGCGCCGGGCTCGAAGCGCGTTTTCCCGACGCCGTGTTCGTGGGCTACCGGTTCGGCGAGGAACTCGCACGCCATGTCGCCGCCGCCGATGTGTTCGTGTTTCCCAGTCGCACCGATACGTTCGGACTCGTGCTGCTGGAAGCCATGGCCTGCGGTGTGCCCGTCGCGGCATTTCCGGTGACGGGCCCCATCGATGTCGTGCAGAACGGCGTCACCGGCATACTGAGCGAAGATCTCGGCAGCGCAGCGCTCGCGGCACTCACGCTCGATCCCGCGGAGTGTCGCGACTATGCCCTGCGGCACACCTGGGAAGCGGCGACGCAGCAGTTCCTGGGCAATCTGGTCCGGCAGGAAGAGAAGAGTTTCACACGGAGATCACGGAGTACACGGAGATCACAGACCAGAACGGAAGAGATTTCGTTGGGAAATACGAGAGTGGGAGTGGAAGACCTCGATCCCCGCTGATCTCTCGCGGAGATCATTTCTCTCTATCCTCCGTGTACTGCGTGATCTCCGTGTGAAACATTCTTCCTGCTTCTCCTCAGCGCAGCTGATCCGCACGCGCCTGCGCTTCCTGTGCCTGCGGATTCCTGCCGCGCGCACGCAGGGACTCGGCGATGAGGCTCCACGCGGCCGATTGTGCTCTCGGCGCATTCGTCGCCATCGACACGGCCTTGCGGCCCATGTTCTCGGCCTGCACGTAGTTGCCTTCGGCCTGACGCACCTTGCCGAGCTCGATCCACAGCAGCGCATTGTCCGGCTCGATACGCAGCGCGCGCTCCAGCGAAGAAGCGGCTACGGCGTAGTTCTTCGCCTCGAGCTGGGTCTGCGCCTGACCGACCAGCGCACGCGAGGCGGGACTCAGGACCGGTTCGCGGATGACCGGTGCGGGCAGCGGCTGCGGTTCTTCCACCGTCGGCGGTAGCGGCGCGGGCTGGGTTTCGACGGTCGGCGGCGCGCCGGACTGCGGCGGCACGCTGGGTGTCGGCGTCGTGGGTCGATATGGTTGCGGCACCGAGCAGGCGCCCAGCAGCAGCGCGATCACGATCAGGGCGGAGTGTCTGTTCATCGCATCTCTTCATCCGGCCAGTTCATCCGGCCAGTCGGCCAGAGACCAGTGTGCCAGTCTGCCGCGCTCGCCCGCCAGTTCGTCAGTTGATGAGGCCCTGCCACCAGCTGCGCGCTCGCTCGCCGATCTGGTCGATCACCGTGGATGCGCAGCCGGGGTTCACGGGCACGCTCGTTCCTTGCGGCAGCGCAACGATCACGGGCTGTTCCCCGCAGCCCGGTTGCGCGGCATAGCCGGTGAGGTAGTCGATGGAGGTTTCCTGCAGGCCCTCGGGCAGGGGCATGCTGAGCGAGGTGGTGGGGATCGAGCCCATCAGTCGCGACCACACGGCGAGCGATCCCGACGAGCCGGTCAGTCCCGTCGGCGTGTTGTCGTCGTAGCCGATCCACACGACCGCGAGATGACTGCCGGAAAAACCCGCGAACCAGCTGTCGCGATAATCCGATGAGGTGCCGCTCTTGCCGGCAACGACGAGTCCCGACGGCAGGTTTGCGCGCGCGCCGGCGCCGGTGCCGCGCTCCATCACCTGCACCATCATCTGGTTCACCTCGTACACGGCCTGCGGCGAAGCCACCGGCGTCACTTCGAGCGCGAACGACTTGAGCGGCTGGCCTTCGGCGTCGAGCACGGCGCGTACGGCGCGCAGCGGCGTGTTGAAGCCGCCGCTGGCGAAGGCGTTGTAGAGCTGCGCCACTTCCAGCGGCGACACGTCGAGCGAACCGAGCAGCACCGACGGCAGTTCCGGCGGCTCGTTAGCCAGGCCCAGCACCTTGAACTCGCGCGTCACCTTCGGCAGTCCGACGTCGAGACCGAGCCGTACCGTGGCGAGGTTCATCGACTGCGCCAGCGCGCGTACCAGCGGCACCGGGCCATAGAATTCCTGCGAATAATTCTGCGGCTGCCAGGTCTTGCCGTTCGCGAGTTTCACTTCGACCGGTCCGTCCTCGATGATCGATGCCGCCGTGAAACGATCCGTTTCCATCGCGGCGAGATAGATCACCGGCTTCACCAGCGAACCGATCGAGCGCTTGGCATCGAGCGCGCGATTGAAGCCCTCGAACGTCGCCTGACGGCCGCCGACCATCGCGATCACTTCGCCGCTCGACGGCGAGGTGACGACGACCACGCCTTCCAGCGGCTCCGGCTTCTTTTTCTTGCGTGCCTTTTCGATTCGATCCAGTTCCTGCGAGAGTGTGGTTTCGGCACGGCTCTGCACCAGCGGATTCAGGGTCGAGAAAATGCGCAGGCCGGCTTCGGTGAGATCTTCCTCGCGATAGTCGCGACGCAGCGTGCGGCGCACGAGATCGAGAAACGCCGGGTAGTAACTGCCCGTCTGGGTGCCGGCACGCACCACACCGAGCGGCCGCTGCATGGCCTGCTTCGCAACCTTGTCATCGATGACCTGGTGTTCCGTCATCAGCTTCAGCACCAGATCGCGACGCGTCCTGGCGCGCTCGGGATGACGGCGCGGATCGTAGTACGACGGGCCGCGCACGACGGCCACCAGCAGCGCCACTTCATGCAGCTGCAGTTCGGCGAGCGGCTTGCCGAAGTAGAACTGGCTGGCGAGCCCGAAGCCATGAACGGCGCGTCGCCCGTCCTGCCCGAGATAGATCTCGTTGATGTAGGCGTTGAGCAGGTCCTGCTTCTCGAAGTGGACTTCGAGCAGCATCGCCATCATCGCCTCTTCGATCTTGCGGCCGAAGGTGCGGCGGTTGTCGAGGAAGTAACTCTTCACGAGCTGCTGCGTCAGCGTCGAACCGCCCTGCTCGATCTGTCCGGCGCGCACGTTGATCCACGCGGCGCGGATGATCGCGCCGACGTTCACGCCATGATGCGTATCGAACTTGCGATCCTCGACGACCTTGAGCGCCGCCGGCAGCATCGCCGGCACTTCTTCCGGCGTGACGACGACGCGGTCCTCGCCGTGGATCGGGAAAATGCTGCCGATGAGCAGCGGGTCGAGACGGAAGATCGGCACGTCCTCGCCGCCGCTCGTGATCGACACGATGGAGTGCGCATCGGCCGAGATCGTCAGCGCCTGCGACTCCTGGACCGCATCGGCAAACTGGAAACGGCGGCTGACGAAATCGATACGCGAGCCGCGGCGCCGGTAGCTGCCCGAGGCCTGCGGCGCATCGACGCGGTGATAGCCGAGCCGGCGCAGTTCCTGTTCCATCGCGTCGGCACCGAAGCTCTGCCCGACATAGAGTTCGGTCGGTTCGGCGTAGACCTGCGCCGGCAGTGTCCAGCGGCGGCCCTCGAACTGCTGCGTGACGATGCGATCGAGATAGATGATCCAGGCCAGCAGCGCGATCAGTGCGAGACCGGCCACCAGCGCACCGCCGACCAGGATCTGGCGACGGAACTTCCTGAAGGTGGAGCGCAGCTTGTTCAGTTTGGGCATGAGGCTGATGGCAGTGGAAAAGTCCCGGCGGGCCAGGTGCGGGCTAAGCGGCTTCGCGCAGCAAAAGGTTCCCCGGTGATCTCACGTGGAGACTGTGCCGGGCGATTCTGGCAAAACGGTGGCGAATTCTGGTTGGAGCGTCAGTCCATGACAAGTTTCCCGCCCGGTCGTCGGAAACAGACATGGCCGACGGCAAGGCCGATGACGGCTGCGCTCGTCGACGCGATCAGCACCGAGAGCTTCGCCGCCGACAACAGGGCCGGATCGCCGAAGGCCAGCGTCGCGATGAAGATGGACATGGTGAAACCAATGCCGGCGAGACAACCCACCGTGAACACGCCGCGCCAGGTCAGTCCCTCGGGCAGCCGGCAGATGCCGAGCTTCACCATCAGCGTGCTCACCAGCATGATGCCCACCGGCTTGCCGACAACCAGTCCCAGCGTGACGCCGGCGATCACCAGCACGGTTGCGGACTGCGTGCCGTCGATCCCGAGGCCACTGAAACTCACGCCGGCATTGGCGAGCGCGAACAGCGGCATCACGCCGTAGGCCACCCACGGATGCAGCACGGCCTGCACGCGGACCACCGGCGGCAGCATTTCCAGCTGCGCGCGCTGCAGCTCCTTCAGCGGGTGCATCAGTTCGTGCGCAGCGTGCGCCCGCCGCTCGTCACGCTCCTGGAACTCACGCAATGCCCGGCTGGCACGCGTCAACGGATTCTCGCGGCCAGTCAGCGGGCGCACGGGCGTGAGCAGTCCGAGCACCACGCCGGCGAGGGTCGGATGCAAGCCCGCATACAACAGTCCCAGCCATACCACCAGCGCGGGTGGCAGGTACGCCAGTGCCGAGCGGATGCCCAGCCAGTGCCACAGCCACACCATTCCGACACCGACGGCCACGATCGCCAGGCCGGCCAGCTTGATGCCGCTCGAATAGAACAGCGCGATGATCAGGATGGCGGCGATGTCGTCGATGATGGCGATGGCCAGCAGCAACACGCGCACTGGTGACGGAATACGCTTGCCCAGCAGGGCGAGCACACCGAGTGCGAACGCGATGTCGGTGGCGGTCGGTACGGCCCAGCCTCGTTGCGCCGCCGGATCGGCATTGAAGCCGAGAAAAATGAGTGCCGGCACCGCGACACCGCCGAGCGCGGCGGCGATCGGCAGGATGGCCTGCTGTGTGTTCGCCAGCGCACCCTCGTGCAGTTCGCGCCGGATCTCCAGCCCGACCACCAGAAAGAAGATGGCCATCAGTCCATCGTTGATCCAGAAATGCAGCGGCTGCGCGATTACCCACGGGCCGACGCCGAACGTCAGCGGCGCGTGCCAGAACGACTCGTAGGAAGCAGACCACGGCGAGTTCGCCCAGCCCAGCGCAATGGCGGCAGCGACCAGCAGCACGATGCCGCTGATGGCCTCGACATGCAGGAAGCGGTCGAGTGCATCGGAGAACTTGTCGGAAACGGCGATGGGCCGCGCCGCGTGCGGGTGTTGATTCATGGTGCTCATGCGCGAACTGGCGGCCCGACCAGTTCCTGCCTGTCACCACGTACAGCACGACGATGACACCCGCGACCGATTAGACACGCTGCGACGCGTGCGGGCAACCTCGTTAGCGCCGCCAGAACGTGGGCGAGATCAGCACCAACAGCGGAAATACTTCGAGACGGCCGAGCAGCATGGCGAGCACGCAGATCCATTTGCCGCCGTCCGTGAGACTCGTGAAACTCCGCGCGACTTCGCCGAGGCCCGTGCCGGTGTTGGTCATGCAGGCTGCGATGGCCGAGAACGCCGTCACCTGATCCTCGCCGGTCGCGAGCAGGGCGATCATGAGAATGCCGAAGGCGATCACGTAGACCGCGAAGAAGCCCCACACCGCCTCTATCACGCGCACGTCCATGGGCTTGCGACCCAGCTTGACCGGCAGCTCCGCGCTCGGATGCACGAGCTGGTTCACCTCGCGCTGGCCCTGCTTGAGGATCAGCAGCCAGCGCACGATCTTCATGCCGCCGGAGGTCGAACCGGCGCAGCCGCCGATGAAGGCCGACAGCACGATGATCACCGGCAGCGCGCCGGGCCAGTGCGTGAAATCGTCCGTGACGAATCCGGAAGTCGTCTGCATCGAGACGGCGTGGAACAGCGCGAGGCGCAGGGCATTGCCGGGTTCGTCGGCAAAGCGCGTGATCCACAGCACGACCGTGTACAGCGTGATGCTCACGACCAGGATACGCACGAAGGCGCTGAATTCCGGATCGCGCAGATAGTCGCCGAGGCGGCGATGCCGCCAGGCCAGGAAGTGCAGCGAGAAGTTGATGCCGCCGATGAACATGAAGAGGACGCAGACGCCTTCGATCGCCGCGTTATCGAAGTACGCGATGCTCGCGTCATGGGTCGAGTTGCCGCCCGTCGACACAGTCGTGAAGGCATGCGCCACCGCATCGAACGGCCGCATGCCCGCGGCCCAGTAGGCGAGCGCGCAGGCCACCGTGATGCCGAGATAGATGATCCACAGGGCCTTGGCTGTCTCGGTGATGCGCGGCGTCAGCTTCGCATCCTTCACCGGCCCTGGCGTTTCCGCGCGTAGCAGCTGCATGCCGCCGACGCCCAGCATGGGCAGCAGCGCCACGGCCAGCACGACGATACCGATGCCGCCGAGCCATTCGATCTGGCTGCGGTAGTACAGGACCGACTCGGGCAGGCTGTCGAGCGACGGAAAAATGATCGCGCCGGTCGTGGTGAAGCCCGACATGGCTTCAAAGACGGCGTCGGTCAGCGACATGCCGAGTTCGGCCGACAGATACAGCGGCACCGAACCGGCAATGCCGAGCACGACCCAGAACAGCGCCACCACGAGGAAGCCATCGCGCAACCGCAGCTCGCGCACCCGCTTGCGCACCGGCCACCACGCAATGAAGCCCACGACCAGCAGCGCGACGAAGGCGTCGAAGAACGGCTGCCAGTTGCCGTCGTTGAAATGCAGCGCGACCCCGATTGGCGGCAGCATGGTCAGGCTGAACAGCATCAGCAGCAGACCGAGGATGCGCTGGACGACGGCGAAGTTCATGGAAGAAAGGTGCCAGGTGCTAGGCCCTAGGCGCTAGCCTGGGTAGAAGAGACGGGTTGGGTGCCCGGACGACGTATCCATTGAGTGCTCCGATTCTTTTTCTGACTAGTGCCTAGAGCCTAGCACCTAGCGCCTCTTTCTCACCTCGTCGCCCTCTTCGGCACATCGAACAACCTCTCCACCGCTTCGATGTGCCTGCGATCCGTCAGGAACATGATCACGTGATCGTCGCGCTGGATCATCGTGTCGTGATGCGCGATCAGGACTTCGTCGCCGCGTACGACGGCGCCGATGGTGGTGCCCTCGGGCAGCGGGATGTCTTCGATGCGGCGGCCGATGACGCGGCCTTCGCCCTGCGTGCCGTGCGCGACGGCTTCGATGGCCTCGGCGGCGCCGCGCCGCAGCGAGTGCACGCGCACCACATCGCCGCGCCGCACGTACGCCAGCAGCGAACCGATCGTCACCTGCTGCGGCGAGAGGGCGACGTCGATGGTGCCGCTCTCGACCAGCTCGGCATACGCCGGACGATTGATCAGTGCCATCACCTTGTGACAGCCGAGCCGCTTCGCCAGCATTGCCGAGAGGATGTTCGCCTCTTCGGCGTTGGTCACGGCGACGAAGACGTCGGCGCTGTCGATGTTTTCTTCCAGCAGCAGATCTTCGTCGGCGGCATCGCCGTTCAGCACGATGGTGTTGCTGAGCTGCTCGGAAATGCGTCGCGCGCGCCGCTGATCGCGCTCGATCAGTTTCACCTGGTGTTCGACTTCCAGCACCTGCGCCAGCCGGAAGCCGATGTTGCCGCCGCCGGCGATGACGACGCGGCGCACGGGCTCTTCCAGCCGCTGCATCTCGTTCATGACGAGGCGGATGTCCTCGCGTGCGGCGATGAAGAACACTTCGTCGCCGTGCTCGACGACGGTCTCGCCGTCCGGCTTGATGCTGCGGCCGCCGCGATAGATGGCCGCGACGCGCGCATCGCGACCGGGAATATGCGACTGCAGCTGTCTGAGCTGCTGGCCGACGAGCGCCCCGCCCTTCAGCGCCTTCACGCCCACCAGCCGTACGCGGCCGTCGGCGAAATCGTGCACCTGGAAGGCGCCGGGAAACTGGATCAGCCGCACCACGTGATCGGTGACCAGTTGTTCCGGGCTGATGGTGACATCGACGGCGAAGGCACGATCCTCAGTCTCGAACAGTTTCGGATGACGCGTGTAGTCGCTGGAGCGGATGCGGGCGATGCGTGTGGCGTCGCTGTTGAACAGCGTCCGCACGATCTGGCACGCCACCATGTTCACTTCATCGCTGTTGGTCAGCGCGACGAACACATCGGCGTCCCTGGCGCCGGCGGCTTCCAGCGTTCCCGGATAGGCGCCATTGCCGGATAGCGTGCGGATGTCGAGGCGATCCTGCAGATCGCGCAGCAGTTCGTCGTTGGTGTCGACGACCGTGACTTCGTTCGCTTCCTCGCGCGCCAGGTGCGTGGCCGCGGTACGGCCGACCTGGCCGGCACCGAGAATGATGATCTTCATCGCGGCAGCGCCGCGATGAAGATGGCTGCTGGCTGCTGGCTACTGGCGACTGGCCGGAATACAGCCGACGTCTTCTGCTCTGGCCAGCCGCCAGTAGCCAGTAGCCAGTCACCTCTCATTGTCATACCGGCTCCAGATTCGCATACGCCAGCATCAGCCACTTCGGCGGACCCTGGCGTTCGAAGTTGACCTGCACGCGGGCGTGGCTGCCCTGACCTTCGATGTCGAGGATGACGCCTTCGCCGAATTTGCCGTGGCGCACCCGCTGACCGAGGCGAATGCCGGTTGCGGGCGCTTCCTCCTGCAGGCGGCCGCCGTTGGCTGGACGCGGCGTGTACATCGGTCGCGACACCTGGATGCGCGGACGGATTTCCTCGATCAGCTCCGGCGGAATTTCCTTGATGAAGCGCGAGGGCGTGCCGTACGTGTCGGTGCCGTGCAGGCGGCGCTGCTCGGCGTAGGTCAGGTACAGGTGTTTCATGGCGCGCGTCGTGCCGACGTAGCACAGGCGGCGTTCCTCTTCGAGGCCGCCGGCATCGCTGATGGAACGCTGGCTGGGAAACAGGCCGTCTTCCATGCCGCTCAGAAAAACGACGGGAAACTCCAGGCCCTTCGCCGAGTGCAGCGTCATCATCTGCACGCCGTCTTCCCACTCGCTGGCCTGATCCTCGCCGGATTCCAGCACCGCATGCGCGAGGAAGTTCGCCAGCGGCGGCACCTGCGTAGTTTCGTCCGGTTCGTAGCCGCGCGCTGCGGTCACGAGTTCTTCCAGGTTCTCGACCTTCGCTTCGCCGCGATCACCCTTGTCCTGCTTGTAGTGCGCGATCAGGCCGCTGACATTGATGATGTGATCGACCTGCTCGTGCAGCGGCAGATCGCGGGTGTCGCGATCGAGCTGCTCGATGAGCTGCAGGAAGGCATGCAGGTTCTGACCGAGGCGGTTGCCGAGTTCACCGATGCAGGCGCCCGCCGCCTGCCACATCGAGCAGGCGTTGGCGCGCGCGTAGCTGCGCACCGTGTCCAGCGTCTTGTTGCCGATGCCGCGCGTCGGCAAGTTCACGATGCGTTCGAACGAGGCATCGTCGGCGCGATTGAAGATGAGGCGCAGGTACGCCAGCGCGTCCTTGATTTCGGCGCGTTCGAAGAACCGCAGGCCGCCGTACACGCGATACGGAATGCGCGCCGACAGCAGTGCTTCTTCGAACGTTCGCGACTGCGCATTGGAGCGATACAGGATGGCGCATTCGGAGCGCCGTCCGCCCTTCAGCACCCAGTCGCGGATGCGGTTGACGACGAAGTCCGCCTCATCGCGTTCATTGAACGCCGAGTACAGACGCACGGGATCGCCGCGCTCGCCGGCAGTCCACAGGTTCTTGCCGAGCCGGCCCGTGTTGTTGCTGATCAGCGCGTTCGCGGCCTCGAGAATGCTGCCGGTCGATCGATAGTTCTGTTCCAGGCGGAACATCTGCACGCCCGGAAAATCGCGGCGGTACTGATGCAGGTTCTCGACCTTCGCGCCCCTCCACCTGTAGATCGAATTGTGCGTGACGATGCCGTTCGCCATGAAGTTGTGGGTGTTCGCGACATTCAGGTCATGAACATTGCCCGTGAACGCTTCGTGCTCGATTCTGTCGACGATGTCGAATTCGCCGGCTTCCGTCGCCACGACCATGCCGCAGCGGATACTGCCTGCCGTAACGAAGGGCAGCGAGCGACCCAGGATCCTTCCTTGCAACACATAGCGCGCGTCATCCAGTTGTTCGCGAATGCGGCGCGCGATGGTCATGAGGTCTGCGAAATTGCGACGCACGGTCTCGAAGCGCCAGCTGGGACCGGATTTCTTCGCCGACCGGATGCTCAGGCCCAGTGCCTCCAGAATGCCGCGATCCTTCGGACTCGTACCGATCAGGCTGATGCAGTGCATCGGATTGGTGCCGCGACGATCGCCGCACAACGTGATCACGATATTGCGGCGCTTTGAATTTCGTCCTCGCGGCACATGATGCGGCCGGTCCGGATCGAGGCCCACGTCCTCCAGCAATCTCTCGGCCGCGGCAGTGGTGTCGAGCGATGCGAATACCTCGCCGATGTAACGCGGATCGTGCACCAGCCCGTTGACGCCTTTGCCCTTGCGCGGACTGAAGGGCAACGTCGGCAGCCCATAGCGCAGCGACGTCACCATCTCGTCGAGACGGGCCTCGTTCTCATTGGGGTGAGTGCGGATGATCCACGCGGCATCCGCGTGTTCCTGGATGGCGCGCTGCTTGAAGCCGACGACACGCCGGACCTGACCATTGGTATAGGTCTGCGATGTTCCCAGGCGGTAGCCGACGCCCTCCTTGTGCATGAGATACAGGAAGTTCGTCTGTGGTGTCTCGCCGTGCAGGTAACCGGCAAAATGCGTGTGTTCAGGGGTGCTCCTGAGCACTCGTCCGGATCTCAGGTGCAGATTGATGATGCGGCCGGTCCGCTGCCGGCAGAAGGTCTCGGTGACCGGCGCAGGTCGGAAATCGCCGCTGCCGTAGGCCGATCTGACCGTGTCGCCGACAACGATGTGTTCGATGGGTTTGAGCGAGCCATCGCCCATCGTGATCTGCGTGCCGGCTGCCAGGCACTGATCGTCGTCGCCCACTGCGAACGGCACGCCGCCCGGGCCGACCAGCAGCTTCAGCCAGTCGTATTGAATCGTGTTGGTGTCCTGGAATTCGTCGACCAGCACGTGATGGAAGCGGTTGCGGTAGTGCTGCAGCACGTCGGGACGGTCGCGCAGCAATTCATAGGCCCGCAGCAACAACTCGGCGAAGTCGACGCTGCCGCTGCGATCGCATTGCTCCTGGTACAGCTCGTAGAGCTTGATGAACTGGCGACGGTTCGGATCGCCCTCGTCCTTGATGTCTTTCGCGCGCTTGCCTTCGTCCTTGCGCGCATTGATGAACCACATGATTTCCTTCGGCACCCAGCGCGCTTCGTCGAGATTCTGTCCCTTGACGATGCGGCGGATGGCGCGCAACTGATCCTCGGAGTCGATGATCTGGAACGCCTGCGGCAGGTTCGTCTCGCGCCAGTGCAGACGCAGCAGCCGATGGGCGATGCCATGGAAGGTGCCGATCCACAGCGGCGCGCTCGGCACCTCGAGCAGCGACTCGATGCGACCACGCATCTCGCCTGCGGCCTTGTTGGTGAAGGTGACGGCGAGGATGCCGTGCGGCGACACGTGCTCGACCTGCACCAGCCACGCGACCCGATGCGTGAGCACGCGCGTCTTGCCGCTGCCCGCGCCGGCGAGCACCAATGTCGGCGCCAGCGGCGCGGTGACGGCGGCGCGCTGCTCGTCGTTCAAACCGGACAGAATGTGGGAAACGTCCATGATCAGACGCGGTGCAGATGCAGGTGTTGTTGGCAGAGACGGTCGAACGGCGGATTCATTTCGATGTTACAGGCGAGCGTCTGGCGGGCGGCGATTGTAGCTTGCTGCGCCAGTCATCACGAGTCGGGCGCAGCCCCCTGAATGGCGCGTGTGGAATGGCAACCGCGGCGGGCGACGCGCTATTCTGCGGCGACAGAGAGATTGCCTGACGTTGCGCCTGGGGAGGGTTCGCAAATGTTTCGCTGTCGGATCCTGCGCCTGACGGGCGCATCGCTGATCGGTTTGTTGATGGCCGGCTGCGGCCAGCAGGGCGAGCCACCGCTACCGGCCGCGCCCGTTTCCGCCAGTCCGTCGGCGCCGACGTCGGAACTCTCTTCCGGTCCGCTCGACGAGTCGTCCGCGGAATCGAGCCTCGCCATCAAGCGCGGCATCGTCACCGCCGATGGCGATCATGCGACGTTTCGTGCCTGCGACGAGCCGGCCGAGCTGTGGCTGATCGATGGCGAAGGTGCGCTGACGCAATTGCTGACGGAAGACACCACCACATCGCTGTATGTCGAAAGCTACGGCGAGCGCGGACCGGTGCCGGACGAAGTGCCTGCGGCCAGGGGCCAGCCCGGCGCCTTCATGCTGGAGCAGTTGCTGTATGCGGCGTCGACCAGCGAAGGCCGCGGCTGTGATCGCCCCATTCCCGACAACGTCGTCTCGGCGCGCGGCAATGAGCCGTTCTGGGCGGCGGAGGTCACGCAGACCGGCATGGTCTGGAAGCAGCCCGAGGATCCGAAGGAACTCACGCTCGGCGAATTGCAGTCGGAGGATGCCGAGGGAACGGTCGGCTATCGCGCCAGCGACGCACGACACAAACTCGAACTGCAGATCGAAGCGCAGGCCTGCCGCGATTCCATGTCGGGCGAGTACTTCGCCTTTGCCGCGCGCGCCGTCCTCGACGGCAGGGAATTCAAAGGTTGTGCTCGCGTCGGGACGCAGGACGCCCCGTGAACATCCGGCGCTGCTGGCGCTGCGTGTAACGAAACGCCAGCACGACCACCAGGGCGATCACCGGATCGGTGATCGATGCGTCGCGCTCCGGCAGCCACAACTGCAGCAGCTCCGTCGCGCAGACCAGCGCCAGCACGATGCCGGCGGCGAGCCGGAAGGACGTGCCCGCATGTCGCAGCGTCCACAGCAGGGCGGAAAACAGAAAAACGGTGCCGAAGAATTCGCTCCAGTCGAGCGGAAAGCCGGCGGCATACCAGCCGAGGAAGGGCCAGAAATCGAAGGCCGGCGCGGGGCCGGTGAACGCGAACGGCGTCAGCCGTTCGAAAAGGAACACGGCCAGCATGGCGACGAGCAGCAGCAGACGCCGCGGACCGGGCGTCATGCGATACATCAGCACGACGATCGGCACGAGTGCGATCAGCGCCACCAGTTCCGAGGCCACGAAGGTCTGGTTGGCGACGACGAGCCGTCCCACCAGCACGGCCGCGATCATGATCAGCAGGGCTTCGAGCGTGTGCGCGCGACTCACCAGCGAGGTGAGTGCCTGCGACACCACCAGCCAGCAGGTCAGCCAGATCAGCGTGCTGCTGATGTCGATCTGCGGCCGGAACAACGGCTGCAGCGCGGCCTTGAGTTTGCCGAGATCGAGATGCGGGATGAATGGTGCGAGCCGCCACAGCAGCCAGGTCGCGATCAGCAGCGCCGCGGCCGGATCGCGATGCGGTTTTTCGGCGCGCCGCGGCAGGTGCATCAGCCCGCCCATCTTGTCCCACCCCATCCCCGCCGTTGCGCCGATCAGCGTGCCCAGCGCGTTGAGCGTGAGATCCGTGAGGCTGGGCACGCGGCTGGAGATATAGACCTGCGCCACCTCGATCGCGCACGACAGCATCGAACCCAGCGCGACCGTCACGACGATGGCCGCACTGCGTCGCAGGCGCGACGACAGCCACAGGAACAGACAGAAGCCGAGCGGCAGGTACAACAGCACGTTCGCAATGCGATCGCCGCGCCCGGCGCGGGCCCACGACAATTCGCGCAGCGCATCGAGCACACCGTGCGCGAGCGCGTCCGGTTTCAGGTTGAACGGATACAGCGAGCCGTACGCGATCAGCGCGACGACGGCGATCAGGAGCCAGGGAACGAAGCTGCGGCTACGGGTAGGCACACGGAGAAGGTACTAGGCCCTGGGCCCTAGGCGCTAGGTTCTGGTAAGAACCGCTGAGTCATTAACTAGCGCCTAGGGCCTAGAACCTAGCGCCTAGTCTCTAGATCCGGATCCTCACGTAGTGATCCAGTAGCAAAGCCGCGAACAGCAGCGCCAGGTAGGTGATCGAGAAACTGAACATCTGCATCGGCAGGCGCGCATCGACGTCGCGTTTGAGCTGCGTGGCGCGATACAGGAAGAAGCCGCCCAGGATGAGCGCGGCGGCGAGATAGATGAGTCCGCTCATGCCCGTGAGGTAGGGCAGCAGCGTCACGATCACCAGCAGGATGGTGTAGAGCAGGATGTGCAGCCGCGTGAACTCGATGCTGTACGCGACGGGCAGCATCGGGATGCCGGCCTTGGCATATTCATCGCGGCGGGCGATCGCGAGTGCCCAGAAATGCGGCGGGGTCCAGGTGAAGATGATCAGGAACAGCAGCAGCGAGTACGGATCGACCTGTCCGGTGACGGCCGTCCAGCCGAGCACCGGCGGTGCGGCGCCGGCCGCGCCGCCGATCACGATGTTCTGCGGCGTCGCGTGTTTCAGCCACACCGTGTAGATCACTGCGTAACCGATCAACGAACAGAATGTCAGCACGGCGGTAAGTGGATTCACCAGGATCCACAGCAGCGCCATCGACAGCACGCCGAGCGCGGCGGCGTAGGCCAGCGCCTGACGTGCGTTGACGTGCCCCGTCGGCAGCGGACGATTGCGGGTGCGCGCCATCTGTTCGTCGAAACGACGATCCAGCACATGGTTGACGGCCGCGGCCGACGACGCCGCCAGCGCGATACCGAGCGTGCCGAACAGCAGCGCATGACTCGGCGGCAGGCCCGGCGCCGCGAGAAACATGCCGACGATCGCGGTGAACACGATCAACAGCACCACGCGCGGCTTGCCGAGTTCGTAGTAGTCGCGCCAGGTGGCGGACGAGGGAGCGGAGGATGCGGTCACGGCATCCTCACAGGCGCGAGGGCAATGGCCGCAGCAGGCGATTCATGCGCACGACGCTCAGCAGCAGCAGGGCCGCCACACCGTTATGTGCCGTCGCCAGCAGCAGCGGCAGCGCCCGCACGACCATCAGCGGTCCGAGGATCAATTGCGCGATCAGCACGGCACCGAGAACGGCGCCGGCGACTTTCACCGAGGTGTTGCGACCCTTGCGCCACGCCTGCAGTGCCAGAAGGCCGAGGACCAGCGCCGTCACGATGGCGCCGAGCCGATGGAAGAAATGGATCGCCACCCGTGCCGGGTGATCGAGCACACCGCCTTCGTAGTCGATGCCGAGTCCGCGCCAGAGTACGAAGGCGTCCTTGATATCCATGGGTGGCCACGCGACGTTCTGGCAGGTCGGGAAATCGGGGCAGGCGAGCGCGGCGTAGTTGCTGCTGGTCCAGCCGCCGAGTGCGATCTGCACGCCAAGGACGATCAGACCGATGAGCGCGAGGCGGCGGATGCCTGTCTCTTCGCGCACGCGCGTGCGGCGTTCGGGATCGATGGCCAGCCACGCCAGCAGCGACAGGGTCGCGAGCCCGCCGAGCAGGTGCAGGACCACGATCAGCGGCTTCAGCAGCAGCGTCACGGTCCACATCCCGAGCAGGCCCTGGAAGATCACCAGCGCGACCAGCGCGATCGGCAGCCCCACCGGCTGATTCGGATCCTTGCGATTGGCGATGGCGAGCCCGGCGAGCACCAGGATCAGCAGGCCCAGGCCGCTCGCGAAGTAGCGGTGAACCATTTCCTTGATGGCCTTGTGATACTCGAATGGCCGGTGCGGGAAGGCCTCATTGATGGTATCGACGTTCTGCGCAGCCTGATCCACGGAGAGATGCCCATAGCAGCCCGGCCAGTCGGGACAGCCGAGGCCGGCGGCACTCAGCCGGACCCAGGCACCGAGCACGACGACGACCAACGCAAGCAGGACGCCGGCCAGGGCCAGGCGGCGAAACAGAACCCGTCGGGACGTCATGGGGTGGGGAAGCTCCCCACGAGTTCAGGGCTCGACAGCAGAGCCCGCCGCGAGGCAGGTGATGAGAAGGCCATAGTGGAAAGCAGTCGGGAAAAGCCGCACGCGGCCGGGGCTCGGCCGGGGAGTCTTATAGCGGGATGCCGCCGTCATGAAAAGCTTTCTGTGGGATCTCGCCGGCCAGTTCGGGCCCCGCCGGCGTGCGGGTCTGGCGAGCGGTTTCGCTGACGGGCGCGTGCGTCACGAGGGACTTCACGGCAGGCGCGGCCATCGCGATCACGATGACGATCGGCACGAGCGCCCAGAGCGTTTCGGCGATGGCATTGCGCACTGCCGCCGTGCGACGGAACGTGGCGATCGAATGCAGCATCGTCGCGAACACGACCAGCGCGATCGGCATGCAGCCCCAGAAGATGAGCGCGTGAACGTCGTCAGTCATGGTGCAGGGGCGCGGGCGCTGCCGCTTCCTGGCCGAAGGACGCGAGCCGCGTCAGAAAGGTGTAGTCGCCTTCGATCGCCATGAGGCCGATCAGCACCAGCAGCGCCAGCGGCGGCAGGAGGATGGCGAGCTTGAGGCCGAGCCGTTCCCACTTCATGTGCATGAAGATGGCGATGATGAAACCCGCCTTCAGCAGCATGAAGATGATGATGAGCGTCCAGCGCAGATAACCCTGCACGCGGAAGTAGTCGACCATGTAGGAGAAGGCGCTGAGCACGAACAGCAGTCCCCAGATCCACAGGTAGAGCCTGATCGGATGCTGCTGGCCCTGATCATGGGATGCGTCGTGCGCAGGCGCGTGTACGGCGTGATCCATAAGCACTCCTACCAGAGATAGAAGAACGCGAAGATGAAGACCCACACCAGATCGACGAAGTGCCAGTAGAGCCCGGCAACTTCGACAGTCTCGTACGTGCCCTTGCGATCGTAGAAGCCGTTCAGTACGCGGATCGCGACCACGGTCAGATAGATCACGCCGCCGCTGACGTGCAGTCCGTGAAAGCCCGTGATCATGAAGAACGCCGAACCGAACTGCGCCGCGCCCATCGGATTGGCCCACGGGCGCACGCCTTCCATGATGAGCTTGGTCCATTCGAAGGCCTGCATGCCGACGAAGCACAGGCCGAGCGCGGCAGTGGCGAACATCAGCAGCGCGGTGCGCTTGCGGTCGCGCCGATAGCCGAAGTTCACGGCCATCGCCATGGTGCCGCTGCTGGTGATCAGCACCATGGTCATGATGGCAATCAGCAGCAGCGGAATGCTCTGCCCGTTGACCGTGAGCGCGAAGACATCGCTGGTATTCGGCCACGGCACCGTGGTCGACATGCGCACATTCATGTAGCCCGTGAGAAAGCACGAGAAAATGAAAGTGTCGCTCAGCAGGAAGATCCACATCATGGCCTTCCCCCACGGCACGGGGAACGCCTGCTTGTCCGCCGACCAGTCGGCGGTGACGCCCTGCAGGCCTTCGGGAATGGTGGGGTGATGCGCGGACATGGAATCTCCTGTGTGGGCAGGTGATGAGGTGATGAAGTGATGAGGTGATAGTGCAAGCGGAGCACCGCGACTCTGCGTCTTGCGTCATCACCTCATCACCCGATCACCTCATCACCTTCCCCCTCAACACAACCTGTCGAACACGAACTGACTGTCGATCGAATGGGTCAGCAGCAAGGCGAACACCACCAGCCACACGAACAGCAGGTAGTGCCAGTAGACGGTGCAGAGTTCGACGCTGAGGCGGAAGCGGTGTCGCACGTCGATGGCCTCGGCGGCGGAGGTTTCACTGTGCTGCGCACGCATGCGCAGCAGCATGCGACCCCATACATACAGTCCACCGACGACGTGCAGCGCATGCAGCAGCGTCAACAGATAGAAGAAGGCGACTGCCGGGTTGTAGGGCTGGAAGTAGCCCGAGACGATCATCAATCGCCACGCCAGGATCTGGCCGACCAGGAAGGCGATCGTCATCACACCCGCGACCGCGAGCCCGCGGCGGGTTGCCGTCGCATCGCCCTTCGCCACCGACGCCCGCGCCCATTGCATCGCCACGCTGCCGAGGATCAGCACGGCGGTGTTGATCCAGAGGATCAGCGGCTCGGGAAACGGTTTCCAGTCCGATGCGGGGCCGCCGTGACCCATGCGCATGAAAAAGGCGGAAATGAACAAGGCGAACAGCGAGGTCACGACCGCGAGGAAGACCCACAATCCGACGCGCTGCGGCGGAAAGCGCTGGCGATCGAGCTCGCCGGTGACGACGAGCGGTTCCCAGGATTTCGTGCGCAGGCGCGTGACCAGTACCAGCCAGACGAGAACGCCGGTGAGCAGCGCACCATAGGCGACCGTCAGGCTCACGAGGTCGCACCGTGGTCATGGTGGCCGACGGGCGTCTCGCTGGTCGGCGGCACGTTCTGCGGAATGAAGTCTTCCTTCGCGCCGGGCACGCTGTAGTCATAAGCCCAGCGGTGGACGACCGGCAGATCCTTGCCCCAGTTGCCGTGCTTCGGCGGCGTCTCGGGCGTCTGCCATTCGAGCGTGGTGGCGCGCCAGGGATTGCCGTCGGCCTTCTCGCCGTGGAAGTACGACCAGATCAGGTTGTAGAGGAACACCAGTTGCACGGTGGCGACGAACACCGCCGAGATCGTGATCCACTCATTGGCGATGTGCACCGACTCCGGAATGAAGCTGATGCTGTCGCCGTAGGCGTAGTAACGGCGCGGCACGCCGAGAATGCCGAGATAGTGCATCGGCAGATAGATCGCGTAGGTGCCGAGGAAGGTGGCCCAGAAATGCACCTTGCCCAGCGTCTCGTCGAACATGCGGCCGGTGATCTTCGGATACCAGTGATAGATCGCGCCGAACACCACGAGGATGGGCGACACGCCCATCACCATGTGGAAGTGCGCGACGACGAAGTAGGTGCCCGAGAGCGGCACATCGACGGTCACATTGCCGAGGAACAGTCCGGTGAGCCCGCCGTTCACGAAAGTGAAAATGAAGCCGATCGCGAACAGCATCGGCACCGTCAGATGCACGTCGCCCTTCCAGATGGTGAGCACCCAGTTGTAGACCTTGATCGCCGTCGGCACGGCGATGATCAAGGTCGTCGTGGCGAAGAAGAAGCCGAAGTAGGGATTCATGCCGCTGATGTACATGTGGTGTGCCCACACGACAAAGCTCAGGCAGCCGATCGCGAGAATGGCCCACACCATCATGCGATAGCCGAAAATATTGCGGCGCGCATGCGTGCTGAGCAGGTCCGAGACGATGCCGAAGGCCGGCAGCGCGACGATGTAGACCTCCGGATGCCCGAAGAACCAGAACAGATGCTGGAACAGCAACGGGCTGCCGCCGCTGTGTTCGAGGGTCTCGCCCATCGAATTCACCGCGGGCAGGAAGAAGCTCGTGCCGATGGTGCTGTCGAGCGCCATCATGATCGCGGAGACGAACAGCGCCGGGAACGCCAGCAGGCCGAGAATGGACGCAGTGAAGATGCCCCACACCGACAGCGGCATGCGCATGAACGTCATGCCGCGACAGCGGGCCTGCAGCACCGTCGTCACGTAGTTGAGACCGCCCATCGTGAACGCGACGATGAACACGGCGAGCGAGGCCAGCATGCAGAGGATGCCCCAGGTCACGCCGGGCGTGCCGGGCAGGATGGCCTGCGGCGGATACAGCGTCCAGCCGGCGCCCGTCGGTCCGCCCGGTACGAACATGCCGGCCACCAGGATCAGCACGGAGAGCAGGTAGAACCAGAAACTCAGCATGTTCAGGTACGGGAACACCATGTCCCGCGAGCCGAGCATCAGAGGAATGAGATAGTTGCCGAAGCCGCCGAGGAACAGCGCCGTGAGCAGGTAGATCACCATGATCATCCCGTGCATGGTGATGAACTGGTAGTAGTGGTCCGGCGTGATGAGCTTGAACGTGTCGGGAAAGCCGAGCTGCAGCCGCATCAGCACCGACATCACCAGCGCCACCAGCCCGATCGCCGTCGCCACCACGGCGTACTGGATGGCGATCACCTTGTGATCCTGACTCCAGATGTACTTTCTTATGAACGACTGCGGATCGTGCAGTTCGTGTTCGTGATCGCGGTCGGCGATTGCCACGTAGGCCATGAAGAACTCCAAATGAGGCGCTAGGTCCTAGGTCCTAGGTCCTAGCAAGAAATGAGCAATCGTCGATTCATGTCTCGTTCTGCGGCCAGAGCCTAGTGCCTAGACCCTAGTACCTTCTCTTCAAAGCGTGTGTAAGTAATCCAGCACGTCGTTGATCGCCCGTTCGTCGGCGAGCACACGTGCCATCGATGCCATCTGCGCGCCGTTGAAATCCTGCGGATGCTTGCCGCGGATACCTTCGCGGAAGTTGTGCATCTGGCGCTGCAGATACCAGTCGCTCATGTTGGAGAGGCGCGGCGCGTTGGTGGCCCAGATGCCCTGGCCCTCGGTGCCGTGGCATGCCGAGCACGTGGTGTAGAGCGACTTGCCGCGATCGGGATTGCCGTGCACGGTCGGCGCGGGGCGCGTTTCCGGCAACGAGGCGATGTAGGCGACGACGTCGCGTACCGCCTTGTCGTCCCCGAGCATGGCGGCGAACGGAATCATCTGCTGGCCGTACGTGTCGGACTCGTGCGTACCGCGCACGCCCTTGCGGAAATCCTGGAGCTGCCGCACCAGATACCACTTGCCCTGCCCTGTCAGCTTCGGCGCATTCAGATCGCGGTTGCCTTCGGCTTGCGCGCCATGACACGCGGTACAGGTGGCAAACAGCGCCTGTCCGGCCTGTGCGTCGCCTGCGACCTCGGACTGCGCCTGCGCGTAGGTTGGCTGCGCGGCGAGCCAGTCGTCGAAGGCGGCCTGCTCGTCGACGACCACGCGCCCGCGCATGGCAAAGTGCGCGATACCGCAGAGCTGCTCGCACAGTGCGTCGAACTCGCCGGTGCGGGTCGGCGTGAGCCAGAAGTACGTGACCATGCCCGGCACCATGTCCATCTTCACGCGGAACTGCGGCACGGCGAACTGATGATTCACGTCCTTCGAGCGCAGCAGCACCTTCACGGGCTTGTCGAGCGGCAGATGCAGTTCGGGACTGGCGACCAGCACGTCATCCTGGCCGGCGGGATCCTGCGGATCCATGCCGAACGGATTGTCGATGCTGACGAAGCGAATGTCGGTCTTGCCGAGATTCGCGTCCTCGCCGGGAAAGCGATAGCTCCAGGTCCACTGCTGCCCGAGCACTTCGACGACGGACGCGTCCTCGGGCACGGTGACGAACTTCGCCCAGACCGCGAGCCCGGGCGCCAGCATGGCAGCGATGCCGACCGAGGTGATGCCGGTCAGCCACCACTCGAGCTTGCGATTCTCAGGTTCGTAGTGCGCTTTCTGGCCCTTGCGGTGCCGGTAGCGCACGACGCACCACGCCAGGAAGAGATTCACCGCGACGAAGACCACGCCCGTCACCCAGAACGTGACGTTCACGGTCTCGTCCATCATCTGCCAGTTGGAGGCGATGGGCGTGAACCACCAGGGACTGAGGAAATGAAACAGAACCGTGCCGACGACCAACAGGATCAGCGCAATCGCCATCGCCATTTTCGTATCCCTCTTTCGTGCCAGTCCCTGGAAGGCTCAGTGGGGATTTCAGACCGGGGTGCTCTTGATCTCCGGTGGCTGCGGTTGCGACGGATGGGTCATGCGCGCAATGTCGCTGAACGGATTGATGAAGTGCGAGTCCACGGCGGCGAGTTCGGCGTCGGGATGACGCTCCTTCATAATGCGGCGCACCGCTTCTTCCTGGTGTTTGCGCACGTACACCAGAATCAGGTACTTGCCTGATTCGATATCGTCGTGGAATCGCGCCAGTTTCTTGTTCTCGCTGGCGATGCCGGTCAGCCCGCCTTCCCACGCGCCGAAGAGCGTGGCGGCGCCGACCAGGATCACATACACGAACGTCGGTACGACGACGTCGGCGCCGAATGGCTTGAAATACATCAGGGCGAGAATGCCCAGCACGCCGACCAGGAAGCCGAGGGCGGCACCAATGAAGCCGTCGCGAACCACATCGAGCGTTTCCAGGTAGTTGCTGGAATGGATGTGCTGCTTTCTCAATCCGGACTCGTCACGACTGATGACGTGGAGATAGAAGTCCTTGATGCCCACCTCGTGCAGGTCATCGGACACGTCATGGGTGCAGGTCAGGCTGGGCGACAGAAAGTACAGACACTTCATGGTTTCCCCCGGGTTCTCAAATGATCGGCAGTTTCGGCAAATACCTCGTCAATCGTTCTAGGGGTTCGGCGTCTTTGCGGCGGTGCGTCGTGCGCCGCAGTGTGTTCAGGCGGAGAACTCTCCCGTTGACTTAGCCATGTTGAGTAGTCCACGGCAGAAGTCGGGGTGAGTGTGGCACACGAGTTTTTCCCTGGGAAGGGAACCGGCAAAAACCCCTATCGCAGTGCCGAAAACCGCACTGGCCATAGGTGTGCAGTGCAGCAATCGCTGCGGGCAGGGGCAGCCGCCGATCGGCGGCGCAAACGATCAGCCGATGTGCGAGAGCTTCAGCAGCTTCTTGAGATCTTCGAGCAGGCCCTTCTGCGGGGCCGCGCTGCTGTAACTCATCATGAGATTGCCGAGGGGATCGACGATGTAGATGCGTCCTTGCGAGCTGTCGGGGAAAGTCGCCAGCAGCGCCTGGCCGTTCGCGTCGTCGATGGAGGCCACGACCAGGCCGTCGTGTTCGGCCTTCAGATAGGCCTCATCGCAGCAGTTGCCGGTGACGAGAAACAGGCGCTGTACGCGCGCCAGGTCGTCGCCGAGCGCCAGCCGGGTCTGGCGCATCAGCACCAATGCCTCGCGACAGCGGGCATCGCACTGGCCGTCGCCGATGAAGATGACGTTCCACTTGCCGTGCAGTCCCTCAAGATCGAGTTTCGTGCCGGCCGTGGTCGTGAGTTCGAACGGCGGCAGCGGTCGCGCCGGATGGATGAGATCGCCCTTGTTGGTACTGCCCGCCGGCCGCCATGCGCCGTCGCCGAAGTGCGAGCCGCCGTAGTACAGCAGGAAGGCCAGCGCCAGGGGTGCAAAGAAGGCGGCAACGAGGATCCACGCCTGACGGCGTGAACGGCGCGCTGCGGTCTGTTCCGGCAAATCGTTCATCGATGCTGTTCCCGTCGAAAACTCACGATCAGATAAATCACGATGGCCGCGACGGCGAGGCCGAACCATTGCACGGCATATGCCAGATGCCGCTCCGGCCCGAACTGGAAACGTGCCTGCCATGCGCGCTCATAGCCGTCCGGCCGATCGGGATCCAGCAGCATCACGCCCGGCAGCACAGGACGACCGAGCGCCGCTTCGATCTGCGGTTGCTGCGGATAGTTCATCACCCGTGGCCACGCACCGCCGCCGGACTCCGCGGGCAGCACGATGCCCGGCCGCGGCAGGGTGTCGTAGCGCCCCGTGATTTCGCGCGACTGAGTATCCACATCGATCGGCGGCAGTGCCTGGCGCGTCGCCCCCATCGGCACCCAGCCGCGATCCACCAGCAGCAGACCGCCGTCATCGAGTTCGAAGGGCGTGACCACCCGATAGCCGGGCCGCCCGTGCTGCGACGGCATGTTGTCGAGCAGGACCTGGTGTGCGCGGTCGTACTGTCCCCGCGCACGAACGTGCTGGTAGAGCGGCAGCGCCGACACCGTTGCGGCCGTCAGTTCGAGAGTGGTTTCTCCGCCGCTGCCGTAGCGTTCGATCAGCGCCTGCTTTTCCCCGGCCCGATGCTGTTGCCAGATGCCGAGGCGAACGAAGGCGGCGACACCGAGTACCAGCAGCACCGTGGCGAAGATCGAGGGAGCAAAGCGGCGTCCGGCGATGAGCATGCCCACGTTATAATCGCCGCCCTACCTGCTGTCGCCGCTCATCATGCCCATCATCAAGATCTTCATCCTCATCTGCCTGGCCGGCATCGTCTTCAGCCTGGGCTCGGCGCTGTATCAGATGATGAACGACAAGGGGGACTCGAAGAAGATGGTCAAGGCGTTGACCGTACGGGTTGCCCTGTCGGTCGGCCTTTTCATCCTGCTGCTGATTGCGTGGTCGCAGGGGTTGATTCAGCCGCACGGGATCGGGAGATGACGCGGCCAGGTGATCGCGGCCAAGTGATGAGGTGATCGGGTGATGAGGTGATGTCGCAAGAAGCGATCGCTTCTTCA
>CAYWHG010000065.1:0-11383 GCA_964457865.1 uncultured Steroidobacter sp.
GCATCGCGCAGGCGCTGGCGTCGCGCAACGCCGCCGAAGCGCAGCGCCAGCTCGATCGCCTGTACGCGCAGGCACCGAACCACGCCGACCTGCCCGCCTTCGATCAACTGCTGACGGCGCTGCAGAGTCTGAATCAGCCGGCCACCGATGCGGCGCAGTCGCTGGCATCCCTGCAGAAGATCGCGCCGCATGCGAAGCGCCTGCTGGGCACGCAGGCGCGGGATCTGTTGTCGCCGTTGTGGAGCCGGCTCGCCACGCTGCTGCAGGGCCAGCCGTTCTCGCCCGACCAGCCACTGCTGCATCGCAGTCATGCGCTCAGCCAGGCGCAGGACTGGGCGGGCGTCAGCGAATGCGTGCGCCACGAGCCGGACTGGCCGCAACATGCCGAGCTGTGCCTGCGTCTCGCCCACAGCGCGTTCTATCGACAGCAACGCATCGAAGCGCTCACGGCCTGGTGTCATCTGTGCTGGCAGCATCCCGCGCAGGCCACAAAGGCGCTGGGGGCGAAGACACAACCGGACACCGGCATCGCCGCACTCTGGGGCCGCTTCCTCGACAGCGAGGACGACATCGAACTCACGCCCGCCGACTTTCCTGCCTGGCTGCTGCTGCACGAAGCCGGCCTGATCCAGCATCTGCCGGAAGATCTCGCCGCCGGCGAAACGCGCGGCGAAACACAATACCGCTGCGTGCATCGACTGCAGCAGTCGCGGCGCGCCGGCAACAAGGACGCAGAACTGTCATTGCGGCGCGTCCTGCAGGCGGACCATCCGGCGATATTCGGCTATCTCAAGCGGACGACATGACTTCCGCGACGGAGCGGCGCGGCAGACACAGCCCGGCTTCGAGGCCGCCGCGGTCGCCGTTGCGCAACCGCAGTCGTCCGCCATGCGCCTGCGCGCAATCGAGCGCGACGCTCAAGCCCAGACCTGTGCCGCCGGTTTCGCGCGAGCGCGACGATTCCAGTCGATAGAAGGGCTCGAACACGCGTTCGAGTTCGTCTGCCGGAATGCCGGGTCCGCGATCGCTGACCGTGATGCGCAGGCACTCGTCGTCATCGACGACACACACATGCGCGGCATCGCCGTACTTGAAGGCATTGTCGATGAGGTTGGTGAGACAACGCTTCAGCGCCTGCGGACGGGCCGGATAAATACTGCGCGCCCGTCCGGCGATCGTCAGATGACGTCCGAGTTGCGCGAACTCGACGCGCAGCCGCTCGATCAGTTCATCGATGTCGATCTCCTGCGTCGCCTCCTCCACGCCCACATCGCTCAGCGCATCGAGCGTCGCGATCACCATGCCTTCCATCTCGGCGAGATCGCGTTCGAACTCGCGGCGATGCTCATCGTCCGCCAGCATCTCCAGCCGCAGACGCATGCGCGTCAACGGCGTCCGCAGATCGTGCGACATCGCGGCCACGGTGCGCGTTCGGCTGTCCAGATGGCGCATCGATCACTCGACCTCAAGGGGCGTGGCGAACACGTAGCCCTTGCGATACACCGACTTGATGATCCGCGGTTCGCGTGCATCGTCGCCGAGACGCTGGCGCAGACGACTGACGAGCACGTCGATGCTGCGGTCGAACAGATCGGCGGCACGCCCGCGCGTCAGTTCGATGAGCTGATCCCGGCTCAGCACGCAACTGGCATGGGTGACCAGCGCGTGCAGCAACTCGTACTCGGCACCCGCCAGGTGCCGCGGCTGCCCTTCGGCGTTCAACAAATTGCGTGACACGGTATCGAACGTCCAGCCGGCGAAGCGGTAGCGGACACGCGCATGGGCAGGCACGGTGCGCGTCGAACGCCCGGCACGACGCAGCACATTGCGGATTCGCGCCAGCAGCTCGCGCGGATTGAACGGCTTCGCCATGTAATCCTCGGCGCCGACTTCGAGCCCGACGATGCGGTCGAGTTCGCTGCCGCGCGCCGTCAACATGATGATGGGCGCACGATCTTCCGCACGCAGACGACGACACACGGACAATCCATCCTCGCCCGGCAGCATGACGTCGAGCACCACCAGATCGGCGCGTTCGCTGGCCAGCACCCGATCGAGCGCGGTCGCATCCGCCACGGCTGTCGCACGCAGCGAGTTCATGTTCAGGTACCTGGTCAGCAGGCTGCGTATCTGGCGATCGTCGTCAACGACGAGGATGTGCGGGAGATTCGTCATTGGTCAGGACGATGTTGTTGTAACCCTGAGCCCGGTTGCCAGCGGGCGATAGCGGCGCAGTCTGCCGCTTTCGAATGAACGGGGACTGAAAGCATTGTTGCGAATAGTTGCAAGAACCGTTGCGCGGACGCTGCGCAACCAAGTGGTACGGCGCTTTTCCTGGAGGATCGCGGACCAAGAAAGATCCGCTGCCGTAACGATTTGTTTACAACTTTGCTGGCCGGGCGCGGAGGGCCGGGCCGGAAGGAACGCGGCGAGCCGCGGTTGGGTTATGACCGCGGCCCGTAAGAATTCAGAGTGCTTCGACCAGGCTCAGCACGAACGGAGAAAGAGTCGAGCTGAGCTCTTATTCCGTTCGCCCTGAGTCCTGAGCCTGACGAAGGGTCGAAGGGTCCGTCTGAGCTTGTCGAAGGCTCGAAACGCTAGCGATCCTTGCGCAGCGTCGCACCGACCGCCGTGCCACCGCCGCCGTGCATGAACATCGTGTACACGCTGCCCGTCTGCATCGACGTGCCGGTGCGGGTGAACAGGTTGACGCCGGTATCGGCATTGGAAATGTCGAGCTGGTAATCCAGGCCGCCGTCCACTTCGACGAAGGTCGATGCCGAGCCCAGCGCGACGTCTTCGATGATCGGCGAATAGTCGACCGACAGCATGATCGGCACTTCGAGTCCGGAGACGCCGTTGATGATGCGGACCTTGGCCTTGCCGCTGGTCACCGGCAGGCGGTTGTCGTCGCCGATCAAGGTCGTGCGCGCGCCGTTCGCCGCATCGCTCCATACGAGCAGCGTGTAGTCGCCGCCGGCAGAGAGCGTCGCGGCCGGAACGCTGAGCGCCGCGCCGTCGACGGCAACCGAGATCGTCGCGGCACCGGCTTCCACCTGGCTGTAACGGCTGCCGAGGACGCCCACGCCGGCATTGGACAGCAGGGAAACGCTGCCGACCTTTGCGGTCACGCTGGTGCCATTGGCAATGCCCACGGCGCCGCGGATGCGCGCCTTGCTGTTGTTCAGGAACGTCGGGCTTCCCTGCTGCGGCAGCAGCACGGCATTCACCAGCACGCCGCCCTGCGTGGCCGACAGGATCAGGGCCGTCACTTCCTTCTCGTTGAAGGTCACATTGGAGAGATCCAGGCGCACATCGGTGGGATCGCCGGCGCCGGTGACCCGCAGGCGGTAGGCGCCGCTGTCGACAATGACGGCCGATGCGGCACTGCCGTGCGCCACGCCGCTGAACTGGGGCGTCGCGTCTTCCAGCGCGACGGACTCCTCGGTCAGGTACAGGTTCAGCGAGCCGGCCTCGCCGGTGTTGACGAGGATGATCTTGCTTTCGCCGGCGCCCGCATCGCTCGCGTCTTCGTTGAACAGCACCGAACCGAAGTGGCCGTTCGAGCCGTAGGTGACGAGCACGGTATGCGAATCTTCGACCAGCTTGGCGCTGCTGATGGTCTGCAGCGTGCTGCTCACGCCGGCGCGTCGCAGCTTGAGCGAGTACGTGGCGTCGCTGAACTTCGCGTAGTCGCTCATCGTGTTGTAGCCGACGGCTTCCAGCTTCAGCTCATCGCTGTTGGTGCCGTCGTTGGCGTACAGGTCCAGGGACTGGTATCCCGGACTCACGTTCAGCAGGCGCAGGCTGGCCTTGTTCTTGTCGCCGCTGCCGCCCTTGAGATCATCGATATTGCATCCGCCCAGAATCAAGGCCAGCGGGAGGACTGCTGCCAGCGCCTTCAACACCTTCATGAACTGCTCCAGAGAAACGGATCATCCGATCCGAAGAAGCTCTGGAAGCTAAGCCACGCCACGCGGCGAAGCCTTTCACATCATGGTGAAGTTGTAAGCAAGTGTTGCGGTTGGCTGCGATCGCTGGTGCTGGAGACGGATTCATTCCGTCATCCCCGCGAAGGCGGGGATCCATCTTTTGCTGATCCGGGATGGATCCCCGCCTTCGCGGGGATGACGGACAAAAAGGTAGCACGCTACGAGCTTGGGATGCAGGTCAACCGAGAGGACCCTACACCTGCTTCGCCGGCATTCGCACCACCAGGCCGTCGAGCGCCTCGGTGACCTTGATCTGGCAGGACAACCGGCTGTTCGGCTGTTGCTCGACGACGGCCTCGAGCATCGCATCCTCCATGTCGCTCTTCGCTTCAAGCTTGTCGACCCAGCTCTCGTCGACATAGACGTGACAGGTGGCACACGAACAGGCGCCACCGCATTCCGCGATGATGCCGCGGACGTTGCTGTTGATCGCGCCCTGCATGAGGCTCGTGCCGGGTGCAATGTCGAGCACCTGTTCCTTGCCGCTGAACTCGACGTACGTGATCCTGGCCATCTGATCCTGACCCCCTGGTATGCGACGCGTCAGGCGACGCGCTTGCCCGTCAGCCCGGCCGAGCCGAACATGCCGAGCTTCACCTTGCCCGTCATGTCATCGCCCTGGACATTCGCCTCGAAGCTGAGCTTGATCGACACCGGCTTGGTGAGACTCAGCGTCCACGTCAGCGTGTTGCCGGAAATCTTGCCGCTGATGTCCTGGACACCCATTTCACCCTTGATCGTCCCGGCAAACGTTGCGCCATTCCTCACGATGGTCGCCGTCATCGGCTGCGGTCCCATCGGCGTCGCAAGCACCAGATCCCAGGTCTCGCCGTCGGGCTTTGCGGCAGCGGGTGCCGCAGGCGCGGCTGCCTGGGAGGTCGCGCTCGTCCTGCGCGCGCCCTGCTCCGTGACCGCCGGCAGGTTGTCCCAGCCGCGCACGGTCGAGGTCGACGAGAGCTTCGCGTTGTCGAGATCGACGGTCCAGTGCGGGAAGCGCTTGAGCAGTTCTTCGATCGCGACACGTCCTTCGACGCGCGCCAGCGCCGAGCCGAGACAGGCGTGGATGCCGCGACCGAACGTGATGTGCGGCGGACCTTCGCGGCGGACATTGAAGACATCGCCGTCGGGATAACGCCGATGATCGCGGTTCGCCGACGCCACCAGCATCAGCATCGCGCTGCCGGCAGGCACCTTGCGGCCATGGATCTCGATATCCGACTTCACATACCTGGCGACCGACGGGCCCGGCGGCTCGTAACGCAGCAGTTCTTCGACGGCATTCGGAATAAGCGCGGGATTCTCAACAAGTGCAGCGCGCTGATCGGGATTGTCGCTCAGGACCTTGCCGGTCCAGCCGATCAGTCGCGTGGTGGTCTCGTTGCCGGCGCCGGCGAGGATGTTGACGAACACGAGAATTTCCTCGCGATGCAGCTTGCGCTTCGTGCCCGTCTCATCGACGAACTCGACCTGCAGCAGCTCGGTCATGAGATCGTCGGATGGATTCCTGGCGCGCCACTCGATGTACTCCTCGAAGCCTTCGCCGTGATACACGGCCTGCCCCACTTCCATGGGCTTGCCCGCTTCGGTACGCAATGCCGCGTCGACCCGCTCGCGGATGGCCGCCTGATCCTGCTCGGGAATGCCGAGCAGCATGCCGATGACGCGCATCGGCATCTCGGCACCGAAATCGGTGATGAAATCGAAGCGGCCCGCGCCGACCAGCGGATCGAGACAACGCACGCAGTAGTCGCGGATCTGGCCTTCGAGCGCATTCATGCGCTTCGGCGTGAAGACGCGCGTGAGCACGCTGCGATGTACGGTGTGGAACGGCGGGTCTTCCCAGATGAACATGCCGCTGGGAATGTCCATGTCCGACTTGATGTACTCGAGCACGTCGCCGCGCGCCGAGCTGAAGACTTCGCGGTTGTTGAAACAGCTTTCGACATCGGCGAAGCGGCTGATGGCGTAAAAGTCGTACTGCTCGTTGTAGTACAGCGGCGCTTCCTCGCGCAGCCGCCGGAACACCGGATACGGATCCATCCAGAAATCGGGCCGGTAGGGATCCCAGTAGACGGCAGCGTCGGTCGACGTAGACATGAGCAAATTCCCCCGTTCCAATCGGCCATCCCGCGACCGGCGACGCTGACAGTCAGGCTGCCGGACCCGGGGACTGGCGTATAAGATAAGCAATACACTGTTTCATATGCAATACCGTGTTGCACAAAACCCATAGACCTCACCTGTCCGTCGCCCAGGACGCCCGCGCCGTCCGCACCCGCGAGGCCTTGCGCCGCGCGCTGCTGGAACTGCTGGAAAAAAAGGCGCTGGAGGAAATAAGCATTCGCGACATCGCGGCCGAGGCCGGCGTGTCGTACACGACTTTCTTCCGGCATCACACGACCAAGGAAGCCTTGCTCGATGAAATCGCGGCGGAGCAGATGCGGCGCTTCGTCGAACTCGGCTGGCCGAATATCGAAGCAAGCGACACGCGCGCGGCTTCCGTGGCGCTGTTCACCTACGTCGACGAACATCGCCAGCTGTGGTCGACGCTGCTCACCGGCGGCGCGGCCAGCGCACTGCGCGAGGAATTGCTCAACAGCGCGCGCGAACTGGCCACGCAGAAGGACCTTCCCGGAAGCTGGCTGCCTGCCGACCTCGCTGTCGTCTTCGCGGTCAGCTCCACGATCGAACTGCTGGCCTGGTGGCTGCGCCAGGAAGATCCGTTGCCGATCGAGCAGGCGGCCGAAATCCACGACCGGCTGATCGTGACGCCGACCATGAGCCGCACCGGACGGATAGCGAAGCAGATTCCCGCGAGCCGGAAGAAACGCTGAGCCGACGCAGACAGCCTCACGCAACGGTAGCCGGAGACATCATGAAACGCAGCCGCAGGCTCGGCATGGAGAATGCGCGATCGCGCGCCCTGCTGGTGGAGGCCGCCGACAACATCCTGATCGAGGAAGGCGCGCATGCGATCAGCGCACGCCGCGTCGCCGACCGCGCGGGCCTCAAGCCGCAGCTCGTGCACTACTACTTCGAAACCATGGACGATCTGCTGATCGCCGTGTTCCGCCGGGCGCAGGAAGACTATCTGCAGCGTCACGAATTCGCGCTCGAAGAACGCCAGCCGCTCGATGCGATCTGGAAGCTGAACAGCGAGCCGAACGGCACCCGCCGCATGATGGAGTTCATCGCGCTGGCCAGTCGGCGCGAGGCGGTGCGCTCCGTGATCCTGGAATCGGCCGCGCAGTTCCGAAAACTGCAGATCGCGGCAATCGACCGCGTCCTGAAGGAACGCGGCATCGATCGCACAGCTTTTCCGCCGGCCGGCGTGGCATTGCTGATGGCCACGGTCTCGCGCGGCATGGTGATGGAAGAAACCCTCGGACTGTCGCTCGGGCACCCTGAACTGCGCGCCATCGTGAAGCGCCTGCTCAAGTCGATGGAGAACTCCGCCGCCGCCTCCACGCCCGCCCGGTCGAAACGCGCCGCCACCGCCCGCTGATTCCTGCTGCGGTGCCGCTTGACCGTGCCGCGCACCGGATGCTAAGAGGTCGCACAGCAAATGCTGTACACCCTCTTAGCGGATCGCCCGACCGCCCGGGCAGCCGAGGACATGCCATGAAGATGATCGACCTGACGCCGCGCATCGGCACCGAGATCCAGACCGACGCCGCCGCGCTGCTGAGCGGCAAGTACAGCGGCGAGATCCGCGCGCTGCTGGAGCAACGCGGCGTCATCGCCATCCGCGAGATCCACCTGAGCGACGAACAGCAGATCGCATTCACGAAGACGCTCGGCAACATCGTCGAAGCCAGCCAGGGCGCGGTGACGAAGATCACCATGGATCCGACCGAGAACGACAAGGCCGGCTATCTCAGGGGCGCGTTCTACTGGCACATCGACGGCACCATGCAGCAGGTGCCGATCCTTGCCTCCATCATGAGTTCGCGCCGCCTGTCGCCCATCGGCGGCGAGACCGAGTTCTGCAATACCTATGCGGCCTTCGACGATCTGCCCGAGCACGAGAAGGCGGCATTCGAAAAACTCCGCGTCGTGCATACGCTGGAGGCGACGCAGCGCTATGTGTACCCGGAACCGACACTGGAAATGCTGCAGGGCTGGCACCGCTATCCGGACAACGAACTGCCGCTGGTCTGGAAACATCGTTCCGGGCGCAGGTCGCTGGTGATCGGCTCGACGGCCTCGCATGTGGTCGGCATGGATCGCCGCGCCAGCGCCGCACTGCTGTGCCGCCTGCGCGAATGGGCGACGCAGCCGCAGTTCGTCTATCAGCACCAGTGGAAACTCGGCGACCTCATCATCTGGGACAACACCGGCACGATGCATCGCGCGCTCGCCTATCCGCTCGATAGCGGTCGCATGATGCATCGGACGACGCTGCTGGGCGAGGAAGCCTTCGCCTGAGGGCAACGCGCCGACTCGTGGCCCGCGCGCAGTTCCGACTAGACTCGTGACCATCGCGGCCACGACAACAGCCCTCCCATGAATCCATCATCGCCCGTCGCCGTCGTCACCGGTGCCAGTCGCGGCGCCGGTCGCGGCATTGCCATTGCGCTCGGCAGTCACGGCTGCACCGTCTATGTCACGGGCCGCTCGGAGCATGCCGGCGATTCGCCGCTGGCCGGCACCATTCACGAAACCGCGCAGGCCGTCACTGCCGCCGGCGGCACGGGCATCGCCGTGCGCGTGGATCACGCCGACGATGCGCAGGTGAAGGGGTTGTTCGAGCAGGTGCAGCACGAGCAGGGCCGACTCGACATCCTCGTCAACAATGCCTGCCTGATCCGCGACGAGGTGATGCACCCGCTCAACTTCTGGGAGAAGCCGCTCAACATCGTCGACATGCTCGATGTCGGACTGCGCAGCAGCTATGTCGCCAGTTATTACGCCGCGCCCCTGATGGTTGCGCAGAAGAAGGGACTCGTGATCTTCACGTCCGCCTCCGGCGCCGTGCACTATGTTTTCGGCGCCGTGTACGGCGCGCACAAGGCCGGCATGGACAAGTTCGCCGCCGACATGGCGGTCGACTTCAAACCGTTCGGCGTCGCGGCCGTCTCCATCTGGATGGGCGCACTGCTCACCGAACGACTGCAGCAGATGATCGATGCGAAGCCGGAGAAATACGGGCGCCTCGCCGAGACGGCAGAGACACCGGAATTCACCGGCCACGTCATCTGGGCCCTCGCGCAGGATCCGGCGCTCATGGAGCTCAGCGGCCAGACCGTCATCGGCGCGGACATGGCCGTGAAGTACGGCATCAGGGACAGCGGCGGGCGCCAGCCGCCCTCCTACCGCACGACGCACGGCGTCGAGCCGCGCGTTCAGTACCCCAACATCATTCGCTGAGCATCACCAGCGCGGGTCGGCGGGATCGAGACGATTCGGGCGGTGATACGACGGATCGTCCTTCGATCGCAGTCCCTTGAGAAATCCGGCGACCGCGGGCGAATGCAGCCACGAGGCATCACCCGTCGACACCATGTCGATCATCGTGCGCCGCAACCTGATCTTCCATTGGCCGTTGCGACGTTCCAGCAGATCGATATAACGCCCCATCGCAATCGTGCAGGTCGTCTGGTCGAGCGACAACAGACCGCCGACGACATAGGTTTCGCAGTGAGCGACATCGCCGTCGATCTCGCATGTGTGATTCGCCAGGTTATGGCTGTTGCCGCTGAAGAAGGCGCGATGCCCGGCGTTGGCCTTCTCGCCGTACTCGGGACCGGGATTCACGACCGGGCCATGCTCGTCGACCCCGTCTTCCCAGTAGCAACTGGCCGTCATCTGCGCGTCGTGACGATCCCGGCCGCGCGCTTCCCGCGTGATGCAGTCGAGAATCTCCTGACGATCCTGCAGCTGCCGCAGCCCGTCACTGATCCGGCGCAGTTCCTGTTCGATCGACACGCAGGGGATCCTCATCAAGACCGGACGAAATGTGAACGGTACGTAGATTTCGCAACCCGGACAACCGGAGGGTTGTACCGCGCGCGTCGCAGTTGTGACGCAACGCCGATCCGGGCAGCGAACTATGATTACAATGCAGCCGCCGACGGGGGAGTCCTTACGAGTGACGGTTCCAACAAGACGTGGAGCCAGGATGGCGATTTCGACATCAGCGGTCGAATCCGGGGTCGCGGACGACTCACAACAGTTGATCGATTTTCTGCCGACGATGGCCTGGGCAGCTGCGCCCAACGGCAGCGTCGAGTTCGTCAACCGGCAATGCATGCTCTTCACCGGGCTGCCGCGCGAGCAACTGCTCGGCAGCGGACTCGCCGACTGCTTCCATCCGGACGATCGACCACTGCGCGAACGGTTTCGCGCACTGCTGGCAAGGGGCGAGCCCTTCGAATGCGAGTACCGTGTACGACGCCACGACGGCCAGTACGCGCGCTGCGTCACCCGCGCGGTACCTGTCCGCAACGATGCCGGGCAGGTCATCCGCTGGGTCGGCACCACTACCGACGTCGAAGACCTGCGACGGGCCGCGGATGAACTGAAGCGGCAGGAAGAGCATCTGCAGCTTGCGCTCGAATCCGCCGACGTCGGCATCTGGCGCCTGAAGCTGCCGAACTACGATCTGCTGGCCGACGATCGTACGCGGCGACATCTCGATCTCGACAGCAACGAGATCATCGGCTACCAGCCACAGAACCATATTCATCCGCAGGACTTCGAGCGCGCACAGGCCATCCAGGCGCCGCTCAGCGACGGCCGCTACGTGACCGAGCACCGCGTCCGGCAGCGCGACGGCAGTTACCGCTGGCAGGCCATTCACTGGCGCATCTATACGGAAGCGAACGACCCCAACGCCGGACTGATCACCGGCACCAGCATGGACATCACGGCGCGCAAGGAAGCCGAAGCGGAACGAGAAGAACTCGGTCAGCGCTATCGCATGGCTCTGGCGGCCGCCGAACTCGGCACCTGGAGCTATGACGTCGAGCAGGCCGTCATGCATCTCGACGATCGTGCCCGCGCGCACTTCGACGTCAACGAGCCGGCCCTGACCATCGAACAATGCATGGCCCAGCTGCACGAGCTGGATCGCGACCGGGCACGGCAGCGGTTCCGGCGACAAATGCAGGAATCGGGGCGCAATGACCGCGCCACTGTCGCCTTCCGCGTCCGTCACGCCGGCGACGACGTCCGCTGGATTTCCTCTCACATGCACGTGAACTTCGACGACGACGGCCGGCCCACGCGTGTGATCGGGGTCACGCAGGACATCACCGAAACCAGGCGCGCCGAGGAAAAGGTCAAGCGACTGAACGTCGATCTCGAACGTCGGGTACAGCAACGCACGGCCGAGCTCAGCGCGGCCAACCAGGAACTGGAGAGTTTCGCCTACACCGTTTCGCATGATC
>CAYWHG010000065.1:11483-24219 GCA_964457865.1 uncultured Steroidobacter sp.
CTCAGCGCGGCCAACCAGGAACTGGAGAGTTTCGCCTACACCGTTTCGCATGATCTGCGCGCACCGCTGCGCGCCATGCTCGGCTTCTGCGATGCATTGATCGAGGACTACGGCGACTCGCTGCCGGCGCAGGCGCACGAATATCTGCAGCACGTCATCGATGGCAGTCGCCATCTCGGCGAAATCATCGAAGGACTGCTGACGCTCTCGCGCAGCACACGCGGCACGCTGCGACACGACGAAGTCGATCTGTCCGCGCTCGCCGAGAAGGCGCTGCGCGAGATGGCACGGATCGAACCCGAACGCCGGGTCACCTGGAGCGTCGAACAGGGACTGCACGCCAGCGGCGACTCGCGCATGCTGGACATCGCGCTGCGCAACCTGCTCGGCAATGCCTGGAAGTACGCCGCCAACCGCAGCGATGCGACCATCCGCGTCTATGCCGAACGCATCGACGGCGAACTCATGTTCTGCGTCGAAGACAACGGTGCCGGTTTCAGCATGGAGCACGCCGAGAAACTGTTCCAGCCTTTCCAGCGCCTGCATCGCCAGGACGAATTCACCGGCCTGGGTATCGGCCTGGCGACCGTGCAGCGGATTGTTCATCGTCACGGCGGCCGGGTGTCCGGCACCGGCAACCCCGACCGCGGAGCGATCTTCCGTTTCAGCCTGACGACCCCGGACGAACGTACGCCGATCGCGACAGAAGAAGAGAAGAAACAGTGACCTCACGGACCGTGCTGCTGGTCGAGGACAATCCTCACGATGAGCTGTTGATGCTGCGCGCGCTGCGCAAGGCGAACGCCCCGGCCGACATCGATGTGGTGCGCGACGGCCAGCAGGCCGTCGACTACCTGTTTCGCAGCGGTGAGTTCAGCGACCGGTCGAGCGGCCAGCCGGCACTGGTGCTGCTCGACCTCAACCTGCCCAGATTGTCGGGCCTGGATGTCCTGAAGCGGCTGCGCGGCGAACCACGCACGCAGCTGCTGCCGGTCGTGATGTTCACTTCGTCCGATGAAGACAACGACCGGCTGCATAGCTACCGCTGCGGCGCGAACAGCTTCGTCAACAAGCCCCTCGAATTCGCCGACTTCACGACCTGGGCGAAAGGACTGAGCAGTTACTGGCTCGGCCTCAATATCGCGCCGCCCTGACGACGGCAGGCGTCGTCAACGGCTGCCGAGCCGCACCGGCGGGCGCCAGGTGAACAGCTCGATGAACTCGCGGAACACCCGTTCGCTCAACCCGCGTGCGCTCTCGCCGTGGCCATGCGTGTCGCGCAGGATGCGTTCGAGGTGATGCTCCGGACCGGCGGCTTCGATTTCCGCACGGTATTCCGGCACATGCAGCCAGCGCTGGATGAGTCGTTCGTCGGCTTCGAGATGAAACTGCAGGCCATAGGCGCGCTCGCCGAAACGGAACGCCTGGTTGGCACAGGTCGGTGTGCTCGCGAGATGCACGGCGCCCGGCGGCAGATCGAACGTGTACGCATGCCACTGGAAAACGTGCTGGCTGCCGTCGAAGTGGCGGCACAGTCGATCCGATTGCGCGGCTGCGCTCGGATGAATGCGATACCAGCCGATCTCGCGCACGGGATTGCGCCGCACGTCCGCGCCCAGCGCCGCGGCCAGCAACTGCGCGCCGAGACAGATGCCAAGCACCGGCATGTCGCGATCCAGGGCGTCGCGGATCGCGGCGATCTCGGTGCGCAGATGCGGATACTGATCAGCCTGGTCCACGTTCATCGGCCCGCCCAGGACGATCAATCCGCTGTAACGGTCGAGGTCGGGCCGGACCTCGGGCTCGCGGGCGAAATTCACGTAGCGGACGCGGAATCCCGAACCGCGCAGCAGCGGATCGAGAATCCCCAGGGGTTCGCGGGCGGAATGCTGGAACACGAGAAGCTTGCGCATGCTCGGGCAAGATAGCAGATGGCCTGCCGTGTCAGCTTCAGCGGTGTGTCAGATCCGGCACCGCGACGTTCGGATCGGAGACGCCGTGTTCGTGCTGCAGCGGCAGCGAGAAGCCGAACGATGCACCCTCGCCCGGTTGCGACTGCGCCCATACCTCGCCGCCGTGACGCGTGACGATTCGCTGCACGATCGCCAGCCCCACACCCGATCCCGGATACTCGTGCGCTCCGTGCAGGCGCTGGAAGACACCGAACAGCGACTCGCTGTAACGACTGTCGAAGCCGATACCGTTGTCACGCACTTCGAAGACCACTCGCTCCTTTTCTTCCCGCCCGGTGACCTCGATGCGCGGCTGCTCGGTGCGACTGCTGTATTTCACGGCGTTGTCCAGCAGGTTCTGCCAGACCTGCAACAGCAGCCGCGCATCGCCGCGCGCCCGCGGCAAGGGTGCAATGGTGATCGCGGGCGGCGTGGCCGCCGAGTAGGAGGTGCGTGCGTGTCCGGCCGCCTCGGCGGCGAGCGCGCTCATGTCGAGATCGCTGCGCTCCAGCGTTTCGCGACCGCAGCGCGCGAACGCCAGCAGGTCATCGATCAATGTGGACATGCGCAGGATGTTGTCGCGGATGCGGGCCAGGTAATGATTCGCCCTGCCCTCGCCCTGCGTCGCCAGTTCCTCGCGCAGCAGGCTGGAGAATCCATCGATGGCGCGTAGCGGCCCGCGCAGATCGTGCGACACCGAGTAGGAGAATCCTTCCAGGTCCTTGTTGGCCGCGCGCAGCTCGGCGGTCTGATTCTGCAGGTGACGGTTGAGGGAACGAATGCGCTGCGTCGCGCGCCGCTGCTCCTCCACCTGACGCTGCAGCTCGGTGTTGATGCGCGCAGTTCGATCGCGTTCGGTACGCAGCTCGGCCACCAGCGCTTCGTTCTCGAAGGCCAGCCGGATCTGCTGCTCGATTGACTTCGTCTGCCGGTTCGCGATGACGAGCATCACCGGTATGTACGAGAGGAAGGCGACGCCGAGGATGATGCGGTCGCCACCCATCAGCATCTGGTTGATGGCATAGGGCGCGATGAACGGAATCAGCAGCGCGGCGTAACCGTGTCGCACCGGCGCCTGCGAACCGATGCCCGCCGAGGAGGCGCCGATGAAGAACACGGCAACGATGACTTCGAGCTGCGGATCGCGCGGCAGCAGCAGCGTGCCAGACAGCGACCAGACGCCGCCCGCCGCGGCGGCGAGCATCAGCATCAGCGTGCGCCAGCGACGCGCCTCGTCTGCCGTGCGCTCGCGGGAAAGATAGCCGCGCGCCACCCGCCAGCGCACGAGCGTGACGGCCATCAGCAGCACGTACCACGCAATGCTCGCCCACCAGCCGTGCCGCGTGTGCGTCAGCCACGCCAGCATGGCGCCGGCGTAGGTGCTGCCGAACAGCGGTGATGTGGTCAGGCGCGACATCAGCGCCACCTGCTCGATGAGTACGCGCTCATCGACGCTGCCGCCGGGCCTGGTCGCTGCAGGATCGGTCATCGTTGTAGTTCCGGCGCGCACAGCGTGCGCCGCGTCACAGCAGACTCGCGAGCGGTGCGCCACCTGTCAATGAGGATTCTCCGGCTGCGCGCCACGAAAGTGTGAACGCCATCCCCCTCCGGTCGAGAACGGCATCGCAGTTGCCGAATCCGGAGCGGCTCTCTACCCAATATGGGAGATGCGGCCGCCGTGCCGCGGGATAGCCTTGGGGGCCCGGCATCACTTCGGAGACACGCATGAAGAGACTGATATCGATCCTGCCCCTGCTGGTTCTCACCGGCTGCGCCACCATCCACCCGCAGGCGCCCAAGCTCGGTCATGGCGACACCACGGGTTTCGATGCGAAGGGGACAGCCGTCAAGGTTGCTTACGAGTTCGTTGCGCCTGCTGCGAATGCCACCGGGACTGCCAGCTTCGCCGTCACGGCGGATACGCCCAGGGACTCGATCGAGCGAATCCGTGCCCAGCGTGCCGACGAGATCTATGCCCTGCTCAAGGGCTACGGCTTCCGTCCTGCGCCCGATGGCGATGCCGACTACACGGTGCGCGTCGTCGAGAACGGCGAAACCAGCGACCCCGATTCCATCGGACTCATGATGCTGGGAAGTTTCAGCATGCTGATCATTCCTTCGCCCTGGACCGCCACCCGCGGCTACCAGTACGAGCTGTGGTCGGCAGGCCAGAAGGTGCACACCATGGATACGGAGTCGAGAAAGAAGCAGCTCTTCGGCCTGGTCGGCATTCCGCTGCTTGCATTGAATGCCGGCGGCTCGATCGATCGCAAGGCACGCTCTGAAGCGCACGACAGCGTCCTCAGTATGTGGATCGAACAGGGATCGTTCGAATGAACTACCGCGCGGCGCGCGGCCTGCACGCTGCAGGCCTCGCCATCCTGTTGCTGCCCGCGATTGCGTACGCGCGCGATTTCCTGCCGTCGCAGCGCTGGCTTGAATCGGTCAAGGCCGCGACGCCGACACTTCCGTACAAGATCGGCATCATCGACTGCGAGAACGGCATTGCCTGTTCTCCCTGCGGCATGCCGACGACGGAATACTTCGCCGACATGCGCGCCGCACTGCGGGAGGTGAATCTCTTCGACAAGGCCGCGGCGACCCGTCTGCGCGTGGGCGTGGCGGTCGACAGCACGCAGTCCGCGTATGACGAGGCGAGCCACACCGGCACCTGCAACATCACCGTCACCTATCGATTCCGCGATCAGGACCGGGTGGTCTACGAGCACGCAGTCCAGTCCACTGCGCTCACCGACGCCTTCTCCGATGCGACGCTGAAGTCGGTGCTGACCGCGAACATCAAGATGCTGGTGCTGAAGCTGCGCCGGGAAGGCGCCGATGCGCAATACCTCGCCCGCGCCGCCACGCTCGAACGCGATGTCGCCGGCGAACTTACCAATACCCGGCGCAGTCTCGGCGGGCTGATGACCGAAGGATTCATCAACACGGTCGAAGGAACGATCGCGGTCGTTCAGGGCGTCGGCGAATTTGGCGGTGCCGCATTGGAAGCAGCTGCCAGCCCCGAGTTCCAGTCAGCCATGCAGGACGCGATGGCGCAGCAGCAGGCCGAACAGGCGCGCCAGCAGGCAATGCTCGACAACATTGCGCGCGATGCCGCACGCATCGAGGAACAACGCCGGGCCGACGAAGAACTTCGCGCAGCGCAGGCACGAGCGGCCGCCGTCGAAGCACAGGCACGGCAGGCTTCGTACACCAGCCCGACCCCGTCCAGCGCCTCACGGCAGGTATCTTCGGACGCCGATCTTCGCGCACAGGAAGCGGCGGCAGCGAAGGCGCGCGAGGCGGAAGCGGAACGCCGGCGCAAGGCAGAAGAAGAAAGACTGCGTCTCGCGGACGCGCAGCGCAAGGAGCAGGAAGCCGAGCGGGCACGTCGGGCCGCAGAGCGCCAGCGACTGGAAGAAGAACGACGCGCGCAGCAGGCCCTGGCGGAACAGCAGAAGAAGCAGGCATTCGCCGACTATCTCGCCGCCGAAGCCCGCTCGATACGCATGCGTGCATTGAAATGCGCCGACGGTGCCTACTACGCCGCCGGCACGGCGCCGAGCGTCAAGCCGCGACTCGCCAACTGCCTGCGGGTGCGCTACGAATCGCGCTGCCCCGGTACGCCTTCGGGACACGGCATTCCCGACGCCATCAACTACTACGTAGGCGGCGTGAACTGCTACAGCGGCGACACTCGCGAGATTCCAGGCCGGCTCAATTGCCCGGTGGATGCGGTTCAGGTCGATGTACTGGAGGTCACGACCTGTCTTTGATTCGCTGGCCGCATCAACCGCGTTCGGTCGGCGGCGCTTCGTCCTGCCACTGATCGCGGCGCGTCTCCAGCACGCTGGCGATGCGATCCCAGTGATCGTCGTCATTGCCCTGGAACATGAAATGGAAGCGCGTGGCGTTGCGGAATTCCAGCACCTCGACGCCGTGCGGACCGGCTTCGTAGGTGTAGGCGACGTCGGCAGGAATGAACACGCCGTCGCCGCGGGACAAGGTCTGCGTGCCGAGGCGGAGTTCTCCGCCCAGCACGTAGTACAGACAATCGGCGTTGTGGCTGTGACGCGGCAGGATGTAGCCGCTCTTGAACCAGACATACGAAAGACTCAGTCCCTGCTCGCCCGGTTCACAGAACAACACGGCCGTCTTCGTGCCGACCGTCGCAGGATGCGGTCCGGTGGCCTGAGCGAGCTTCTGCAGCCCGGCCTGCACGTTGGCGTCGATGCCGAGAATGGGCATGTGATCCTGGATGTCCGTGCCTTCGCTGGCACGAAAGATCTTCATGCGTTTGCGTGGCCGCTCCGTGCGCGCGGTCGATGCATTGGATGAGGGATCAGCGGCGGTCATGCAGGAACTCCTCGACGGACGGCGCAAGCATACTGCGGCGCGACGGCCAATCCATCATCGATCTCCCGCCATTTCACAGGAGCAACATCCTGACCGCGATTGCTCCGTGCCCACCGCTGCCGCACACTCACCCGACAGAATCCGCGAAGCAGAGGGCGAAACCATGAGCGATGAATCATCCGCAACGATTCGCGACGCACGCAAGGACTGGGTCGGCGAGCATCGCGATCTGTACCTGCAGTCGGGCGGCGCCCAGGGCCACATCATGGACATCACGCCAGTCGGCGGCCATGCATTCACGACCCACTGCCTGATCAAGTACCAGGGCCGCAAGAGCGGCAAGACTTTCATCACGCCGCTCATCTACGGCGACATCGGCGGCGAGGTCGTGATCGTTGCCTCGAAGGGCGGCGCCGACAGTCACCCGGCCTGGTACCTCAATATCCTGGATTCGCAGGAGATCGAGTTCCAGGTCGCCACTCAGGCGTATCGCGCCACCTGGCGCGAACCGCAGGGCGCGGAGCGCGAGAAGGTGTGGAACTTCATGGTGGACGTGTTTCCGTCCTATGCGAACTATCAGAAATCCACCGACCGCCAGATCCCGCTGGTGATGATGAAGGCCGTTGCGCCGATCGACGTGTTCAAGCCGTCGGATGCGACGGGCGTGCGGCAGTACTGATCGAACGCTCAGCCGGCCGGTGCGCGGTGGTAGTCCACGTGCAGCCGTGTCAGCCGCTGTGCTGCGATGCGCCAGCGTCCGTCCTGGCGCACGTAGCGTTCATGGTAGTGGCCGAAGCCTGTGAGTGATTCGAACCCCAGCCTGGCCGCGCGCTCCGCATCCCACACGACCCGGTCCTGCATGGCCCAGATGACATGGGCGGTGTCGCCTTCGAGACGAACTTCCGGCGAATGCACCTGATGAACCGTGCGCGCCGAGTCGAGCGATGCGCGGATCATGCCGATCACGGCATCGCGACCGCGAATGGGCGGCGGTCCGCCCGCAGGTGAGGTGTCGAGCTCGAAGTCTTCGGTGAAGAGATCGGCAAAGCCTTCCCAGTCCTTGGTATCGAGCAGGCGGCAGTAACGCGCCTTCACCTGGCTGATGGCGATATAAGCCGCGAACTCCTCGGCCGCACTCATGACTCAGCGGCCGCCCGACTGCGCGATGCCGGCCGCACTCATGCGAAAGGCGAGATCCGCGGAAGCGATCGACGAGGCGAACCCGTCCTCGTGAATCACGGTCACGCGACCGAGCGCCGGATTCACCACGACACCCTTCATGTCGTCGATCCACCGATGCAGCACCTCGCGCGCCCGCACCAGCGAATCCTCGTCCGTCGCCGAGTGACCCGGCGCCTCGACTTCGTTGCCGATCTCGATGATGCGTTCGGCAATCGACTGGATCTGCGATTCCTTCTCGGTACTCATGGATGCTCCCGCTGCGCTGTCACTGACCCGGCGCAGACTATCAGGCGTTGCGCCACTGCGGCTTGCGCTTCTCAAGGAACGCGGCCACACCTTCTTTCTGATCCTCGGTATCGAACAGATCGATGAATGCCTCGCGCTCGGCCGGCAGGAACTGCAGCAGTGCATTGTCGCGCGCGCCCTGGATCAGCCGCTTGCAGGCTGCCACGGCCAGCGGGCTTTGCTGCGCTGCCTGTTCGGCGAGTTTCAACGCCGCATCGAGCGCGCCGCCCTTCGGCACCACTTCCTCGACCAGCCCGATCGACTTCGCCGTCGCCGCGTCGACACGCTCGCCGCACAGGATCATGCGCTTCGCCCAGCCTTCACCGACGAGCCAGGCGAGACGCTGCGTGCCCCCGGCCGCCGGCAGCAATCCGACGGAGGCTTCGGGCAAGGCCATCTGTGCGTGCTCTTCTGCGATGCGCAGATCGCAGGCCAGCGCGCACTCCAGGCCGCCGCCCATGGCGTAGCCGTTGATCGCCGCGATGCTCACGCCGCGAAAGGCCGCGAGCGCTTCGAACGCTTCACCGAAACGCCGCGTGACGGCGCGGGCACGCGCCTTGTCGCCGTCGGCGAACTGCTTGAGATCGGCGCCGGCGGAAAAGAACTTGTTGCCTTCGCCCGTGATGACGAGCGAGTAGATGCTGCGATCGGCATCGAGATCGTGCACGAGGCGCTTCAGGGACTGCAGCGCTTCGGACGTCCACGTATGCGCCGGCGGATTCGCCAGCAGGACGATGGCGGTATGACCGCGCTTTTCGAGTTTCAGATTGACGTAGTCGTTGGCACTCATCTCGGGATCTCCGTAACGTGCCCGCGCAGGACGGCGAGGCGACGATCACGGGCATGATCGCACGAGTCAGCGGGAATCCGACGCCGGCGGCTATTCGATATAGGCAAGCGTCGAGCGGTAGTCGTCGAGTTCGCGCTGGTAGATAAGCAGGTCACCTTCGATCTGCGGGATGCGCGTTTTGAGTTCGCCCCGGCGCTCGGCCAGATGCTTGCTGTCGACCACCAGCTGCGCGCGGTACTCGCGCGTGAGCGACGAATCGAGGATCTGCGCGCCGATGCTGACGAGATCCTTGTCGATGCGATCCATCTCCGAGCGCATGGAGGCGATCTCGTTCTGTGTCGAGCCGACGCGTGAGCGCAACGTGTAAAGCTGCCGGCCTGTCTCGTAGGCGCCCATGAAGGCCGCATCGAGTTCGGCCGGACAGACGCCGCTGTAACCATTGCCGCGTGCGCCGACGCGGAAGCCGTTCTGCGGCTTGCAGAACTCGCGCAATCCCTGTTCGCGACCGGCCTGGTATGCAGCCAGGTCCGGCGCAATGCCATGCTTGCCGCAGGTCTTGCGATACCGGCTGATGCGATCGCCTGTGTAGCCGGCCACGCCGTCCTCATAGCCGACGGTGCGCCAGTCGGTGGCGACACATTCGCTGGCACTCATGGAAGAACAGCCCGTCAGCAGCATCGCGCCGGCGACGACGCCGAACGCGAACAGCAGTTTCGGAGAGCGCATGATTTTTTCGTCCGCACATTGAACCCGTGGCGAACTTAGCGGCGTGCGGATATACCCGACGTGAACAACTTCACAGCTCGCAGGGAATTGCCGCCGTTGCGCCCACGTTCAGGTCGTACCGAGCTTCATCGTCCGCGTTTGACGGCGAGCACGCCATCGCCGATCAGGCGGGTCGTGAATCCCGCGGTTCGCAGGCGGGCCGCCACCTCATTTGGTACGTCCCTGCCGCTGGTCAGCCGGTTCGGCGTGCCGGTGTAGTGGAACAGCGGGCCATTGCGGCGCAGGACGCGGGCCAGATGATCGTAGAAATTCTGCGAATACAGTTCGCCCGCAATACCGAAGCGCGGCGGGTCGTGCAGGACGGCGTCGACCGAACTGTCGGCAATGCCGCCGATGCGTTCGGCGATGTCGCCCAGCGTTACGGAGAAGCGTTCGCCCTCAACCTGCGGCGACCAGGGATTCAGCGTGCGCAGCCAGAGCACGTCGGGATTCTTCTCGAACGACAGCACACGCTGCGCCTGTCCCTGCAGACACCACGCCGCGAAGTAGCCAAGTCCGCCGCAGGTATCGAGCACGACCTTGCCGCGCGGCTTGATCAGCGCGACCTTGCGCTGCGCATCGTCCCACGGCGACACCTGCGCCGTCGGCAGCATCTTGATGCCATCGATCTCGAAGGTCGGCGGACCCCACTGCGTCGGGACGAGCTTGATCAGCGAATTCGTGTAGCGCGCTACCGGCGCGAAGGCATCGCCGCTCCAGTGATAGATCGTGCGGTCCTTGCAGGTGTCGAGGTATGGATAGCGTTGCCCTTGCCATTCCCAACCATCCGCACCGATCGACGCGGCCGTCGCCGTGCGATCCAGATCGAGAGAGCAGGCAAGCGTCGGCGCGCCGCTGCGCGCGACGGCGAGCAGCGCCTCGTGAACTGGCAAGGTGAGCAGCGGACCCATGGATACGCGCGAGCGTATCAGACGGGGACGGCACGTCGTGCCTGCCGGAAAGAGAATTGGCGATTGTTCTCTCTCCGGGCCTCTCGATCTCAGTAGTCGACCTTGAAACTCACCCCATACGTCCGCGGCGCGCCGAGCGTCGCGATCGGGCCGGTGCCCTGCGACAGCATCTGCGTAGTCCACTTCGTATCGCCGAGATTCCTGCCCCACAGCTCGACGCTCCAGTGGGCGTTCACGCGATACTCGATCGAGGCATTGATCAGGTCGTACGACTCCTGATGCAGCACTTCGTCGGGTTCGAACACGACGCCGTCGTTGTAGCTGTAGAGCGCGGACAAGCGGAGTTCGCCGGCGGCGCCGACATCCACCGTGTAGGTTGCGCCGAGGCTCGCGGCGAAATCGGGTGCGAGCGGCGTCTGGTTGCCCGTGGCATCGCCGAAGCACGTCAGCAGGCCGCCGGTCGGTGCGCCGGTCACCGTGCCCGGATCGGCGGTGCCCGGCGCATCGCACACCGCAGGGCGCGGATAGATGAAGGGCGCCGGCTGCGGCGGCGCGAACTTCGTGTAGCGCGAATCGAGGATCGTGAAGCCGCCGTAGAGGCTCAGCTGATCGATCGGTGCGATCTCGAACTCGACATCCAGTCCATCGACTTCGACGTCGGCGGCATTCAGCAGCACCGATGAACCGGCGGTCGCCGTGGCCGCCGAACGGACCTGGTAGTCGGAGATGTTGTAGTGGAAGACCGCGGCGTTGAGTCGCAGCCGCTGATCGAACAGCTCGGACTTGAGGCCGACTTCGTACGCGTCGATGAACATCGGCTCCACCGGCGGCGAACCGGGCGACTGCAGGCTGTACGAGCCCGCCTTGAAGCCGCGGTTGTACGAGGCGTAGACATTGATGAAGTCGGTGAGATCCTGTCGCAGCGCGAGCCGGTACGTGAGTTCGTCGTACTTGAGCTCGTCGGTCCAGGGATCGATGGGGCGCGGATATGAGACGGGCGTTCCCGGCACGCCCGCGACCACCGTCGCCACCGTGCCGTCGAACTTGCGACTGTCTTCCGTGTAGCGCACGCCGCCGGTGACATGGGTGCTCGGTGTGATCGAGTACGAGGCCTCGCCGAACACGGCGTAGGAATCGGTTTTCAATTCGGCATTGATGTCCTGACCGTTGTCCACACCGCCGAAGGCGACGCCGCGGAAACCGGAATCGTTGTCGGCCTTGGCGCGCAGATAGAACGCGCCGATCTGCCAGCTCAGCGGCTCTGTGCCATTGGAAGCCAGCCGCAGCTCCTGCTGGAACGACTGCGAACCGGACTCATAGTCGATGCGCAGCAGCGGGCCCGGCCCACCGTCCGAATCGAAGTAGCTGTGGTTGTCGTTCTTGCGCGTGGCCGTGATGCTGGTGAGCGAGCCGAATCCCAGATCCGCTTCGATCTTGAGACTCGCGCCCGAGATCTCCAGGTGCGTGAGCGCCGGATCGTTCGCGGTGGTGTTCTGTCCGCCCGGCGAAGCGAATCCGCCCGTGCTCAGAAAGCCGTCGGCGATGCGCCAGGCCAGCGCCGTGTTGTCCTTGACGTCGTAGGTATCGCCCGAGAGCGTGAACTTGAGCGCATCGTTCGGTTTGTAGACCGCCTTGGCGCGCACGCCGAGATAGTCTTCCTTCTTGGTTTCCCCGCCGCGCGTCAGGTTGCGGCCCCAGCCTTCGCCCTGATCGCGACCCGTGACTGCGATATCGAGGCCGAGCGTGTCGGTGACGGGCCCTCCCGCATAGAACTGGCCCGTCAGGGTCTCGTAGTTGCCGTAGCTGACATTCGCCTTGAGTGCCGCACTGTCGCCCGGGTCGCGCGTGATCACATGCACCAGACCGCCGAAGGCGTTGCGACCGAAGAGCGTGCCCTGCGGACCCTTCAGCACTTCGATCCTTTCGACGTTGTTGAAGTTGCTGATGGTCTGCCCGAGATCCGGCAGATACACATCGTCGACGTAGAAGGCATTCGAGCCTTCCTCGCCTGCCGCCGCATTGGTCGTGCCGACGCCGCGCACGAAGAACAGTCCGCTGGGACCGGAGCGCGTGAACTGCACCGAGGGCACCAGCTGCGTGATCGCATTGGTGCTGGAAATTCCGCTGTCCCGCAGCGTTTCGGCGCTGACGGCGGAAACCGAGATCGGCACCTGCTGCAGGTTTTCCGCACGCCGCTGCGCGGTGACGATGACTTCTTCGAGCCTGGGTTTTTCCGTCGCCGCATCCTGCGCGGATGCCAGCGGCAGCGCCGCGTTTGCCAGCACGAAGCCGAGGACAGCCCGGCGGTGAACGGCGCCTCGCAGCGCATTGCATGAAGCACTCATCGGATCCATCCCCCTGTTGCCGGCCTGTTTTTCTTTGCGGCTTCAGTATGTCATCCATGTTCTCCGGGGAATTGCCTCAGGCGGCAGTCGGAGTTGACAGGTCAAGCAATGCGGTCGGGGAAGGCAGACAGCTGCACCGCGCGGATGCGC
>CAYWHG010000066.1:0-1193 GCA_964457865.1 uncultured Steroidobacter sp.
CATGGCGAACTCGTGAAGCTCGCTCCGGATGCAGTGATTACCCGCACGCTGGCCGCGCGCATTGCGCTCGCCACGCAGGACTACACGACCGCCATCGCTGAATTGCAGCGTGCGCTCGCGACTGCGCCGAACTACGCACCCAACCGCTTCCTGCTGGGTGCTGCATTCCTTGCGCAGGGTAATTTGCGTCAGGCGGAACAGCAGCTTTCCCAGGCGCTGCAACGTGCGCCCGAGAACGTGGAAGCACGCAAGCTGCTGGCTCAGGCGCAGTTGCGGCTCGGCCGTCCGGACGAGGCGATGCAGGTGTTGTTGCCGGCTCAGGAGGCGGGCGCCGAAGACGCTCAGCTCGATGCACTCATGGGATTGGCGCATCTGCAGCGGGGCCAGGAAGCTCGCGGCGTGGCGTACCTGGAGCGCGCCGTTGCCGCACAGCCCGGCAACGCGAATCTCAAGCTCGATCTGGCGGTGGCGTATCTGCGTGCGGATCAGGCGGACAAGGCGCTGGCCCTGATGTCGGCGATCGATCGCTCGCAGGCCGATGTGCGTGAGATTGGTGTGCTGATTGCGGCGCTGGCGGCAGCCAAGGATATGCAGCATGCGCGCGGCGAGGTCGATCGTCTCGTGGCCGCGCGTCCGAGCGATCCGCAGGTGTTGAATCTCGCGGCGACGTTCTTCGCCCGACAGGGTGAGTTCGATCGCGCGCGTTCGAGTTCGCAACGGGCAATCGATGCGGCGCCCCGCGATGCCTCATTGCTGCTGGTGCGAGCGCGCATCGAAAGTGCCGCGGGCCAGGTCGCTGCTGCCCAGACGTGGCTGGAGAAGGCCATCGATCTCGATCCGAAAAACGCGCCGGCGCATCTGGCGCTTGCAGAAATTGCCCTGCGGCAGGCAGACGCTGCCACCGCGACCAGGGTGCTCGAAGACCTGCGCAAGAGCGATGCGACGTCCGTGGACGCGCGGCTGCGTCTTGCAAGCCTCTATCTGAAACAGGGCAACGCAAAAGCGGCGCAACCCGTGCTGGATGAACTCGCTGCTCTGGGCAAGGACCGACCCGAAGTGCTGAATGCCCTGGGCCTGCTGTATCTGGATGCCGGGCGCTACGACGAAGCGCTGTCGCGTTTTCAGGCAGCCACTGCGCTGGATGCAGCCATCCCCGAATATTGGCTCAATACGGCCCGCGCGCAGATCTCGCT
>CAYWHG010000066.1:1293-24171 GCA_964457865.1 uncultured Steroidobacter sp.
CTGGCGAATGGCGTAAAGCCCGCCAGCGCGCTCGCGATCAAGACATACAAGGCACGGCAGCTGGGGCGTCTGCCCAATCCGCTACAGCCGCTCGAGAGCTGGGTAGCGGCACATCCTGCAGACAACACGGCGCGACTGGTGCTCGCCGAAGGGTGGCAGCAGGCGGGCGAGCGGAGGCGGGCGATCGCCCAGTACGAGGCGATCGATCGCAATGGCGGCGCCAACGCGATCGTCCTCAACAACCTTGCGTGGCTCTATCACGAGTCGAGCGATGAGCGCGCGGAGCAAGTTGGCAAGCGTGCGTACGAGGCGGCACCGGGCGTTCCCGCCGTCGCCGACACTTACGGCTGGATTCTCGTCCAGGCCGGCAAGGCGGACCAGGCGTTGCCGTTGCTCAAGGATGCCGCCGCGGCCGGCGACGACCCCTCAATCGACTATCACTATGCGGTGGCGCTGATCCGATCCGGGTCGCAATCCGAAGGACGCCAGCGGCTGAACGATCTCCTCAATCGTTCGTCCAATTTCCCCGAGGCAGCGGACGCCCGCAAAATCCTGGAAGCCTCGCCCGGCGGATAGGCGCTCGTCGAATCCGATGGTTAATGCGAACCGATTCACATGCTTGGCAACCAGTATTCGACAGTATCTGATAGGCTTTCGGCCTCCTTGGCGCACCTGCGGCCCGGCCACCCACCGCACATAATCCGCACGTCGGCAATCCTCTGATGAATCGCATCACGTTCCTGTTCGCGAGCCTTCTGGCGTGCATGGCATCGGTCGCGGCCGAAGCCCCGGCACCTCCAGTGACCGAAACTCCGCCCATCGTCGCGAGCGACGACGCATCGACGCACTACATCATTGGCCCCGGCGATACCTTGCAGGTCTTTGTCTGGCGCAACCCCGAACTCACGACCACCATTCCGGTCCGGCCGGACGGCAAGATATCCACGCCGCTGGTCGAAGACATGACCGCAATCGGCAAGACACCGTCCCAGCTGGCGCGCGACATCGAAAAGATCCTTGGCGAGTACGTCCGTTCGCCGCAGGTCAATGTCATCGTCACGCAGCCGGTCAGCACCTTCAGTCAAGTGAAGATCATTGGGCAGGTGACCAATCCGCAGGCGCTGGCGTACCGCGAGGGCATGACGGTTCTCGACGCCATCCTGGCGGCCGGTGGGCTCGGTCCCTTTGCTTCGGGCAATCGCGCCAAGATCGTTCGTACTGAAAACGGCAAGCCGCGCGAGATCAAGGTCAAGCTGGACAATGTCGTCAACAAGGGCGACCTCGCGACCAACGTCCTGCTGAAACCCGGCGATGTTCTTGTCGTCCCCCAGACCGCATTCTGAACGCGCCTCATGAGTCAGGTCGTCGATCAAGTCATAGATGAGTTGCGGGGCGCGTGGCGCTTCCGCTGGCTGGCCATGGCGGCGGCCTGGCTGGTGTGCCTGGGTGGCTGGGTATTCGTGTTCGCCATGCCGGACATGTACGAGGCGAGCGCCAAGGTCTATGTCGACACCCGAACCGTGCTGCGACCCCTGCTCGACAAGCTGACCGTCGAAACCGACGTGGATTCGCAGCTGCGACTCGTGCGGCAGGCGATGCTCGGCCGGCCGCAGCTGGAAAGAGTCGCCCGGGAGACTGATCTCGACCTGCGCGCGTCGACGCCGGAGCAACGCGCAACGCTGATCGACCAGCTGCGCAGCCGTATCACTATTCAAGGCGGAGCCGCCAACAGCCGCGACAGCAGCGGCGGCCTGTATGTCATCTCCTATCAGGACCAGAACCGGGACAAGAGCATTCAGGTCGTCGAGAAGCTCCTGAACAGTTTCGTCGAAGACACGCTCGGCGGAAACCGCGAAGGCTCCGAGACGGCGCAGCGCTTCCTGATGAAGCAGATCGAAGAATACGAAGCGCGCCTGTCCGAAGCCGAGAATCGCCTCGCGGACTTCAAGAAGAAGAACGTCGGCCTGATGCCCGGCGATCAGACCGGGGACTACTTTTCGCGGCTGCAGAACGAGATCGACGCGGCGAAGAAGGCCGAGTCGTCGCTGGGCGTGGCGCTGAGCCGTCGTGAGGAATTGCAGCGGCAATTGCGCGGTGAAGTGCCGTTCCTTGAGGGGGGGGCGTCATCTTCCGCCAGCTCCAGGGGCGCTGGCGGCGGCAATGACACGTCGACCCGGATCCAGGAAACCCAGGCCCGGCTGGACGACCTGCTGCTGCGATTCACCGACAGGCATCCTGATGTGCTTGCGACCCGCGAGACGCTCGAGCAGCTCAAGGAGCGTCGCAATGCCGAGGTCGAGGCCATGCGGCGGGGTGATCCGTCGGCAATGGCGACCGCCGGCGCAGCATCGAATCCGGTGTATCAGAGCATCCAGCTCGCGCTCAACCAGGTGGAAGTCGAGATCGCTGCGTTGCGCGGCGAACTCGGCGAACACAATCGTAAAGTGGGTCAGCTGCGGGGAATGGTCGATACCGTGCCGCAGGTCGAGGCCGAGTTCGCGCGTCTCAACCGCGACTATGAAGTCACCCGAGAGGGATATCGCGAACTCGTCGACCGCCTGCAGAAAGCGCGTCTGTCCGAACGTGCGGATGAAACTGGCGTCGTCAAGTTCGAAGTCGTCGATCCGCCGTCCGCCGCGTTTTCTCCAGTAGCTCCCAACCGCATCAAACTGCTCGCCGTTGTGCTGGTTGTGGGCCTCGGCCTGGGCGGCGGTCTTGCCTATTTGCTCCATCAGCTGCGGCCGGTATTCAACAACGTCCGTTCGCTGGCGGATATCACGGGACTGCCGGTGCTGGGCGCCGTGAGCATGACGTTCGTAGACAAGAAGCGGGCGGAAAGTCGTCTGCGCAAGCTCGCGTTCGGCGGAGCAGGGGCAGCGCTCGTCGTCGTGTTCCTGGGTGTGGTGTTGTTTCATGGCGTCGCGGCCCGACTCATGCAGCGTGTCATGGGCTGAGGGGCTGAGGAATCGCATGAGTCTCGTCGAACTCGCCATCAAGAAAATGCAAGCCGCCGCTCGTGCGAGCGCGGACGCGCCTGCGCCTGTCGCGGATTCGCCCAGCAAGCCGCCGCCACGGGCTGAATCGACCGTGTCACGGCTGGCGCCGGGTGTGGTCGGTGAGATGGTCGCCACCAATGTCCAGCGCCCCGTCGGCTTGTCGGAGCCGCAGCATCGCACCGACAAGATGCTGCTCGTCGATCGACGTGCGTTGCGAATGGCAGGCCTCATGCCGCCGGAGAATCAGGAGCGCGCGCTGGCCGATCAATATCGACATATCAAGCGGCCGCTGATCGGCGCCGCAACTGGCCGGGGCGGGCATAAGCTGGGTAAGGGCCAGCTGATCATGATGGCAAGCGCGATGCCTGGCGAAGGCAAGACGTTCACGTCGATCAATCTGGCACTCAGCATGGCGCTGGAAAAAGACATGTCGGTCCTGCTCGTCGATGCGGATGTTCCAAAGCCCCACATCAGCCGGACCTTTGGCGTCGATGCCGAACCTGGACTTCTGGACGTACTGCGCGATCCCAGGACCAGCGTAGAGTCCGTCATCATTCCGACGGATGTGCCCAACCTGAGCATTCTCCCGGCTGGCGTGCGTTCGGATACCGCGACCGAACTGCTTGCCAGTCATCGTATGGAAGAGACGGTGAATCATCTCGCTGCCAGCAATCCGAGTCGGATCGTATTGATCGACTCACCGCCCCTGTTGCTGACCAGCGAGTCGAGAGCGCTTGCTCATTGGGTTGGACAGATTGTTCTTGTCATCCGGGCGGGATTCACTCCCCAGCAGGCGGTCATGGACGCCATTGCTTTCCTCGGTGACAACAAATCGATTGGACTCGTCCTCAATCAGAGCAACACCGCAACGCCCGGCTACTATTACGGCTACGGCGACGCGAACACCGCACCGAGCGCGTGACGCTGCCCGGCTGGCCGCCAACAGATCAAATCATGGAGAACACGATGTCGTGCGAACTTCGCAATCTGCGCTTGCGCGCTGCAATTGCGTTGACCATGGCGCTCGCATGCGCCGGGGCAGCTGCACAGACCGCGCCGGCCGCTGCACCGTCGGGGCGGAACGGCGAACTCAGTTTCGCCGTGACGGGCGGCGCCAGCTGGTCGGATAACGTAGCTCGTGTGCCGAGCGACGAAGAAGGCGGCACGATCGGTCGGGCGGGGGTGGAGCTTGGTTATCAGCAGCAAAGCCGTCGCATCGATACCAATATCGATTTGAACGCCGGATACGAACATTACTTCGATGACGAGTTCGACAATGACGTCGTGGGCGGCGTCGATGCGACATTGACGCTGGGTATCGTGCCGGAGCGATTTCTCTGGTTCTTTCAGGAGAACTTCGGACAGATCACCTCCGATCCTTTCGCTGCCAGCACGCCTGACAATCGCGAAAACATCAACTACTTCACGACCGGCCCGGACCTCATCCTGAACTTTGGAAGTGCGACGACGTTTCGCCTGTCCGGCCGGTACTCGGACACCCAGTACGAAGTGGCGGATACCGATGGTCAGCAGTACGGCGGCACGTTGTCGCTCGCACGCAGACTCTCCGGAACGGCGGTGCTCTCGCTCAATGTCGAAGGCACCCGTTTTGAGTTCGATGATCAGACGCTGAATACTGACTACGACCGCTACCTGGGCTATCTGCGCTACGAAGTGCAGGGGGCACGGACCGGCCTTGCCATCGACGCCGGCTATACCAGCCTCGACATTGACGGCGAAACGTCCGACGGATTGCTCGGGCGTGTGACGCTGTCGCGTCAACTCTCGCCTGCGTCGACGCTCAATTTCAGTCTCGGCCAGCAGTTCTCGGATTCGGGCGACCTGTTCCGCGATGGTCAGAATGCCGGTGGCGTCAGTCTCGACAGCGCGAGCATCGTGGGGACCAGCGATCCGTTCGAGAACCGTTTCGCCTCGATTGGCTATGATTTCAATCGCAACCGGACGGCGTTCGGATTGAGCGTGTCCTACGGCAAGGAGAGCTACGAAACGCTGACCGCGCTCGATCGTACGCTGACTACCTATGGCGCGTACTTCAGCCGCCAGCTGTCGCGCGTCATGGAACTGCGCCTGTTCGCGCAGTTCGAGCAGGAGGAATTCGAGGAAACGAACTTCGATGACGATGAACTGCGCGGCGGCGCGTACCTGAACTGGACGCTGGGCCGCACACTCGCGCTGCGCCTGCAATACGACCGCTTCGACCGCGACAGCTCGGACGCGGCAACCGAGTACACCGAGAATCAGGCGTCGTTGTTCCTCATCTGGTCGCCGCTGGACCGTTCATGACGCCAAGCCCGTTACGCAATGCGATGACCGTCGACGTGGAGGACTACTTCCATGTCGCGGCGCTTTCCAAAGCCATCAGTCGCAATGACTGGTCGACGATGGAGTATCGCGCCGAAGCCAATACCCACAAGCTGCTCGACCTGTTCGCCGAAACCGGCGTCAAGGCGACGTTCTTCATTCTTGGCTGGGTGGCCCATCGCAGCCCACAACTGATCCGGCAGATTCATGACGCCGGTCATGAAGTCGGCTGTCACGGCATGAGCCATCGGCTGGTGTACGAACAGACTCCCGAAGAGTTCACGCAGGAAACCCGCGACTCCAAGGCGATGCTGGAGGACGCCACCGGCGCGAAGGTCGCAGGCTACCGTGCCGCCAGCTGGTCGATCACCAGGCAGTCGCTGTGGGCGCTCGACGTGATTCATTCCGCGGGATTCGAATACGACTCCAGCGTGTTTCCGATCCGTCACGATCTGTATGGCATTCCTGACGCGCCCAAGCGCCCCGGGCTGCTCAAGACCCCGAACGGTCATTCGCTGGTGGAGTTTCCGCCGTCGACCGCCACGTTCCTGGGCGTCAGCGTGCCCGTAGCCGGCGGTGGCTACTTCCGCCTGTTGCCCTACTGGGTGACCCGCATGGGGCTCAGGCAGATCAACCGCGATCTCGGGCAGGCCTTCATCTTCTATCTGCACCCGTGGGAGGTCGATCCGGACCAGCCGCGGATCGATGCAGGCTGGCTGTCGCGTTTCCGTCATTACACCAATCTGCGCAAGACCCATCAGCGATTGCGCGATCTGATCGGCGAATTCCGTTTCACGACCGTGCGAAACGTGCTGGCCGACACGGGCCTGCTGGCCCGGTGACCGCAGAATACCCAGTCTATGCTCGAGTGGATCTTCTGGATTCTGTTGCTGCTGGGCGTCTATCCCTACGTCCTCTATCCCATCGCCGTGAAACTGCTGGGTGGTGTCCTGCAGCGCCGCGTCGCCGCGTCGGATGACTATCTCCCACGGGTCACTGTCATCACCGCTGCCTTCAACGAGGCGGCGCACATCGAAGCCACCGTCCGCAACAAACTGCAGCAGGACTATCCTGCCGGGTTGCTGGACGTCATCGTGGTGTCGGACGAGTCCGTGGATGGCACCGATGAGATCGTTGCCCGTATCGCCGCAGAGAGCCCTGGGGTACGTCTGCTGCGGCAGGTACCCCGGCAGGGCAAGACTTCCGGCCTGAACCTGGCGATGCCGGAAGCACGCGGCGACATCGTCGTGTTTGCCGACGCCAACTCGATCTACCGCCCCGATACGATCCGGCAACTCGTGCGCAACTTCGCCGATCCGAAGGTGGGCTACGTCACGGGAAAAATGGTCTATGTGAATCCGGATGGTTCCCTGGTCGGCGACGGCTGCAGCGCCTTCATGCGCTACGAGAACGCGTTGCGCGCGGCTGAGACCAGGGTCGGCAGCGTCATCGGGGTCGACGGCGGCGTGGATGCGGTGCGTCGAACCCTGTATCGCCCCATGCGTGCGGATCAGCTGCCGGACTTCGTGCTGCCGCTGACCGTGGTTGAGCAGGGCTATCGCGTCGTGTTCGAGCCGGACGCGAATCTCACGGAGGACACGCTCACGACCGAGGGGTCGGAATACCGCATGCGGGTACGCGTCGCACTACGCGCGCTCTGGGCACTGTGGGACAAGCGCGGCCTGCTGAACCCATTTCGCTACGGCCTGTTTGCCTGGCAGCTGTGGTCGCACAAGGTATTCCGCTATCTGAGCTTCCTGCCACTCGGGGCAGCGATGGCAATCAATTGGGCCCTGATCGATGCAGGTCCTGTGTACGTGGCAGCCATCGCCGGCCAGATCGTCTTCGCGATCTTCGTTGCCGCGGCCCTCATCGGCCCGCGCGTCATCGGCCAGTCATCACTCGGCCGCTACTGTTTCTACTTCGCCTTGCTCAACTGGGCCTCTGCCGTCGCGTTCACGCGCTTCCTGCGCGGCCAGAAGCAGGTGCTATGGCAGCCGCGTGTGGGATGAGCACGTCCAGGAAAATCCGGCTGTTGTTCATTCTCGACGCCTTCCCTGATCCCCAGGCGGGTACGGAGGGGCAGTTCTGGTTGCTGTTCAATCAGCTGGATCGCTCATTGGTCGATCCCACGATCGTGCTGTTGCGCCCGTCGCCATGGCTGGAAAGCCGGGTGCCCGCTGCGCAGATTCGTGTATTGAACGTGACCAGGCTGAAGTCGCCCCGTGCCATCGCGAAGATCTTCAGCCTGGTGCGGTGGGCGCGCGCAGAGCGCTTCGACGTTGCCCATATCTTCTTCAACGACAGTGCCGTCGTTTTTCCGGCGCTGCTCAAGCTCGCCGGGATCCGCGTCATCGTTTCTCGACGCGATCTTGGCTTCTGGTACACGCCGGCCAAGCTGCGACTGCTGCGCTTCAATGCGCGCTTCATCGACGCGGTCATTGCCAATGCCGAGGCGGTCAAACAGGTCGTGAAGGCCAGCGAGGGTTTTGAGTCGGAGAAGGTGCACGTCATCTATAACGGGATGAGGCGCGAGGAGAGCACGAATCCGGGCGACGCTCGCATGCAGTTCTCCATTCCACCCCAGGCTCCGCTACTGACGATCGTTGCCAATCTACGTCCGCTGAAACGCATCGATGATGCGATTCGGGCGCTGTCTCTACAGCCTTCCGCGGCCGAACCCGCTCATCTGGTCGTCGCTGGAGAGGATCGGCCGAGCGACGCAGGGCGGTCGCATCGCGAAGAACTGGAAGAGCTTGCGACATCGCTCGGAGTGGCCGGTCGGGTGCACTTCGCGGGAAAGATCGAAGACCCGATGCCGTTGCTGGCGCAGAGCACAGTCTGCCTGCTGTGTTCGGAGACCGAAGGACTATCCAACGCGATCATCGAGTACATGTTCGCCGGCAAGCCTGTCGTGTGCACGGACGCCGGCGGAAACGCAGAACTTGTGCACCATGAAGACAACGGTTTCGTCGTCCAGATTGGCGATGCAAACGGCATCGCTGCAGCAGTACAGAGGCTGCTTTCCGATCCGGCCTTGTTGACGCAAATGGGTCAGCGCTCTCGCGAACGGGCTCTCAGGCTGTTTCACCCGAGTGCCATGCTCGGTGCACACATGGCCCTTTACGAGCGTCTGCGTCAGGCGGCCGCATGAGCGAGGGCGCAAGCAAGGGTGGGCGCTTCAGCGAACTGAGCTTCCTCGCCAAGCATTCGGTGATCTACGGCATTGGCAACATGCTGTCGCGCATCGTTGCCTTCGTGATGCTGCCCATCTACACGAGGCACCTGACGCCGTTCGACTATGGCGTGCTGGAGATCGTCGATACGACCATCTCGATGATCGGTCTGGTCGCGGGGCTCGGAATTGCCGGGGCGATGAGCCGGTTCTACTTTGATTTCTCCGACGAAAGCGGTCGCCGCCGTGTCGTGAGTACTACCCTCATCCTGGCGGCGGCAACAGCAGCGGCTACCGTCGCTCTCATCATGCCGTTCTCGTCGTTCATGGCGAACTCGCTATTCGGTAGTGAATCATTCGCCAAATTCTTCAACGTAGCGCTCATCACTCTGCTGCTCGGGCTGCTCATCGACACCGCACAAGCGTACTTGCGCATACTTCAACGATCGGCGTTGTATGTGGGAATTTCGCTCGCCAATCTGATCTTGAGCGTAAGCCTCAACATCTACTTTGTTGTGTTCGCGCAGGAGGGCGTATTCGGTATTTTTCTGGCCAGCCTTATCGCAAAGGCAATCATTGCTGTACCGCTGCTCATTGCGGTGATGGTTCGTGTTGGCATTGCCATCGACCGCGCCTTGGCAGTACAGATGTACCGCTTCTCGCTGCCTCTCATTCCAACGGAACTGGCGAGCACTGCTATCGGTTACTCGGACCGCTATTTCATCAACTACTTCCTGTCGACGGCCGACGCGGGTATTTACGGAATCGCGCAGAAGCTCGGCACCGTGATCCACGTGCTGATCACATCGCCGTTTCTGCTTACGTACTTGCCTAGGCGTTTCGAGATTGCCAAGCGACCGGATGCAGCGCTTGTCTTCAGCGACGTTTTTTACTACCACATGTTCGTGCTGATCATCGCAAGTGTCGGTCTTGCGGTGTTTGCTCCGCAGATCATGATCATTCTGACCACGGCGGATTACTACCGTGCGGCAGACCTCATCCCGCTGGTCACAGCGGGGATGATCATCCTCGGTATGAAGTACCACTTTCAGTTCGGCGTTCTCTATGCGAAGCAGACGAAGTACATGATGTACAGCAACTTCGCGGCAGCCGTAACGCATTTCACACTCAATTTCGCGCTCATTCGATACTGGGGTTTGTGGGGGGCGCTGGCGGCGTCGATGGCGGCATATATGTGCAATTCGTGGCTGGTACTCTTCTTCGCAAATCGGCTCTACCCCATCAGCTACGAATACCGACGCCTGATCCTGCTGTCTGTGTTGGCGACTGCCTGCGTATTATGTTCGGTGCTGGTGGAGAGGCTCGACACGTTGTCAATTGTCGTCGTGACGAAAGTTGCGTTGGTTGCCGTGTTTTTTGTGCTGCTCTTTGTAACGCGCTTGGTCACACCGGCAGAGCGCGCGAAGCTCTGGTCGATGGTGAAAACGCGGTCGCTGGCTTGAGTCAAGCAAGGTTGGTCGCATGATGCAGTGGATATCCAAGCACATTTCCTATCCTCTCTGGGAGATCAAGGAGGGTGCTGATCGGTTGGCCGAGTTGCGCCGGCTCGAGCAATCTCAGTTCTGGTCCGGGGATAAGTTGCTGGAATTGCAGTTGCAGCGGTTGCCGCAGATCGTGGCGCATGCGGCTGCAACCACGCAGTTCTATGGTGAACGGTACGGCCAGGTCGGGGTAGTGGACAGTCTCGACCTGTTGAGGCAGTTGCCCACGGTCAGCAAGGCGGATGTAAGGCAGCACTGGCAGCAGATGGTTTCGCGCGACTATCCACTGGTTTCATTGACGGAAGCGAAGACTGGTGGATCGACAGGCAAAGCCCTCGTCGTCTATTTCGACAAGGTCTGCCAGGAGTATCGCAACGCGGCCGCGATGCGTAGCGATCGTTGGGCAGGGCGGGATATGGGTACCAAGACCGCGGCGATCTGGGGAAATCCACCGAAGGACGAATCGTTGCGTGATCGATTACGCAACAGCTTACTCAGCCGGTTGGTGTACCTGGATACGATGGCCCTGAACGAACAGTCGGTTGGTGAGTTCGTGAGGATGTGGCGTACCGAGCGACCGAAGGTGATTTTCGGGCACTCGCATTCGATCTATATCCTTGCCACATTCCTTCGCAAACTTCAGGTTGACGACGTGCGACCGCAGGGAATCATCACCACGTCCATGATGCTCCTCGAGAACGAACGGGCGGTGATCGAGGATGTCTTGAAATGCAAGGTGACGAACCGCTACGGGTGCGAGGAAGTGGGACTCATCGCGGCGGAGTGTCCGGATCACGACGGGCTGCATGTGAACAGCGAGCACATCATCGTCGAACTGCTCCGGCCGGATGGAGCGCCGGCAGGTCCGGGTGAAGAGGGCGAAGTTGTCGTCACAGACTTGATGAATCGTGGTATGCCCCTGATTCGCTACAGAGTTGAAGATGTCGCTGCCTGGGCTCGGCAGCCCTGCCGATGCGGTCGCGGTGCGCCGACTTTCAGTAGGGTAGTAGGCAGGGTCGCAGATTTTCTGATCAAAGTGGATGGCACCCTGGTGGCCGGTGTGTCTCTGGTGGAGCGAACATTGACCAAAATTTCAGGCCTCGATCAGATGCAGCTCGTGCAGGAGACACGCGAGCATATCGTTGCAAACGTCGTCGTTGGTTCCGCCTGGGGTGAAGAGTCGCTTGCGCAGCTGCGGCGTGAGCTCGATGAAGTTTTCCATCCGATCCGGCTGGAGATCCGTGTGCTGTCCGGGTTGCCTCAGGAGAAGTCCGGTAAGTATCGATTCTCGATATGCAAGGTGCCACGCACATGAGCGATCGATCTGCCATTCCTGTCGTAAGTGTGGTCGTCGCCGCTTACAACATGGGCCAGTACATTGAGGTTGCGGTACGGTCGGTGCTGGATCAGACGTTCAGCGATCTGGAAGTCATTGTGGTAGACGACGGCTCAACAGATGGCACGCCGGATGTGATGTGTGCATTTGAACAGGAGAGCCGGGTCCGATACATCCGCCAGGCGAATGCGGGGCAGCCGCGGGCCAAGAATGCTGGTGTGAAGGCGGCGCGTGGCCGATTCATTGCGTTCTGTGATGCCGACGACGTATGGGTAGTGGACAAGCTCAGCAAACAGCTGCGCATCTTCGATGCTGACGATCGAATCGGCGTGGTGTATAGCCAAGTGGCGACTATCGATCCCGACGGCAATCGCACGGGTGAGATCACGGGTGACGGTCCGAGCGGATCGGTGCTGAATGAGCTGTTCGTGAAGAACTTCGTACCCTTTGGCACGAGTGTTGTGCGTCGCGAAGTGATCGACGAGATCGGGATGTTCGACGAAACGCTCGCTATGGGTATCGACTGGGATTTGTGGCTTCGCGCCGCAGTACGCTGGCGCTTTCATTTCATGCGCGAACCGCTGTATCTGTATCGCGTCTGGCCCGGCCAGATGTCGCGGAACTGGAAGGGGCGTTATGAGCATTGCTTCAGAATCATGCAAAACTTCCTGAAGCAGCATCCGGACTTGGTGGATCGACGCGTTGTCAGGCGAGCCTATGCCGACTCCTACGTGGGACGAGGCATATGTCATTGGCTTCTGGCTGGTGATCGCCGCAGTGCGCGTGCCGACTATCTGACCGCTTTACGGCACGATCCTACATTTCTCTCCGCTTGGTTTGAGCTGCTGAAGCTGCCGCTACGACGTCCCCGGCGGCCGGATTGAGTTGATGCTGCCCTTACCGCAAGTCTGGCAGGCTGCGCGCGGGCTGGGCGGCAGGCATCTGCTGAATGCCGTCTACGGCTCCGAGCCGATCGTACTGATGTATCACCGATTCTGTGCGGAGCCGCAACTCGGATACGTAGATGCACGAACGTTCGAACGCCAGCTGGCGCACCTCGCGCGGCACTGCAATGTCATTTCCGTGTCGGATCTCGATCGAGGGTTGCGAGAACGGCAGGTATGGCGTCACGGCACCGTCGCCATAACAATCGACGATGGATATCGCGACACCTTCGATGTGGCGATGCCGCTGCTCAAGCGCTATGGCATGCCCGCTACAGTCTTTGTTACGACCGACTTCATCGACGGCCGGTTCTGGTACTGGCAAGACCAGATCCGCTATCTTCTTGCAGCGATGCGCCAAGATAAGACCGCTCTGCGTATCGGCAGCAGAACGCTTTCGCTCGATCTCACAACTGAGAGTGGGCGATGGCAGGCTTGGAGCGATATCGCGGATGCTTGCTATGCGAGTGGTCATACGGAGCGGGTGAGTATCATCGATGCTCTCTCTCTCGAATCGGGAAGTGCGGTGCCGCAACGACCTCCAGCGGGCTACGAGCCGCTGAGCTGGGTGCAGCTGAGAGACATGCAGCAACACTCCATCGATGTGGGTTCGCATGGCGTCCGGCATGAACTGCTGACGCACCTTTCCGCCGAGCAGCTGGAGTCGGAGTTGGTTGGATCGAAGGAAACAATCGAGGCACATCTGCAGACGGCTGTTGGCGCATTTGCATATCCTTTTGGCGGGGAAGATTCGCAGGATGAAACTGTGCGAGCCGCCGCTCGTGAAGCCGGATACCAGACGGCGTTCGTCGCATTCTTTGATACCCGATTGCTCAATGACCGGATGGCGATACGCCGCTTCGGCGTCGGAGCAGACATGTGGGACTTCGTGAAGGCCGCTGACGGCCTGAAGCGCGCACGCTGCTTGCAGCGTGCCGGACACCCCTCTGTCCATGCAGGATCATTGAGCGATCGTGGCGAGTGACTCTCCAGTTCAGGGAACCATAGCGCTGCGAAAGGTGCCGCAGGCTGCGCAGTACCAAACAACTCCGCGACCGCTCTTCTGGTTGTTCCTGATCTACCTGCTGTTTCTTTACCTGCAGGGCGGCTATCGCATTCCCGCGCTCGGGGACATCAGATTCGAGTTCTGGATGGGTGTCATTCTGGGTCCCGCGTCCATCGTCATTCTTGCAAAGAGAAAAATCGTCGGTGCCGGCAAGGTGATTGGGTGGAGCGTCGCGCTGTTGTTATGCATGGGTCTCATGGTTGCGTTGTCCAGATTTCCGGCGGAGTCCTGGGAGATCTATTGGAACCGTTCCATCAAGTTCGCAATCTTCGGCATCTGCATTGCTGCATTCGTTACGAATCCCAAGGACTTGCGCTGGTTCATCGGCGCATTCCTGTTGGCCTTTTTCAAGATGGGACAGGAAGGACTGCTGGGTACGTTGAACGGCAGTCTCATCTGGGAAAATCAAGAGATTCCTCGACTCCATGGTTCGACGCCCAACTACGTACATCCAAACTCGTTTTCCGGTACACAGCTGGGAGTAATCCCGTTCATCTACTATCTGTATCCGCTCGTACCTTGGTATTGGAAAGCAGCCTTGGCGTTGCAAGGGGTCTTCTGTGGGAACGTAGTGCTGCGCACAGGGTCCCGCACCGGATATCTGGGTGTAGCTGCCATGATTTCGGCGATCATCTGGCTCACAAAGAAGCGCATGAAGGCGTTGCTCGTCGTTATCGCAGTTGCCATGGTCGCGATTCCTTTTATTCCGAGCGAATACGTTGGCAGATTCGAAAGTATTTTCGAGGACAACTCCCAGGCGGGCGAGGATACCTCCGTCGGAAAGCGCAAGGAGATCCTGGAGGATGCGACCGCGATTTTCGCGCGCTATCCTTGGGGAGTGGGTGTCGGCGTGTTCCCGTTGGTGAGGGCGCAGATCTACAGCCGTTATCAGGACACGCACAATCTATATCTTGAAGTGGCCACCAACATGGGGCTGCAGGGTTGCCTTGTGTTCATCGGCTTCATCGTCTGCCTGTGGGGGGGCTATCGCGGATTGCAGCGAAAGTTCGTGTCGCAGATCGAGCAAATCGAACGAATGAAATCCTCCGATATCGCAGTTGTCGAGCACTTGTCCGACCTGAATTTCATGCTTGCTTGCGCGCGTGCCGGTTGGATTTTTCTGATTATTCGTCTCGTGCTTGGCTTTTTTGGTATGGATATGTACGAAGTTTACTGGTGGTTTCTGGCCGGCCTTGCTGTCGCGCTGATCGGACTCGACCAGGTAGCCAGTGCGAAAACCAGGCAATTCGTTGGTACAGGAAATATCGCTGATGCCGTCCCCTCTGGATCACGACGCGAAAATCGGATGTCTTAGCGCATGCGTTCGGTTTGGGCAGAGTACGGGCTGACAAAGTACGCTTTCAAAGAAGCTGTCAGTGCGACACTTCTGGGGCGATGGAACTTCGAGCAGTTCGCTCTGCTGAGAGCTGCATTGGCATCCGCGCGTTCAGATTACTACGATCGGGCTCGCGCTATTTGCCAGGCGCTGCGGCTGCTGGAAGGAAGGCCGATTCACCCGCAGCTCATACGGCGATTTAATCAGATCCTGTTGGATGCAAACCATCCTGGTGGCGACGGGAACCGGTTGCGCACGTCGTTCCTGAAGTCATCTGCTGCCGATCGGGCTGCGCGCAGATATCTGCAACATGGCACGCGGTACGCTGCTGCCATGAAGTTTCCGCGTGTGGACGACGACGTCGCGCGGCAGGGCAACCTCGTCGTGTTGAAAGCACCCAGCGCCAGCGAGAAGGGCGTCCTCTATCTCCAGTACACAGAATCGATCAGGGAGTTCGTCGCGCTGTTCGATATGGCCCGAGTCGCGGCTGAGTATCGATTGGTTCTCGAGCCGAGCACTTGGGGATATCAGGACGAGTCCTACCTTTTGCTCGTGCATCCTGGTTTTGATGTATTGGTACAGGCGCAGGATCCAGTCGACTACCGCCATATCGCTAGTCTGAAGACGAACCTGATTCCCATGCCTATGGGGGCGGGTGACTGGATCGATCCCGAGAACTTCATCTCGCGGACTGTCGGACCAAAGCAGTTCGACTTCGTCATGGTGGCGAGTTGGTCACCTGTAAAACGTCACACCGTTCTATTCTGGGCTTTGGCGCAGGCAGGGTTGGCGCAGTCTCGCATTGCCCTCATCGGGTACCCGTGGGAAGGGCGTACGCGCACGGATATAGAAAAAGCTGCTCGCCGGGCTGGTCTCGTGAATGTAACGATCTTCGAACGCATCCCTCGCGCACAAGTAGCAGAGGTGATTTCGAACTCTTCTGTCGGAGTGATGTTGACACGTCGGGAGGGGGCGAACCGCGGCATATACGAATGCCTGTTCTGCGACGTACCGGTGGTCGTCCCCAGTTACAACCGGGGAGTGAACAAGGCTCATATCAACGAAGCGACTGGAATACTCGCTGCGGACGATGACGCGCTGCCGAACGCCCTTGTATCGGCTCTGTCGGGACGATCGCGTTTTCACCCCCGTGCTTGGGTAACGGCGAATACGGGGTACGTGAACGCGAACAAGGCTTTGGATGATGCCTTGCGTGGATCGGCGGCACGGGCGGGGGAGTCCTACTCGCAGGGAATTGCGCCGATCAGGAGTTCACCGGCGGCCCGTTATGTCCATGAGGCAGACCGACTTCGTCTGCAGGGGCAGTACGTGGAGCTTGAAGCCCTGCTGCGTTCCCGCTGACGTCCCGCAGGTAAAGAAAGGGCGGACGAGCCTTTTGGCGCTCGTCCGCCCCTCTGAATCTGGGTCAATGAGACTTACTGAACCGATACGGAGCTGGGCGGATTGGGCTGCACCGACGTACCACCTAGCGTAATGCGGTATCCCTGCTCGTTGGCCGCGCCGCTCGAATCGACAACATAGACATAGGCCGTGCTACCGCCGGAAAACGCGCCGGCATTCAGTCTTGCCTGGATGCTCGTGCCATTCCAGGAGACGGGGAGCTGGACTTCCTTCTTCTTCGCGCCAGACCAGGTTGCCGAATCGCTGATCTCGACGCGAGCCTGGGTGAAGTCGATGAAGATGTCGTCGAAATTGTAAGCACCGGTGGTGGCGCAGCCACGTTCCGGGCCATCGATCATGTTGGGATAGTCGATCGTGTGGCCGTTGAGGCCGAGCGTGGAAGCCAGCCAATTGCGCTTCGTCCATGCAGTAGTTCCGTCCACCGATACGCTGAATGTGTTGGAGGATCCATCGGCCCAGACTTCCACGCGGTGCCATTTTCCGGCCTGGAACTGCGGTCCAGTGCCCCATTCGGTCGCCGGGCTGCAGGTACCCGCCGTGCATTCCGAATAGCCGCGCACGTAGTAGTTCGAGCACCCGGTGGACAAGTAGACGTTGGACTGCGGCGAGTCAGCGTAAAAGCGGAAGAATTTCCCGGACTGCGTGCCCGAGTCCACCATCAGTTTGAAGGTGGTATAGAGCTGGTTGCCCGCGCCCGAGGCTGAAGCAGACAGTCCGCCACTTTCGCCAGTGCTGTATGCGCGGCGCATGTAGTTCTTGGAATTGGTTGGACCACCGGACCGGGCCGACAGTTCGGTGGAGGATGCTGACCAGTTGCCGCCACCGCGCTGTGCATAGAATCCTTGGGTATTGAGTTGTCCATCCTCAAAATCCTTGAAACGGAAATTCAAGAACTTGCTCGATCCCCACGTGCCATTGTTGTTGTTGTAGGAATTGCGCGAGCCAAAGCCTGAACCGTTGATAGTAATGAGACCGCCGTGTGCGGTGGAACCTGAGACGCCCGAAACCGAGGGAGCAGCGATGGCGCTGCTGCACACGGCGAGAGCCAGGCTTGCTGCCAAGGTTGAGCGTCGGGAAATACGGAGTATGGCTTTCATCATGGTGAGTACATCCAAGGACGTGCTATCGATTCAAGTTACGGCCCCCGGCTGCTGGTCGCCGGCGACCCCGATTCCGTGCAACTCGAAACGGCGCTGCATCAGTAGCGGCGCCGATGCACGTTACAAATCAGGGAGGGTACTCAAGAATGCGACGTACATCCTGCTGAGCTTTCAATACTCAATCAGGAAGCACCGCCGATGTCTGTGACGCATGACCCAGTCCCTCTAGTAACCCCGCTATCAAAGATTGCCAATCGGATGATTTGCTTCTGTGACCGGAGGCTTTGCGTCGCCGTTTCGCAACGGGTTTGCCCTTCGAGCGCCGGCAGTATGGAAGGGTGATTTTGGGCGTGCAATAGTATCTGCGCGGCGACAGGCCGAATCAGTGCTGGCCTTATGTCTGCAGCATCCGCAGCCTATTTTTGCGGTGCTTTAGCGTCAGATGCTGTCGCAAATAACGAACATTTCTGAGGCTGCAATGGCCGCGAGGTTACAAGGTGTCTGACGAGGAGCTGAGACTCGCCATGGTGGCTCCGGGAGAGTATTTCGGCGGTGCCGAGCGCCAGATTCTGAGTTTGCTCACGCAGCTCCAGATGCTGGGGATTACAGGCCAGCTGATTCTCCTGTTCGACCGCGAACTGGCTACGCAGGCCCGCGAGGCGGGAATTCCGACGATGATCGTTGGCCAAGGCGCGAGATTCGATGTCGAAGCGCTGCGCGCACTGCGAAATGTGCTGCCCCGCTACAACGTCGTACATGCGCACGGCTACAAAGCTACGGTGATGGTGGGGTTAAGCAGGCGAGCATCGGGATTCGCGCTGGTAAAGACCGAACACGGGCGAGTGGAATCCGGTGGTGGCAAGCTGCGAGAGCGGATCGTTTCCGGTGCGTATCGTTGGCTCGAGAATACGCTGACGCGTCGCGCTGACGGAGCAATCGTCTATGTCACGCGGGACCTGCAGAGATTCTACAAACGGGAGCATGCTGGCTTTACACAGTGCGTGATCAGCAACGGTATTGATGCGCAACAGTTCTCGGGCCTGAGCAGACCGGAGGAATTGAACCCGTCGCGATTCAACGTGGTCGTGTTGGGGCGGCTCGAGCATGTGAAAGGCGTTGAGTACGCAATCGAGGCAATGGCTTCCGATGCAATGCCTGCGGACGTCACTCTGAACATCGTTGGCGACGGTCCGCTGCGACAATCACTGGCTACAGCAGCGGCCAATCTCGAACGTGCCGATGCTGTGAAATTCCACGGATTTCGATTGGATGGAATCCGATTCGCGGCGCATGCCGACATGTTGTTGATGCCCTCGCTGCACGAAGGGCTGCCATACACGTTGCTGGAAGCTCTAGCCGCTGGAACTCCCGTGGCCGCCAGCGCAGTAGGAGGTCTGGCAGAGATCCTGAAGAGCGAAGAGACCGCATTGCTGTTCGAGCCTGCCAACGCCCAATCCGTATCGGCCGCCATCGCGCGGTTACGGGGCGATGGCCCGTTGAGAGAGCGCTTGGTAGAGAATGCCCGGACCCTGCTGTTGCCTCGATACTCGTCCAGGGCGATGGCTGAAGCGTATCTCGCCCTATATCGTGAGCAACTCGCAGTCCAGGTCAGAGCTGTGTAGGCGGGCAATCGAGCTTGGTAGTGCGGCGCCGATAGATCAGCATCAATGCGAGGGCGGCGCCCAGCAGTCCCAGCGTCGCGGGTTCCGGCACGTCCCGGATTGTGAGTGAGTCCACGGCGAAGGCGAATTGGCCGAATGTTCCGCTCAAATAGGCAAACGCCGGCGGCGTACCGTAGCTGTGCAGCAGCATGGCGAGTGGGTCTGCCGCTCCGAGCAAGGCAGCTTCTGTGATTGCTCCCCCAGCAACGGCGTTGAAGTCCTGGAAACTGAAGCTGAATCCGGGGGTCGTGAGCGACATGTACATGTCGTAGTCAGTGCCATTGACCGGTGAGGAGAGAAATCCGTCGTAGCGAGTCATCCCCGTTGCGCCGGGAGCGGGACCTGCATTGACGCCATCGATAGCCAGGAAGATGTCCCGGGTCAGCACATTGCCAATATCGAAATTGCCCAAAACCGATGCGGCTGGAAACCCGGGCCCGCCGTAGGTGCCGAATATCAGATCGGCAGAGCCCGCACTGCTCGTGTCGAGCAGGAACGATGTGGTGATCAGTGACCCCACGTCCAGGGACGGTACTGTCCCGTTTGACGTAGGAGCGATGGGAACGAAGCCGCTCATCCGTACTTCGACCAGTGTCGCCGACGCCGTTGCTGTGCATATCAAGAGCACAGTCCCTGCAATCAATTGGGAAATCCTCATTGCCACAAACCTCCTGTGTGAATCGCGGCTGCGACCTATCATACAACTATCGTGCCGCTGACAAAGACTGCTTATGTTGTAAAGATGTGCTGCAGAAATCGTTGTCACGACGATAAGGATCTGTCAATTTTTTCGTCGTCCGGTGAATTCCCACGTCGCTCCTGGTCGTGCTTCGCGACCTGCGGCACAGTCGGCTTCCTTCGCTGTGAGAGACTTAAAAGTTCGATCTAGCCACTTAAACTTCTTGATATCGCGGGCCTCAGGCAACTGATACGCCGCATCGAAGGAATTCGAACGACATGTGTGGAATAGCAGGTTTCCTGGTGCAGGACGGATTGTCAGAAGAGATTCTGCGCAGGATGAACGACGTCATTTGGCGTCGCGGCCCCGACGGGGAAGGCTTTTTCCGTTCCGGGCCGGTTGGACTAGGTATGCGACGCCTGTCGATCATCGACCTGCACGGGGGGTGGCAGCCGATCTATAACGAGGATCGATCCGTGGTCGTCGTGTTCAACGGCGAAATCTACAACTACAAGGCGTTACGCGCGGATCTCACAACCCGTGGTCATACCTTCGCAACGGAATCCGACACCGAAGTGCTGGTGCATTTATACGAAGAGTACGGCGAGGGGCTTGCTGTCCATCTTGAAGGAATGTTCGCGTTCGCACTTTGGGACATGCGGGCGCGTCGGTTGTTGCTGGCGCGTGATCGACTGGGTATCAAGCCACTGTTCATCGCGCAATTGCCGAAAGGACTGCTTTTCGGTTCGGAGATCAAATCCTTGCTCGCGACCGGACTTGTCAACAGGGAAATTGATTTCCAGGCGCTCGATGAGTTGCTCAACTACACCTTCATTACGGCGCCGCGGACGATTTACCGGCACGTTCGAAAAGTGGAGCCAGGAACCGTCCTTATCGTGAGTGAGGAGGGCAGGATCGAGACTCGCCGCTACTGGTCCATTCCCGATGTACTGCCAGCGCAGCGTAGCGAACGCGAATGGCAGGAGCGGCTCGAATTCAGTCTGCGCGAGGGTGTTCGCTCGCATCTTGTCAGCGATGTGCCCGTGGGCGCGTTCTTGTCAGGTGGCGTGGACAGTGGATTGATGGTCGCACTGATGGCCCAGGAGATGGACCGTCCGGTCGAGACCTTCACCGTCGGCTTTCGGGATGCCGGCGCTGGCTTCATCGACGAACGCGCATACGCTCGTCAGATAGCCGAACGCTACCGTCTGAATCACCACGAGATCGATGTCGAAGCTCGTGTCGAAGACATCATCGGCGATATCGTGACGGCGTTCGACGAGCCTTTCGCGGACGATTCGGTTGTTCCGTCCTACTATGTGAGCAAGGTAGCCGCCCAGCACGTGAAGGTGGCGCTTACCGGGCTTGGCGGCGATGAACTCTTCGCCGGCTACCGGCGCCATCTAGGTGTGAAAGTGGGCGATGCGTACGCAAGGATTCCTGCGTTCCTTCGCGAAGGGGTCGTCGACCGTGTGGCACGCATGCTCCCTGAGCCCAAGGGTTCGCATGAGATCGTGGATCACATCAAGCGATTTTCCCGCTCCTCGTCCAAGACAGCAGCGGGCCGATACCAGGATTCGATGAGTTCATTGCCAGGTTCGGAGCGGTTACGACTCTACGCACCGGATGTTGCGGCACGAATCGACACTCTTGCGACTGAGCGCGTGATCAGTGGGAAGTTCGAGTCTTTCCAGCAAGGAACGAGCGTTGATCGTGCGCTGAAGTCTGACCTGGCTATCTATCTCGCCGACGACATTCTGACCTTGACTGACCGCCTGAGCATGTGGCATTCGCTCGAACTGCGGGTTCCTTATCTCGACCATCGTTTCGTCGAAGAGGCCATGAGTCTGCCTGCAGACCTGAAGATCCGCGGATTCGGGCTCAAGTACACCCTCAAAAAAATTGCAGAGAAGTGGTTGCCGCGCGATGTGATTCATCACAAGAAACAGGGATTCGAAGCACCCATGGGGCGGTGGTTGCGCGGCCCGCTACGACCACTCATGGAGGATGTGCTGTCAGAAACGAACGTGAGAGACGCGGGTATCTTTGACCCGGGTGAAGTAAACAGATTGAAAGCTGAGCACTTGGAAGGTCGGCGCAAGAACAACAAGATCCTGTTCGGTCTACTGATGGTTCATATGTGGCAGCGGCAAAGTGCGAGCCAACAGGTTGTTCGCTCGGAAGCGGCTGCTTGAGTGTGAGTGAAGGAGTGAAGTCTTGTCTCGCGATCACCTGGTTCGAGCACCGTCGTACGACCGAGTTGTGCGACGGGCTTGGAGTTCCGCTGCTGACGATCTCCACTCGTAAAAAGGGATTTTTAAGGTATCTGCTGTTGGGCGTGCGAACCCTGAAGGCGTTGACCGCAGCCCGACCGAGAGCGCTGCTGGTCCAGAATCCCAGCCTGGTGCTGGCCGCAATGGCGGTTTCGTTGCGATTCTTCCTTCGCTACAAACTTGTGGTCGACGCCCACAATGAAGCGGTACAGCCGGTGATCAATCGCAGCAAGTTGATTCTGTGGCTCACGCATTGGGTGCTGCGCAAGTCCGACCTGACGATCGTCACCAATCGATTTCTGGCCGACGTGGTTCACGGTATCGGTGCAACGGCTTTCGTGCTCCCGGACCGGGTGCCCCAAGTGCATGAGGTGAGCAGCGTGTCATTGGAGGATGGAATCACTCTGCTGTTCATCTGTACCTACGCTGTGGATGAACCCGTCACAGAGGTCCTCGAATCGGTGCGAAACCTGCCGGTACGTCTCTACGTCACGGGCAATGACCGCAAATGTGATCCAGCGGTGCGAGCAGCGGCACCTGCCAACGTCGTATTCACAGGATTCCTTTCGGAGGCTGAGTACTGGGGGCATCTGGCTGCGGCTGGTGCGGTCATCGACCTGACTACCATGCCGAACTGCCTGGTCTGCGGGGGATATGAGGCTGCGGCCCTTGGTAAGCCGCTGCTGTTGTCTCGCAACGAGGCAGCCATGGAACTGTTCGGCGATGCTGCGCTATACACGGACAATACTGTTGCCGACATCCGAGAGTCGATCATGCGACTACAGAGTCAGTCCGCGGGCCTGAGAGAAGAGATGGCGGCTCGCAGGGAGCAGTTGGATCGCAACTGGGCGACGTCGGCGGCGGAACTCGCTGCCTTCATGACAAGGGACGTAGAAACGGGCGCCAATATGCCTGGACTCGGCGCGACCGTAACGCCCAAATGACCGACGACTGGGACGTCAGTGTCTGGAGCGAGCAGCGATGGCTCGCGTCGAGTGACGTCCATCAGTCGGTGCTGAATGCGTCGGATGCGGACCCGCTCTTCAATTCCTGGCACTGGCAATCA
>CAYWHG010000067.1:0-24128 GCA_964457865.1 uncultured Steroidobacter sp.
GCGCAAAAGGCGCAAAGTCAGATGAAGAACCCCTTCTGCATTTTTTTGCGCCTTTTGCGGCCATTCTCCTTTTTTGCGTTCTATGCGTTCTTTGCGGTTACTCCGTTCCGACTCGCTGCACCCTCCAGCAGCCGATCCAGGCTCGAAGCAAAATCATGCGTCTGCCACAAATGCAGGAACATCGTGGAGATGTGGAGCTGGGCGCGCGCGGCCTCATTGTCGCGAAACACGGGATCGCGCGGACCCGACGCCGTCGCCGCCTGTGGCAGACGTGACAGGACTTTCGCGGGCGCCTCCATGAGCCAGGCGAGGCCCATGGTCGCGATATACAGATCCATGTGCAGCCGCAGCTCGGTGGCCGCGAGCGATGGACCGCCCTGTGCGCGCAGTTCGGTGACGAACAGGTTCAGCAACCCGTCGAAGTGATCGTCCCAGATTTCCCGGGCTGCGCCGCTCAGGCACCCCCAGAGCGCATAGGCCACGTTCATCTGACGCACGCGGCCCCAGTCCATCAGTCCGCATTGCATCGTCCCTGCGTCATCGCGCCAGAACCAGGCATTGTCGATGTTCGCGTTCCAGTGACACAGCGCGATGAAATCCCGGTTCGATTGCAGGAACCGCTTGATCGCAGCCTCGTGCTGCAGGAACCGGCCGACATCGCGTTCCATGTGCTGGAAGAATTCCGGCGTGAGCGAGGACGGCACGAGCTGCGGATACGTCACGGCGAACTGCGCGTAGTCCCGAATCAGTTCGCGCAGCCGCGGCTCGTCGTAACGAATCGGATCCGACGCGGCCGCAGCCAGCGCATCAAAAGGGAAACGCCCCTCCACTTCCGCCGACAGTTTTCCGGACTTGTGCGCGGCCGCGAGACGCGCAAGTGCGGTAACGATGGCGCGATAGTGCGCCAGCGGATCGGCCAGATCGTGATCGAGGCACTTCGGCTGATGCGGTTCGATACCGTCGCTGCCGAACGCGATCCGCTGCGTGATCAGCAGGCCGGTGCCCGACGCGTGCTCGTAGTCGGCGAAATACGCCGCGGGCACGCGGATGGGAAATCCGGGCAGGCGCGACAGCGGCGCGAAGCGAACTTCGGCCGCCATTTCATACCGGCCCCGGTCGCGAACGGGATTGTTGAAGTCGCGAGAGAACTTCACGAACAGTTCGGTGTGCAGTTCCAGGCGCGGTTCTGCGTACTCGACCGTGAGGAAAAATTTCTGTCCGGTGCTGCCGCCGGGACACTCGGCCAGCCGCACGATGCGCTCGACCCGGTCGGTCGGCGCGATCGAACCGAAGGCCCGGAATGCCTGTGTCAGGAAATCCGCGCCGACGGCGCGCAGCGCTTCGCCATGCGCCGGGATGGCGAGGCCTGTGGCGTCGCCGAAAACTTCATCGGTCACGGTAATGTCGATCATCGTCCCCTCGGGCCGGCCACCTTTCCGCCTATGCTCTCAGATCGCCGGCCAGCCGGCTTCTCTCGGCAAATCTTCCAGGGCAAACCCTCCCGTCAAAGATTCTCGACCCGGTCGCGCTATGATCGGCCGCACCCACACACCGTCAGAGGCACGTCGATGATCTACCTTCTCGCCTTGTCGATCGGAATCATCGCCGGCCTTCGTGCCATGACCGCGCCCGCGGCCATTGCCTGGGCCGCCCAGTTCGGCCTGCTCGACCTCGGTGGTTCGTGGCTGCATTTCTTCGCTCATCCCTGGACGGCATGGATCTTCACGGTGTTGGCACTGGGCGAATTCGTGACCGACCAGTTGCCGTCGACGCCGAGCCGGACCGTGCCGGTGCAGTTCGGCACTCGCCTGCTGAGCGGCGGCATCTGCGGTGCGGCGATCGGCTTCGCGGGCGGTTCGCTCTGGGCAGGGGTGATCGCCGGCATCGTCGGCGCTGTCATCGGCACGCTGGGTGGACGGGCCTGCCGCGCCCGGCTCGCTGCCGCCTTCGGCAAGGATCGACCTGCGGCCTTCATCGAAGATGCAGTCGCCATCGTTGGCGCGCTGCTGATCGCACTGGCATTGCGGTAGACAACGCATGCAATCCTTCGATGCCATCATCATCGGCGCCGGTCAGGCCGGTCCGTCCATGGCTGGGCGATTGGCGCAGGCGGGCATGCAGGTCGCGCTGATCGAGCGCAAGCTGTTCGGCGGCACATGCGTCAACACCGGCTGCATGCCCACCAAGACATTGGTCGCGAGTGCCTACGCTGCACACCTGGCGCGTCGCGCACACGACTTCGGTATCGATCTGCACGGCGCAGTCACGGTCGACATGCCGCGAGTTCACGCTCGCGCGGCTGCGGTGTCCGCCGACTCCAGGACAGGCATCGAGAACTGGCTGCAGACCCTGCAGGGATGCACAGTCTTCCGCGGACAGGCGCGCTTCGAATCAGCGCGAACCGTGCGAGTGGGCGATCAGCTCCTGACCGCGCCCAGGATTTTCATCAACGTCGGTGGACGCGCGGCCATCCCGGATTTTCCCGGCGTCGACAGCGTGCCGTATCTGACCAACACATCCATGGTCGCACTCGAGGTCGTGCCCGAGCACCTGGTCGTCGTCGGCGGCAGCTATGTCGGCCTGGAATTTGCGCAGATGTATCGCCGCTTCGGCGCTCGGGTCACGATCGTGGAGAAAGGCGAACGCATCGTGTCGCGCGAGGACGAAGACGTTTCCGCGGGCATCGTCGGGATACTGCAGGCCGAGGGAATCGCCATTCGCACCGGCGCCGAATGCATCCGGCTAGCGCGCCACCCGAGCGGCGTGGAAGTGCACGTGTCGTGCACGGACGGCGATCCCGCTGTCATCGGCTCGCATGTCCTGCTCGCCGTCGGCCGCCGCCCGAACACGGATGACCTCGGCCTCGATACGGCCGGCGTCGTCATGGATCGACGCGGCTACATTCAGGTCGACGACTCACTCGCGACCAGCGTCGAAGGCATCTGGGCACTCGGCGATTGCAACGGGCGCGGCGCATTCACGCACACGGCCTACAACGACTTCGAGATCGTGGCCGCCAATCTGCTGGACGGCGCACAACGCCGCGTGAGTCAGCGCATTCCCGCGTACGCGCTCTACATCGATCCCCCGCTCGGCCGGGTGGGCATGACGGAAACACAGGCGCGCGCGAGCGGCGGGCGCCTGCTGGTTGCGCGCCGCCCGATGACCAAGGTGGGACGCGCCATCGAGAAAGGCGAAACGCAGGGCTTCATGAAAGCGATCGTCGATGCGGATTCGAAACGCATTCTCGGTGCTTCCATTCTCGGCGTCGGCGGCGACGAAGCGATTCACGGCATCGTCGACATCATGAATGCCGATGTGCCCTACACGGTGCTGCAGAACGCCGTGCCGATCCATCCGACCGTGTCGGAGCTCATCCCGACGCTGCTGGGCGATCTGCAGCCGGTGTAGTGACGAACGGGACAGAGCCCTTTGAACAGGGCTCTTCGAACAGGCCCGGGGCGAATGGAGAAATGGGGCGGAACAGAAATGAGGAATGTCCCCATTTCTTTGATTCCGCCATCGAGCGCGGAAGCTGCGTCGCCAGACCTCATTTTTCTGCGCCGACCACCGTAACCTCGACACGGCGGTTCTGCGCACGACCTTCTTCTGTGCTGTTGTCGCCGATCGGATGCGTCTCCCCCGCTCCGCTGACCTGAAACTTCTTGCGATCGGCGCCGAGGCTGATCAGATGATCGCGGACCGCTTCCGCACGCTGCAGCGACAGTTTCGTGTTGTGGTCTGCCCCACCTACGTTGTCGGTGTAGCCAGTGATCACCACGTGGTCGGCGCTGATCAAATCGTCCTTTGCTTGCTCACGGTACTGGTCGATCTTTTCCTTTCCCTCCGGCTTCAGCTCCGACTTGCCGAATTCGAAAAGCGCTGCTTCGGGAAATATCATCACGTTCGCGTTGGCCAGCGGAGTCACGCCGATCGTCGTGGATGCTGTCTTTGATCCTGCCGCACCTGACGCCGTGATCGTGTACTGCGTAGCACTCATGGGACAGACCTCTCTGGACCCGCTGGGATCAACCGCCCCGACTCCCTGGTCGATCGTGACCGTGGAAGCATCCGTGGACGACCAGGTCAGGGTCGCGCACTGACCGTGCTCGACAGAGGCCGGGTTCGCCGATAGGGAAACCGTGGGCGACGTCTTGGCACAACCAGCCAGCACCACCAGACAGGCAACGACGACATATCTCATGACTTTCTCCTTTTCAGGTCACACGTTCGTGAAATCCAATGCGATTCGGGGCGTGCCGTGGCTGCCGAGTTGTTGTCCCACGTCTCGCAGGAAATCGCAGATCGTGCGCTGACGCCGTGTGATGTCAATTGCGACTACTACACACGCTGGACATTGATTTCCTGGCAGGCGCGCTCGGCCGCAATCACGGTCCGGGCGCAACGCGATGATCAGCGAGGAGCATGAGCTGACGCTGACGCGCCAGGGTGTGCAGCTTCCGCCAGTGTCTTGCCGCACAGGTCTGCTTCACCCACCATGCGATCGACTACGCCTCCTGCGACCACCGACACGCCGCCGGTAGCCGCTGCCACCGCACCCGACGCCACCCCCTTCGCACCCACGCCAATCTGTGGACTCGCCAACGTTCCTTCCAGCCGGATGAAGGGGTTGGTGAACATGCCCGGACTGACGCCGATGCCCTTGCGCGGGCGGGTGTTGAAGTCGACCGATAGTTTCTCGGTATGCAGATCGATGGTGCCGTCGGCGGTGATCGTGACCTTCTCGGACTGGAGGAGCATCGGCTTCACTGTGACCTGGCCATCGACGATGTCCGCGCGGGCGATGGTGCAGTCGAGTTTCATGAACGGATCGTCCTTGGCAAAGGGGTTGAGCTTCTGCGCGAGCTGGCCCACGACGCCGCCACCGTAGGCGGCGATGAAGCCGCTCTTGGTCCGGCCCGCACTCTGCGTCAGCAGCAGGTGCCCGTTGGCACCCGACGCCATTTGCCGCGGCGAGCTGCCGTGGACCTTGATGTTCATCGCCACGCTGAGCGGCGGCACATCCGCAGGTGCGATGCCTTCGCTCCCGAGAGTTGCGCGCACCTTGCCGATGTCTATTTTCAGATCGATATCAGCCGCCCCGTCGCCGGCAGGTACCAAGGCTCCGGTACCCTGCAGCGTGCCCTCGTGCGCACCGGCTGCGCGCATGTCGAACGTTATCTTTCCATGCTCCACGCGCAGGTTGCCGTCGAGATCCCTGACTGACCGATCACCGAGCACCAGTTCACCGCAGGCCAGGTGCAATGTCGCATCGGTGTCCTGCATCTGGTCCAGCGGCAGCGGCGTTTCGCTGAAGAGGAACTTCTCCTTCGGCGGCGGCGGTGCAGTACCGGCGGCGGCTGTTTCAGGTTGCTTGTCCTGCGGGAAGAATGGCGTGAGGTCCAGACGCGGCGCTGACAGCTGCGCCTCGATATGCTTCGCCCCGTCAGTCAACAGCAACGAACCTGCCACCCGATTCTCGCCCAGGGCGGCTTGCAGGTCTTTCACTTCGATCCGATCCTTCTCGGACTCCAGGACGCCGCTGGCCGAGGCCTTCATGTCAGGCCATGTTTCGCGCAGCCTGGCCAGGCTGGCGGACGCCAGTTCGAAATGCACGGCGGTTTTCCGATTGCGGGTGAACTGCATGCTGCCGTTGGCGCGCACGGTGGCATCGGCAATGGCCGCGGTCAGCGATTCAAACCTGATCTCCCGGGCAGACTGTATCGTGTGACCGGTGACAGTGAGCGGTGTCGCGGGCACACCGCTGACCTCGAAGACACCCGCCAGACGCGCCGCATCCGCGGCCGTGGCTTCGAACTTCAGGTTGGATCCGACCAGGCTCAGCGTCTTGAGCGTGCCGTTCGCGCTGGCCTTGAGATCGCCGACCGTCGCATCGAAATCCAGCTGCGTGAGCGCAGCGGCATCCTTCAGGTGCGCGTCGATCCGCATCGGTCCAGTGGCGATGACCGGAAGGCCGAGCGCCTCGAGCATGGCACCCACTTCCGGCTGTTCGATCTTGAGTGTCAGATCAGCACCGTCCAGCGGATTCAGCCTGCCGATGACGCCTTTGACATCCAGCGCCAGCTTGCCCAGAGACACCTGCATTGCCATGCGCATGTTGCGTGCGGACAGCAGCGATTTCAGCGGCCCCGCCTCGCCCTTCAGCGTCAGCGGATAAGCATCGAGCTTGCCCTCCCCGTCCAGCGCCAGCAATTCCTCGCGGCCGGGCGTGATGCTCAGCTTGTCGAGTTGCACCACGCGATCGGGCTTCCCGGCCTCGCGATAGATGAGACGCACGTTGTTCAACTGAGCATTGCGGATGACCACCGGGACCTTGACCGCCGCGCTGCGCGCATCACGCTTGTCGTCGGCCTCTTTATCTGCCTGCGATGAGCCCATGATCCAGTTGCCCTTGCCATCGGACCCGCGTTCCAGCAGCACTGTCGCGTCGCTCAGTTCGAACAGGCGGACATCGGGCGGTCCCGAGATCAGCGACCACAAACCGACCTGCACGACGGCCTTGCCGAATTCGACCATCTGCGGTTGCGTGCCTCCCTGCGCGTTGGCCAGACGGACCCGTTCGGCGCTCACGTCGACGACCGGAATCACCCGCAGCCTGAATGGACCATCGATGGCGAAGGAACGCCCCACGCTTTGCGTGACCAGCGCTTCGATGCGCGCCTTGTGCCGACTCAGATCGCCGAACGCGATGTACAGAACGACGGCAAGCAACGCCGCCGCCGCGATACCAGAGACGATACCGAAAAGACGCCCAAGCGACATGTGGCCACCTGCGCTGATTGATAAGGAAAGACGAGTCAACTATCACTGACTCGGAGTGGCGGACAGGCCGCCATTTTCGCTACCCGCCATGAAACGGGCGAAGCCTACGCCGACAGATCTCGACTGCACCTAGGCATCTATGCGCCGTTGACGAGTTCCTGTTGCAGTCGCACACTGCGCCGCCCATGCCTTGAGCCTGTCCCGCTCATCCCAGCGCCCGAAGAATGTAATGGACGATCACCCCGATCATCCCCATCACGCCGCCCCACATGAGCAGCGGCCCCCAGGTGCGGTCGCGCCAGGTGAAGCCGATCGCCAGACATAGCAGGCCGAGAAAGGTGATGAGGATGCTGGTGCGGACAATGGGGTCCACGGGTACCTCAACGGTCAGCGGTGCCGGGCCTCACGGACTGTTCTCGTTCCAGCCGCCGCCCAGAACCTGGTAAAGCACGACGCGGTTGGTCTCCTCGGCCCGGCGCGTGGAGATGAGACCCTGCTGGGCGGCGTAGAGCGTGCGCTGCGCATCGAGCTGCACGAGGTAGCTGTCGCGGCCCGCTTCATAGCGGGCACGCGTGAGTCGCTCGGCACTGGTTGCCGCTTTTACGAGTGCTTCCTGTGCCTGCCGCTGCGCGGACAACGTCGCCGTGAGCGCAAGTGCATCGGCGACTTCGCGGAAGCCCGACTGGATCGCGCGCTCGTACTGCGCGAGCGCGATGTCGCGTTGCGCGTGAGCGCCGTCGAGGTTCGCCTTCAACCGGCCGCCCTGGAAGATGGGCAGGTTGATGGAGGGCGTGAAGCTCCACGTATCCGAATCGCCCTTGAACAGATCGGACAGATCGGTGCTCGCGGTGCCGATCGCTCCGGTGAGGCTGATCGAGGGAAAGAACGCCGCGCGCGCGGCGCCGATGTTGGCATTCGCGGCGCGCAATATGTGCTCGGCCTGACGCACATCGGGGCGACGCAACAACACTTCCGATGGCAATCCTGCGGGCAGCGGCGACAGGCCCGTGACCGCATCGTTGACGTTCTCCGGCAGCAGCGTCGCGTCCACCGGCGCGCCGACCAGCAGGGTCAGGGCGTTGATGTCCTGCGCGACCGTGCCGGAAAACAGGGCGACGTCGGAGCGTGCCGCCTCGACTTCGACGCGCGCCTGATGAACATCGAGACCGGACACGGCGCCGAACTGATGACGTCTTTCGGTCAGCGCGTACGAGTCCTCATAGGTCTTCAACGTCGCCTGCGAGACGCGCAACAGTTCCCGATCGGCGGCGAGGACCAGGTAGGCGTTGGCGACCGCGGAGATCAGGCTGAGCTGCGCACTGCGGCGCACTTCCTCCTGCGCGAGATAGCGTTGCAGCGCCGCCTCGCTGAGATTGCGCACGCGACCGAACAGGTCGAGTTCGAATCCGGTGATGCCGAGATCGACGCTGTAGAGCTCCGTCACCAGGCCGGCGCCGGCGCCCGGCCCGCTGGGATTGAGCCGTGCATCGCCACCGGAACGCTGCAGCACGCCCGTCACGTTCACCCAGGGAACGCGGTCGGCGCGCTGGATGCGGTATTGCGCGCGTACGCTTTCGACATTGAGCACGGCCACGCGCAGATCGCGGTTGTTGTCGAGCGCTCGCGCGATCAGTTCCTCGAGACGCTGATCGACGAAGAAATCCCGCCAGCCGATGTCCGCCGCGACGCCTGCGGCCGTTGCAACGGCGGATGCCGGTGTGACCGGCGCGACCGTCGTCGGCGGCAGCGGCCACTCGACGGGAATGGCGGCGTCGGCCTCCGGCAGCTTCGGCTCGAGAATGCCGCAGCCGGCGGCCGATGAGACCGCCGCGAACATCGCCAGTGTCTGTGCGCGCCGGTTCATCGATCCTTGCTCCCGTTGCCGGGCAGCTCCGTCGCGGATTGCTTCTTCCTGGGCGTGAAAACGCGTTCCACCACGACGAAGAACAGCGGAATGAAGAACAGGCCGAGGAACGATCCCACGATCATGCCGCCCACCACGCCGGTGCCGATGGCACGCTGCGCGCCAGCGCCCGCACCGGTCGCCATCGCCAGCGGCAGCACGCCGAGACCGAAGGCGAGCGACGTCATCAGGATCGGGCGCAGACGCATGCGCACTGCGGTCATCGTCGCCTCGATCAGATCCATGCCCGACTCGAAGTTGGACTTGGCGAACTCGACGATCAGGATCGCGTTCTTGCTCGACAGTCCGACCGTCGTGAGCATCGCCACCTGGAAGTAGACGTCGCGCTCCATGCCGCGCATCGTGTTGGCGATCACGGCCCCGAGAATGCCCAGCGGCGCGACCAGCAGTACGGCGGAAGGCACGGTCCAGCTTTCATACAGTGCGGCCAGGCACAGGAACACGATCAGCAGCGACAGCGTGTAGAGCAGCGGAGTCTGCGCACCGGCTTCGCGCTCCTGATACGACGTGCCGGTCCATTCGATGCCGATGCCGCGCGGCAACGTTGCAACCAGCTTTTCGATTTCGATCATGGCGTCGCCCGAACTCACGCCCGGTGCGGCTTCGCCATTGATCTGTACCGCCGGCACGCCGTTGTAGCGTTCCAGTCGCGGCGAGCCGTAGTCCCAGCTCGCGTTGCCGAAGGCGCTGAACATGACCATCTCGCCCTGCTCGTTGCGCACCGACCAGCGCAGGAAGTCCTCGGGCTTCATGCGGAATTCCGCGTCGGCCTGCATGTACACGCGCTTGACCCGGCCGCGGTCGATGAAGTCATCGACGTACTGGCTGCCCCACGCCGGGCCGAGCACGGCATTGATGCTCGCGGTCGTCAGGCCCAGTGCGGCGGCTCGTTCGTCATCGATGTCGATGCGCAACTGCGGCGTGTCCTCCTGACCGTTCGGGCGCACATTGGTCAGCAGTGCATTGCCGGCCGCCGCAGCGAGCAGTTGGTTGCGGGCGTTCAGCAATCCTGCGTGACCGAGGCCTGCATTGTCCTTCAGATAGAAGGTGTAGCCCGCGGAGACGCCCAGTTCCGGCACCGCCGGCGGCGAGAAGGCGAAGACCAGTCCGTCCTTGATCTGGCTGAAGTGCCTCATGGCGCGCTGGGCGATTGCACCGACGCTCAGTTCTTCCGAGGTGCGCTCGTCCCAGTTCTTGAGGCTCACGAACGCCAGGCCATTGTTCTGGCCGGAGCCGCCGAAGCTGAAGCCCTGTACGGAGAAAACGGAGTCGACGGCGTCCTTCTCGTTCTCCAGGAAGTGCTGCTCCATCTGCTTCATGACCGCGAGTGTCCGTTCCTGCGTCGCGCCGACCGGCGTCTGGATCTGCGTGAACAGTACGCCCTGGTCTTCCTGCGGCAGGAAGGACGACGGCAGCCGGATGAACAGCAGGACCATGAGCGCGGTCATCGCGGCAACGATCGCCATGTAACGTTTCGGGCGGGTCAGGATGCCGCTCACCGCGCCCTGGTACTTTTCGTTGGTGCGATCGAAGGAACGATTGAACCAGCCGAAGAAACCCTTCCTCGGCGCCTGATGATCCCTGTCCACCGGCTTGAGCATCGTTGCGCACAAGGCAGGCGTCAGGATGATCGCGACGACCACCGACAGCGCCATCGCCGCCACGATCGTGGCGGAGAACTGCTGGTAGATGACGCCGGTCGATCCGCCCATGAAGGCCATCGGTACGAACACCGCCGAGAGCACCAGCGCAATGCCGACCAGCGCGCCGGTGATCTGGTCCATCGACTTGCGCGTCGCTTCCAGCGGCGACAGTCCTTCCTCGGTCATGATGCGTTCAACGTTTTCGACCACGACGATCGCGTCGTCGACCAGCAGGCCGATCGCCAGCACCATCGCGAACATCGTCAGCATGTTGATCGAGAAGCCGAGTGCGGCGAGCACGGCGAACGTACCGAGCAGCACGACGGGCACGGCGATCGTCGGGATCAGCGTGGCGCGGAAGTTCTGCAGGAACAGGTACATCACCAGGAACACCAGGATGATCGCCTCGACGAGCGTCCGCAGCACGCCGGTGATCGACACTCTCACGAACGGGGTGGTGTCGAACGACACCGCGGCTCGCAGGCCCTGCGGGAACACGGCGCTGAGTTCCTCGATCCGTGCGCTCACGCCCTTGGCCGTCGAGAGCGCATTGCCGCCGGTCGCCATCGATACGGCGACGCCTGCCGACGGTTCGCCGTTGAGGCTGCCGACGATGCTGTAGTTCTCGGAACCGAGTTCGACGCGCGCGACATCGCCGAGTTTGAGCACCGAGCCGTCCGTATGGCTGCGCACGACGATTTCGCGGAACTGCTGGGGCGTCTGCAGGCGACCGCGCGCATTGATCACGGCGTTGAGCTGCTGACCGGCAACCGCGGGGGCGCCGCCGAGCTGGCCCAGGGCGACCTGCTGGTTCTGACCCTGGATGGCGGACACGAGGTCGACGGTCGTCAGGCCATAGGTGTCGAGCTTGTTCGGATCGAGCCAGATCCGCATCGAGTACTGGGAGCCGAACAATTGCGTGGAGCCGACGCCCGCGACGCGCGACAGCGGATCGATGACGTTGGCGGCGAGGTAGTCGGCGATGTCGACCCGGCTCATGCTGCCGTCTTCGGACACGAAGCTGATGACCATCAGGAAGCCTTCGCCGGTCTTGGTCACGCTGATGCCCTGCCGCTGCACTTCCTGCGGCAGCAACGGCGTCGCGAGTTGCAGCTTGTTCTGTACCTGAACCTGGGCGATGTCCGAGTCCGTACCGCTGGCGAACGTCAGGGTGATCGATGAGCGGCCGTTGGATTCGCTGGTGGCCGACATATAAAGGAGTCCATCGAGGCCCTTCATGTTCTGCTCGATGATCTGTGTCACCGAGTCCTCGACCACCTGCGCCGAAGCGCCCGGATACGTCGAGCTCACCGACACGGTCGGCGGCGCGATCGTGGGATAGCGCGAGATCGGCAACTGCGTGATCGCCAGCGCGCCGGCCAGCATGATGATGATCGCAATGACCCAGGCGAAAATCGGCCGGTCGATGAAGAAGCGCGCCATGTCCGCTCAGCCGGCGGGTACGGGCTGAGTGCCAGGACCCGGCGGCGGGGCCTGCATCTCGTCAGCCTGCACCGCAACGCCCGGCCGGATCTTCTGCAGACCCTCGACGATCACCCGGTCGCCTTCCTTGAGGCCACTCTCCACCAGCCACTGGTCGCCGACTGTCTGGCTGACGACCACGATGCGCTGTTCGACCTTGTTGTCGGGGCCGGCGATCAGCACGCTGGTATTGCCCGCGGGATCGCGGGAGACGCCCCGTTGCGGCACGAGCAGCGCGTGCTCGCGCCGTCCGCCGGTGATGGTGGCGCGCACATACATTCCGGGCAGCAGCAGGTCCTCGGGATTCGGCGCCTCCACGCGCAGCGCGAAGCTGCCCGTCGTCGGATCGACACTGACTTCAGAGAAGGCGAGCCTGCCGTCGTGGGCATAACGCGCGCCGGTTTCCAGAATGATCGTCACCGGTGCGTCTACGGCTCGCTGGGTCGCCCCCGAGGCCCATTCCCGGCGCAGATTCAGCAGTTCGTTGCTCGATGCATTCACATCGATATAGATCGGATCGAGTTGCTGCACGGTCGCCAGCGATTGCGCCTGATTGGCGGTGACGAGCGCACCGGCGGTGACCGACGACCGGCCGATGCGGCCGCTGATGGGCGAAGTGATGCGGGCGAATCCCAGCGTCACGCCACTGCTCTGCACCGCTGCCTTCGCGCCTGCCATGTCCGCTTCGGCCAGACGAAGTGCGGCAGTGGCATCTTCGAAATCCTGCGTGCTGATGGCATCGATCCTGACCAGTTCCGACGCGCGCTTGTAACTGAGCTGCGCAGTCACCAGGGTTGCTTCCGTGCGCGCCAGCGATGCTTTCGCGCTTTCGTAGGCGGCCCGGTAGGTTGCATCCTCGAGCTGATAGAGCGGCTGGCCGGCCTTGACGACGCTGCCCTCGGTGAACAGACGGCTTTTGACGATGCCGCTCACCTGCGGCCGGACTTCGGCGACCAGGTAGGCCGCCGTGCGTCCCGGCAGTTCCCGGGTCAACGTGACCGTCTGCTGTTTCAGGGTGACCACGCTGACAGGAACCGCATCGGTCGCTGGCAGCGGTGCATCGCCGCCACCGCAGGCGGCCAGCATCAGCGCCACGAGAGTCGCAGCACCATGAAGAAGGCGGGCAGGCATCGAAACCTCGGCACAGCAGACACGGAATTCGAGCCGGGCCGCGTGCCTGACTGGAAAATCAGGCGCGGTCGAACTGCTGCGGGAATGATACGACCTCGCCTTGGGCGAGCAAACGCGATTTTCCGTATCGCACAACACCGGTTTACGAGTGCTGCCGAATGCGGTCGCGCCGCGCGACGAAGACCTTTGTCTTGTCCCGACACCGATCACCGTCCAGCACGACACGCATTCCGCTCGCTGCAAGACAGGTTGCATGCGGGTCGCACGACGTCGATGATCCAATGGAATTCACCGGTTTCATCGAGGAGTATCGAACGTGAAAGTCGCACTCGTCACCGGCGCTGCTGCCGGCATCGGCGCGGCCATCGGCCGCCGTCTGGCGCGGGACGGAATCGCCATCGGCGTTCTCGACGTGCTGATCGATGACGCGAAGAAAGTCGCCGACGAGATCGGCGGCGCCGGCGGCAAGGCCATTCCCCTGCAGGCCGACATCACCGATCGTGCCCAGGTGAAAGCTGCCGTGGCGCATCTGCGCGAGGCCTTCGGCCCTGTCACGGTCGTGGTCAACAATGCGGGCATCACCGGGACGATTCCGTTCGAGCAGCTCACGGAAGCACAGTGGGACCGCATGTTCGAAGTGAACGTGAAAGGCACGTTCATCGTCACGCAGGAAGTCCTGCCCGACATGAAGGCGGCCGGCTGGGGCCGCATCGTCAACATCTCATCGTCGAGCGCGCAGTCCGGCGCCGTCGGCATGGCGCACTACTCCGCCTCCAAGGGCGCGATCATCGCGCTCACCAAGACGCTGGCCCGCGAACTCGGACCGCTCGGTATCACCTGCAACAACATTCCGCCGCGCTTCGTGATGAACACGATGATGTCGGAAAAGGCCGCGGAGTCCGGCTTCTTCTCCAGGGAAGATTCCATCAAGGCCGGGCCGATCCGCCGCCAGGGCGAGCCAGAAGACATTGCGGGCGCCTGTGCGTGGCTCGTGTCGGAGGAAGCGGGCTATGTGACGGGGCAGACCATTGGTGTGAATGGCGGTCGGTATATCTGAGGTTTCTTCACCTCTCCCTGGGGAGAGGTCGCGCGCAGCGCGGGTGAGGGTCTGCCCCTCACCCTGCCCTCTCCCTGAGGGAGAGGGGAAAGATCCGGGATCAGAACGGCAGGTTGTACAACTTGACCGCGTTGGTTTCGAGTACGCGCTTCTTCACGCTCTGATCGTAGCCGCCGAGCGTATCGATGATGTGCTCCTGCACGCCCGGATACAGCGACGTCGGATGCGGGAAGTCGGTCTCGAACAGCACCTTGTCGAAGCCGATCGTTTCGAGCAGCAGCTTCGGACCGACGCTTTCGAACCAGTACGTCACCCAGAAGTGATCCTTGAAGTACTGCCACGGACGACGCTGCAGGATCTTCGACTTGCTCGGCAGCATCTCGTTGAACTGATGTTCGAGCGCTTCGAGCGCGAACGGTACCCAGCCGAGGCCGCTTTCGATCAGGCCGATCTTCAGCTTGGGATGACGATCGAGACGACCGCTCACGATCCAGTTGCCGAGCGTCGCGGCATTGCAGATCGAGAACATGGTCGCCACCACCGACAGCGTCTGTTCGAACGCGAAGCCTTCCCACGTCAGTGCCGTCGGATCGATGGCGGCGTTGAGATGGAAGTTGATCGGTGCGCCGGCCTCGGAGGTCATTTCCAGGAACGGCGTCCAGTAGTCGTGCACATACGACGGAATGCGCAGACGCTCCGGCGTGTCGGGAAGCACGAAGCCCTTCAGCCCCATGTCGAGACAGCGGCGCGCCTCGCCTTCCATCGCCGCCTGATCCCACAGCGGCAGATGCGCCAGCGTGAACAGACGCTGTCCGGATTCCTGCTGACGTTCGGCTGCCGCATCGTTGTAGATCTTGATGACGGTGAGCGCGAGTTCGGGATCGCCGAGCGACATCAGTGCGCCGGCCTGCGTCACGCCGGAGTTGTGATAGCAGATCTGCGCATACACGCCCATGTCGTCCATGGCCTGCAGGCGCTGCTTGGTGTCGTACGCGGCCTTGTGGCCCTCGTCGAGCGTCGGGAACGCCAGGCGACCGAGCAGCTTGTCGTTCTGGGTGTTGATGACGTTGCCGCCGAGCGTGCCGAAGTCGCGATCGCCGACGAACCAGCGATCGACGCCGTTGACACGGCGCACGACCGGCACCTTGTCCTTGAGTCGGGCAGGCGCGCGCGACGTGAACAGATCGGGCGCCTCGGTGAGGTGCGTATCGCAATCGACGATCTTGATGCCCTGCAGGCTGGGATGCAGGCCCTTCGACGCCGCCGCGTAATCGACCTTGCGCATCACACCGCCGGGCGTATAGCCCTCCGCGGACCAATACTTGCGGGCTGAACTCGCAAGCTCTGATTTCTCGTCAGCCATGGCTGCTCCTGTCTCGACTCGGTCTGGTTCAACTGGAAGGCAGCGGTTTATCACCCCGGCCGCAGTGTGTCGAGATGAATCAACACTGCTGTCTATTAACTAAGGTAGCCTCAGTTTCTTGCGGGTTTCCCGCAATCGCGTCCGACCGGTTATGGTCGTCCCCGACCGCGCTTGGCGGCGGCTGAAGTCAAGTAGCCGGCGGGTCGCTTTCCTAGACTGGTCCGATCCTCCGCCCTCGAACGGAAATCACCCGCATGACCTCCGCATCCCTCGACTGCTCGGACCTGGAAAACTATCTCGGCAAGCCCATGCAGCCGGCCCGACTGCGCGAACCGCTGTCGAATACCGACATTCGCCGCTGGGTGCAGGCCATGCACTATCCCAACCGGCTGCACTACGACAACGACTATGCGGCCGAGAGCCGTTTTGGCCGTATCGTCGCACCACTGTCGTTTCCGGTGGCCACCGACGACGGACATGGCACCGCGCCTTCATGCATCGGGCTCATCCCCGACTCGCACATGATCTTCGGCGGCGACGAATGGTGGTTTCACGGACCGCGCATCGTCGCCGGCGACCTGATCCACAACGAGCGCATCCCGCTCGATTACGTGATCAAGGAAACGAAATTCGCCGGCCCGACCTGCTTTCAGCGCGGCGACAACTTCTACTACAACGACAAGGGCGACAAGATCGCAACGCAACGCTCCACCAGCATCCGCTATCGCGCCGATCTGGCGCGCGAGATGGGCTCGCTGACGGCAACAGAAGATCCGGAGTGGACCGACGAGCAACTCGCCGAACTCGAAGACCGCAAGTACGAATGGATCAAGTCGCTGCACGACCTCGGCCACGGCAAACGCTACTGGGACGATGTGAAGGTCGGCGACCGGCTGCCGACCCGCATCTTCGGACCGCACAGCATCGCGAGCTTCACGACCGAATGGCGCGCCTACCTGTTCACGCTGTGGTGCGGCGTGCACCGGCGCACCGATCTCGACATGGAAGCGCTCGGCTTCACCGGACCGATGGCGGGGAAGGAGCAGGATCCCGTGCTGGAGAAGGACAATCCCGAACTCACCGACGGGGCCTACATCGGCCCCTCGCGCGGACACTTGTTCCCGCGCTGGGCGCGTTACATCGGCATGCCGCGCGGCTACGGCTATGGCGCGTCGATGGGCACGTGGATTCTCGACTACTTCGCCGGCTGGGCCGGCGAATGGGGCTCACTCCTTCATTCGAACTGCGCCTATCGCGGTCCGGCGTTCACGGGCGATATCACGATCAGCAATGCATCGATCATCGACAAGAAGATCGATGAGCAGGGTCGCGCGATCGTGCAGCTGGATTTCCGCATGAGCAACCAGCTCGACACGACCATGGCGACCGCGAAGGCGGAAATCGAACTGCCGAAGCGCTAGCGAAGTCGACATGAAAGCGTTGTCCAGCAAGATTGCAGTCGTCACCGGCGCCAGTCGCGGCATCGGCAAGGGCATTGCACTGGCGCTCGCCGAGGAAGGCGCGACGGTCTATGTGACCGGCCGTACCGTCACGCCGGGCTCGCATCCCTTGCCTGGCACCGTGGCGCAGACGGCGGCGGAAGTCGATCGCCGCGGCGGCAAGGGTATCGCGGTCGCCGTCGATCACGCCGACGACACCCAGGTGGCCGCCCTCTTCGAGCGTGTGCGGCGCGAACAGGGTCGTCTCGATCTCCTCGTCAACAACGCGATCTCCATCCCGGCGGAGCTGACGCAGCCGGGGCCGTTCTGGGACAAGCCGCTTTCCAACTGGGAAATGATCGACGTCGGTCTGCGTTCGAACTTCGTCGCGGCATGGCACGCAGCGCAGATCATGGTGCCGCAGCGGTCGGGCCTGATCGTCGCGCTCTCCGGCTACGTCGGCGTCACCTATACGTACGACGTGATCTTCGGCACCTGCAAGACGGCCACCGATCGCATGGCGCGCGACATGGCCATCGAACTGCAACCGCACAACGTCGCCTCGCTGTCGCTGTGGCAGGGCTTCACCTACACCGAGCGCGCCCGCGAGAATCTGAAAACCGTGCCGGGCATGGCGTCGCAGCTCAACAGCGCCGTCGGCAGCTCGGTGGAATTTCCGGGTCGCATCATCGCGGCTCTGGCGAAGGATCCGCAGGTGATGCAGCGCTCCGGTGGCACCTTCATCAACGCCGAACTGGCCCGGGAATACGGCATCACGGATGTCGACGGCCGCGTCATTCCGTCGCTGCGCGAACAGCGCGGCGCGCCGATCTGGCAACCCATCAAGCCACAGCACTGAATCGACCAGAGGGGGATCGCAAGTGACAGAACGAAGATTCGATGACCGCGTCGCCGTCATCACCGGTGCGGGACGCGGACTCGGCCGTGCTTACGCGCTGCTGCTCGCCTCGAAGGGCGCGAAGATCGTCGTCAACGATCTGGGCGGCAGCATCAAGGGCGAAGGCGCCGATGACGGTCCGGCCAATGAGGTCGTGAATGAAATCCGTGCCGCCGGCAGCGAAGCGGTGGCGTGTACCGATTCGGTAGCGACGCCGCAGGGCGGCAAGGCCATCGTGCAGGCGGCGCTCGATCATTTCGGCCGCATCGACGTGCTGATCCACAATGCCGGCAACGTGCGCTATGGCTCGCTCGAAGAAATTCCGCAGGAAGACTTCGATGCCGTACTCAACGTGCATCTCAAGGGCGCCTTCCATGTCGTGCGTCCCGCGTTTCCGGTCATGGCGAAAGCGGGCTACGGCCGCGTCGTCCTCACCTCCTCCATCGGCGGGCTGTATGGCAACCCGCACTGCGTGAATTACGGCGTCTCCAAGGCCGGCGTCATCGGCCTAAACAACATCGTGGCGCTGGAAGGCGCGGCGAAAGGCATCCGCAGCAACATCATTCTTCCCGGCGCGGTCACGCGCATGGCCGACGGACTCGACACCTCGCAGTATCCGCCCATGGGACCGGAGCTCGTGGCACCCATCGTCGCCTGGCTGGCGCACGAATCGTGCTCGATCACCGGCGAGATGCTGGTGTCGATGGCCGGTCGCGTGGCCCGCGCCTTCGTGGCGGAAACGCAGGGCGTGTATCGTCCGTCGTGGTCCATCGACGACGTGGCCGAACAGATCGACGCCATCCGCAATACCGACAATCTGTGGATGCTGCCGCCGGTACCGTCGGGCTTCATCGATCATCTGCAACGCAGCTTCGAGATGGCAAAGAAAGGAAATTCCCCATGAACGCGAACGACGAACTGAACGCGCTCCTCGAACGCGAGAAGATCCGCGACTGCATCGCCCGCCTCGCCCGCGGCGAAGACCGGCGCGATGCGCAACTCATCACGGCTTCCTACTGGCCAGACTCGATTACCGACTACGGTGTCTTCGCCGGCTCCTTCGACAAGTATCTGGCATGGGTCGTCCCCGGCTCGCCCGCGATTCCGGTCACGCTGCACACGCTGGGACAGAGTTCCATCGACCTGGACGGCGGTGTCGCCCACGTCGAAACCCACGTCACCTCCTACCATCGCGTGAACATGGGCACGGAGGAACGTGACACCGTGATCGGCGGCCGCTATCTCGACCGTCTCGAAAAGCGAGGGAGCGAATGGCGCATCGCCCGGCGTACGATGCTGTACGACTGGTTCCGCGATTTCGGCGTGTCGGTCGACTGGTCGCAGGGCGTCATGGGACTGCCGTTCAGCGCCGATCACTACACGGGACGCGCGGTGGGCGATTTCAGCGTGAAGTTCTTCGGGAAACAATCGTGAGTCTCGACGCGGATACTTTGTTGGCGACTGCACGCCAACAGACCGGACTGACCGATCTCGGCGACGACAGCATCCTCGACGGGCTGCGGCGTCTCGTCGCGGCGCTCAACAGCGAGGCAAAACTGTCGGAGCGCGGCCAGGGTGCAATGACCGGACTGCTCGTGCGCAATCTCGCCAACCGGCTGCGGGTCGAGAATCACCTCGCTGCGCATCCTGAACTGCTCGCGCGACCCATCGAGCGACCGATGTTCGTCTTCGGCCTGCCGCGCACCGGCACCACATTGCTCATCAACCTGCTCAATGCCGATCCGTCACGACGCTGCTTCCTGCGCTGGGAAGCACTGGATTCGGTGCCGCCGCCGAAAGCCGGCGAGCGCCGCACGGATCCGCGCTATGTGACCGAACAGGCACGACTGGAAATGTCCGTGAAGTACGCGCCGCACATCGCGGCCATGCACTACGAAGACGCCGACAGCCCGACCGAGTGCCAGTTCGCCATGGCGCCGTCGTTCTGTGCGCAGCTCTACGACTCCAACGCCCACGTCCCCAGCTATCACGAGTGGTTCATGGGGACGAGCTACCTCCCCGCCTTCCGCTATCACAAGCGCCTGCTGCAACTGCTGCAGGCCGAGGTGGCGGGCCGCTGGACCTTGAAGAATCCCTGGCATCCGCTGTTCCTCGACGATCTGACCACCGTTTATCCGGATGCGCAGCTCGTCATGACTCACCGCGATCCGGCCGAAGTCGTCGGCTCGGCCTGCAGTCTGGTGAAACATGTGCGGATGATGTTCAGCGACGCCGTCGATCCGCATCAGGTCGCGACCATGCTGCTGGATACGTTCGACCAGATGATCGCGCGCTCGGAAGCCTTCCGCGCGAAGCACGGGCGCGATTCCATCTACGACGTGCAGTACACGGCGCTCATGCGCGATCCGATCGGCATGATGCGCAAGCTGTACGAGCATTTTGGCGAGACGATGACCCCGGCCGTCGAAACCGCCATGCGCGCGCATCTCGCCGACAACCCGCAGGGCAAGCACGGCAAGCATGCGTACTCGCTGGAGGAGTTCGGCCTGACGAAGGATCAGGTGCGGCAACATTTTCGCGACTACAGCGAACGCTACGGTCTCGGTTGATGTCATGGCGAACAGCGCAGCGTCCTTCGATCCCGCGAGCGAGCCTTACGTGAGCCTCGCCACATTCCGCCGCAGCGGCGTCGAAGTGAAGACGCCGGTGTGGATCGCCGGCACCGCCGGCCGCTACTACGTGTTCAGCGCAGGCGATGCCGGCAAGGTCAAGCGGATACGCAACGACCCGCGAGTGCGACTGGCGGCCTGCGATCTGCGCGGCAATGTCCGGGGTGACTGGATCGAGGGACGTGCGCGTATCGTGTCGGATCCGGCAACCATCGCCGTCGCACTCGCCGCACTGCGCGCGAAATACGGGCTGCAGATGCGCTTCGGGGATTTTTTCGCGAAGCTCACGGGGCGGTTTGGGCGGCGGGCCTACATAGAGATAGACGCATGAAGGGTCCGTTGCCTGCCTCGCACGACCTGCATTCAAAGCGCCTCATACCGAACATCACGAACTCGAACCTCTCCCGCCCCCGCCGCATAAATCGCCGGCCGCAGACTGAGAAAGTCGCCGGCCACATTGTGGTGATAGCCCGAGACTTCGAACTGCACGCCGTACTTCGTCCATGTCTTCCCGTCGACACTATGGTGAATCGTCACGATGTGACGATCGTTGGTGATGCGCAGGCGCAAGCGGCGACCGATGTCCTTCGGCTTGTTGCCGCGCCGCTCGAGTCCATAGCGGTGCATCACGAACCGCTCCTGATCGAAACCGAGACCGCAATAGAGACGCCGGTTGTAGAACAGCAGCAGGCCGGCACGCGAAGTGGCATCGACTTCCAGGTCTACTTCAACGCGCCAGGCCTGATCGCCCACGATGAAACACAGCGGCGAACTGTCGTGAGGCTCGGTGCCCCTGGCACGCAACGTCAGCGTGCCGTCCGCAATCGACACGCGCTGCATCTCGTTCGCACCAGGATCGTAGAAGCCCCACTGGATGCCGAACTTGCTGGTCGTGAAGTCATCCGACAGCGCCAGTCCGTGCGATTGCGCCTGTTCGTTCGACGGCTTGCGCAGCGGCTGCGACAGATCGCCACCCGTCGACCGGAACCAGCCGTCGTCGGTCCATTCGATCGGATCCAGCAATGTCTGACGGCCGAGCGTCCAGAAACCGTTCTCGTAGCCGTGATACATCATCCACCAGTCGCCGCGCGGCCCTTCGACCAGAGTCGCGTGACCTCGCGACCACCATTTCTCGGCGGACGACTGCGTGCGCACGAGCGGATTGCCCGGCGCGTTTTCCCACGGACCGTGAATCGACTTCGAGCGCGCCGCGATGACCATGTGCCCGGTCGGCGGGCCCGCCGTGCCGCCGACGGCCGTGATCAGATAGAACCAGTGGCCGCGCCGCGTGATCTTCGGGCCCTCCGGCGAGAATGACTCGACATCCCAGTCCTCCGGATAGCGCCATGGATCGTAGACATGTTCGACGGCACCAACGGTGGCAAGACCATCATCAGTGAGCCGCACGCGATCGCCGCCGCTGAGAAACAGGTAGCGCCTGCCGTCTTCGCCGACGGCATGACCCGGATCGATGTGATCCGGCAGCTTCAGATCAACTGGTTCGCTCCAGGGTCCGGCGATGCTGTCCGCATGGATGACGTAGGTCGATCGATGGTCGGGCTTACGCGCCGGGATATAGACGTAGTAGCGGTCGCGATGCTTGATCAGCTCCGGCGCCCACACCGAGCCGATCGGCGTACGCAGTGCGGCCGTCACGGGCTGCCAGTTGATCAGGTCGCGCGAATGCCAGATGACGATGCCCGGATAGGCATCGAACGACGAGAACGTCATGTAGTAATCGCCACCATCCTTGAGGATGGAGGGATCCGGGTGATCGCCGGCCATCACCGGATTGAGGAACGTGCCGTTACCCAGGTCCGCCTTGCGCTGACCTTCGATGCCGCGAGCCCACTTGAATGCGGGCGACGGTGACGCACAGTCGCCCGCAGCATTCGTTGCAGCCCGCTGCTTCGATTCGGCGACGCGCGCCGTACCTGCAGCGGCACCTAGCAGCAATGCCTTCAACGTATGTCGGCGTGAATACATACAAGAAGAAGCCCGTGTGAGGCATCTGCGATGCAGGCCAGCCTAGCAATCCATGTTACCGGTAGCAATCCATGCTTGAGCAGCCACCGGCGCCGAGGTATACGCACACACGCCGCACAACCGGAGTTTGCTAACGATGAATGCCCACGTCACAGAAGAAGCGCCGCTCGATCCGACGCGCGTCATCGTCGATCCCCATCATCATCTGTGGGATCACGGCGACGTACCGGGCATCGTCAATGGCTCGAAGCCGTTCCTGTTGCAGGACTTCGTGCGTGTCATCGATGCGGCCGGTCATCGGATCGCACAGACGGTATTCGTCGAATGCGTCTCGATGTATCGACGCGAAGGACCGAAAGATTTCCGCCCCGTCGGTGAGACCGAATTCGTCAACGGCCAGGCGGCGATGGCCGCGAGCGGTCGATACGGCGAATGTCGTGTCGCGGCCGGCATTGTCGCCACGGCCAATCTGCGACTCGGCAACGAGGTCCAGCCCATCATCGAAGCGCAGATCGCCGCAGGCAATGGTCGGCTGCGCGGCCTGCGATTCTCCACGGCTTACGCCGACGCCGGCCTGTTCGGGCGCGAACCGGATGTGAGTCGCAAGGGGCTGCTGCTCGATGCGAAATTTCGCGACGCGGTGCGCCTGATGCCGCGCTTCGGCCTGAGTCTGGATGTGTTCTGCCTGCACACGCAGCTCGCCGAACTGGCGGATCTGGCGGTGGCCTGCCCCGAGACCACGGTGATTCTTGATCATGTCGGAACGCCGCTGACGTTCGATGCGCATCTTGGCAGTCAGGCCGAGATCTTCCCGCGCTGGCGTGCCGGCATCGTCGAACTCGCGCGCCGCCCCAATGTGGTCGTGAAAGTCGGCGGTCTGGGAATGGACCTGGCCTCACCGATCGGCACGACGGGCGGACAAGCCCCCTCCACCCAACTCGCGCAGGACTGGCGTCCCTATGTCGAGACCTGCCTCGAAGCCTTCGGCGCAGACCGCTGCATGTTCGAAAGCAATTTTCCCGTCGACAGCGCCACCTGCACCTATGGTGCGCTGTGGAATGCCTTCAAACGCATCTCGGCCGCGTACTCGGAAGAAGAAAAGACCGCGCTGTTCAGCGGTACGGCCACGAGGATCTATCGCCTCGGCGTTCCATAAGACATCGCGATGCCCCGATCGCCTGTGGTTGTCTCTGGATATCGTTTGTCCTGCAAACCATAATCGGCCGCACAACACACAACGCGATCGGGGGATGTCATGAAGATCAGCACGGCGGCGTGTCAGGCGCTCGCTTTGTTCTCGCTGGCGGGCCAGGCGGTCTGTGCCGGGACATCGCAGGTCTCCCGTCCCGGCGAATACGCCGGTTACTCATCCGCCCGTTACGACGGACACGAGATGACGTCGCAGTATGTGGCGGTGCGCGACGGCACCCGACTCGCCATCGATATTTTCCGTCCGACCAGCAAGGGCGTCGTCGCCACGGAAAAGCTGCCGGTGCTGTGGATGCACACACCCTACAACCGCCGCAATTACCGCAACGGATTGACCGCTGCGAACTATCCGGGCAAGGCGCTCGAACTCGTGCCGTATGGTTACGTCGTCGCCGTTGCCGACTTCCGCGGGTTGTACGCATCGTTCGGTCACAACGCCGGTTTCAATCGCGGTGAATGGCAGGATGCCGCGCGCATGGATGCCTACGACATCACCGAATGGCTGGCAAAGCAGTCCTGGAGCAGCGGCAAGATCGGCATGTGGGGCTGCTCGGCGACCGGCGGCAGCCAGATGCAGGCACTC
>CAYWHG010000068.1:0-23673 GCA_964457865.1 uncultured Steroidobacter sp.
GTCGTCTTGCCCATGCCGCCTGGGCCCACGATGGTCACGAAGCGGTCAGTCCGGAGGTCGGCGGCAATGGTTCGGACGGCGTCGTCGCGACCGATCATGCGGTTCAACGCGAGTGGCAGCGACCCCGAGGGTGAAACGGGCGGCGCGCCGGTGGATGCCTCGGCAAGGCTCGTGAGCGTCACGGGCGCTACGAAGCAGTATCCCTGGCCGGTCACGTTCTTTATGTAGCCGTCGCCCAGTGTCTTGCGCAGCGCAGTCATGTGAACGCGCAGATTTCCCGGTGTGACGACGAGATCGCGCCATACGCGCGTCATGAGTTCCTTCTGACTGACGACCCGGCCTGCGTTCTCGATCAGTACGCTCAGGATGTCGAAGGCCCGGTCGCCCATGATCACCGCGTCGCCATCGCGGGTAAGTTCGCGGGTGAATGGCGATAACCGGAATGGCCCGAATGATGCGATCAGGGGGGCGAAACTGGTCATGGCGAAGAGGCCTCAGAGCAAGCGTGGGTCGGCAGCGCCGGGCGTCCCGAACTCGGATAGGCGAAGTCGGAGTCAAGAATATCCGGAATGGATGCCGTTACAACCATCCGATACGGCATGCCGCGCTCAAAAAGGTTGACCGCAGCGCCCGCTTAGCACCGTTTAACACCCCTGAACTTGGGGCAGGACGAATGCGGTGTGACAGTGAGCGCACGGATCGAGTCGCTACTTCCAGCCAGTCCCCCAGGAGACCCAGATGAATGCACCTCCCTCTTCCGTCACCGCAAGCCGGCGTGACGTGCTCGCTGCCAGCGTCATGGTGGCGGCGACTGCCGGGTTGTCCGCTGCTGCCGTGGCCGAATCGTCGCAGCAGAAACCCGCCCCTTCTTCCGAACCGAAAGGAACCCGAAAAGTGAACATGATCACCGCAAAAGATGGCACCCAGATCTACTACAAGGACTGGGGCCGAGGCCCCGTCGTCACGTTCTCGCATGGCTGGCCGCTCAATGCCGATGCGTGGGACGGTCAGATGCAGTTTCTCGCACAGAACGGCTTCCGCGTCGTCGCGCATGATCGCCGCGGCCATGGCCGCTCGGAGCAGGCGTCTTCCAACAATGACATGAACGGCTACGCCGACGATCTTGCGGCCGTCATCGAAACACTCGATCTCAGGAACGTGACGCTCGTCGGACACTCGACTGGCGGCGGCGAGGTCGTGCGTTACATCGCACGTCATGGATCGAAGCGCGCGGCGAAAGCCGTGCTGATCGGTGCAGTGCCGCCGATCATGCTCAAGACTGCCGCGAATCCGGAAGGCATTCCGCTCGACGTGTTCGACGGCCTGCGCTCCTCCGTCGCGAAAGATCGTTCGCAGTTCTACAAGGAGTTCGCGATCCCGTTCTTCGGCGCGAACCGTGAAGGCGCGAAGGTATCGCAGGGCACGCTCGACCAGTTCTGGCTGTGGAGCATGCAGGTCGGGCTCAAGAATGCCTATGAGTGCATCAAGGCGTTCTCCGAGACCGATTTCACGGAGGACCTGAAGAAGATCGATGTCCCGACGCTGCTGCTGCATGGTGAAGACGATCAGATCGTTCCTGTCCATGACTCTGCGAAGAAGGCGGAGAAGATCCTCAGGAACGTCAAGGCCATCTACTACCCCGGTGCACCGCACGGCCTGACCGTCACGCATCAGGATCAGATCAATGCGGATCTGCTGGCCTTCCTTCGCAGCTGAGCGGTGGCCGACGCAGCCTCTCGCCGTTGGAGGGGCTGCGCTCTTCGACTTTCAATGGCCTCGAAATTTTCCGGAGTGACCATGGACAATCTATCTTTCCCTACGACGATTTCAGTTCTGGTTCCTCCGGCCTGTGATGCCGAAGCCGGTCAGCGGGAACGCAGTCGATTTGACGAGCAGCCGGACCCGCTGGCGCAGCATGGCTTTTCGCTGCGAAAGGTGAGGATGGCGATATCCGAACTCTGCAGTGCCATCAGAAGCGCGCTGGACGATGAGCGCAGCATTGCCGAAGACAGCCTGCGGCGGGCCGGGGAGGTACTGCAGGAGATGGGCGATGCAACGGCGCCCGACAAGGGACAGGCGCGCGGCGGTCTCGCACCATGGCAGATCCGCAAAGTCACGAGTTACGTCGATGCTCACCTTGAAAGGACGATCAGGAACGAGGATCTCGCGGCACTCGCACGATTGAATCCGTCGCACTTCGGCCGCGCATTCCGCAGCAGCTTTGGCGAACCGCCCCACGAGTATGTGATCCGTCGACGGGTCGAGCGTGCCCAGGGACTGATGCTGTCGACGAACGCGCCGTTGAGCGCCATCGCGCTCGATTGCGGGCTCGCCGATCAGGCGCACCTCAGCAGGTTGTTCCGCAGGGTCGTGGGCGAGACGCCCCGGGCCTGGCGTCGCGCCCGGCTCGGTGAGCCCGCGGAAGCGACCTGAATTCGGCAAGCCCGGCAAGTGGAGAGGCCAGTGGATGCCACTCAACATCATGCGGACTTCGTAAGCGAAGCCGCGCGGCTCGCTCTCGGGGCACATGTGGTGACACCGCGAGCTGGTTATATGCATCACGGCATCTACGTCGGGAATGGTCGCATCGTTCATTACCGTGGGTTGGAACGCAGCTGGCGCCTCGGGCCGATCGAAGCGGTCTCGATAGAAGAGTTCACGAAAGGTCGGCCGCTATGCGTGCTGAATGAGGCGTCGCAGCCATTCAGCGGCGCAGAAGTGGTTCAACGCGCCATGTCGCGGATTGGCGAGGACCAGTATCACGTGCTCTCCAACAACTGCGAGCACTTCTGTGAATGGTGTGTGCGGGCCGAGCAACGCAGCTACCAGGTGGATCGCCTGCTGCGTTGGCTGCACTCGCCGCTGCGACTCACTCGCAGGGTGAGCGATCTTGCAACCCGGATGCTCACGTCGCTCGTGAGCATCGTCTCCTGTCACTTCTCAGATCGAGGATGCAGTCAATGAACGTCGAAGGCATGGTGGTGATCGTCACCGGGGGTGGCGGTGGCATCGGACTGGCGGCTGCAAGCGCGTTCGCAACCCAGGGTGCACACGTGCTGATTACGGGACGTCGCGCGGCAAGACTCCAGGAGATCACGCGCGGGGAGGCTAGAATCGAATACCTCGTTGCGGACGCCAGCAATCCAGTGGATGCGCAACGTACGATTGCGAGAGCGATCGAGCTGTGGGGCAGGCTGGATGTCCTGGTCAACAATGCCGGCACGGGATTGCCAGTGCCCCTGGCCGAAACCACGGCGGAACATGTGCATGCGGTCTACGCGGTGAACACATTCGGGCCGACACTGCTGGCGGCCGCAGCCGTTCCGCATCTGATCAGGTCGCGCGGATCGATCGTCAACATCTCGAGCAGCCTGGCGACGAAGGCCGTCGCAGGCTTCGCGAACTACTGCGCCAGCAAGGCTGCGCTTGAGCATCTCACTCGCTGCTGGGCGCTGGAACTCGCGCCGCAGGGCGTCAGGGTGAACGCTGTCGCCTCAGGTCCGGTGGAAAGCGACTTCCTCAAGGAACGCATGGGTCTTTCGCATGAAGAAGTGGAGGCGGTGAAAGCGCAGGAACGCGACACGATACCGCTGGGCCGCAGAGGCGTGCCCGAGGACGTCGCGCGCTGGATAGTCGCTCTGGCCAGTCGCGATGCTGACTGGGTCACCGGCCAGGTGTTCAACATTGATGGCGGATTTGCGCTGATCTGAGCGCCCTCCGTCCGACTGGGCGTCGGCGCGACTGGGACTCTACTCATCGATCAGCGGTCCGATCTCGCGATCCCTGTGAAAGGAGGGAATGGGGTCGCTGGCTGGAAATGTTTCGCGCAACGCCTCGTCAAGCCATTCGTCATCCTGTTCGAATTGCAGTTCTTCCGTTCGCCGCTCTGTCGTTTGCATCGCTGCCTCCGGAACCTACTCGACGGAAAGGACGGGTGCGCCCTGATTCTTCACGAGTACGACCAAAAATTTCGCCGGCGCGGTCGTGCTGGCGTTCCGGCCGACAACATGCAGGTCGTTGGGACCCTCATAGAATGTCTGTCCTGGCGTCAGCGTGACCTCCTTGCCACCCTTGACCTGCATGACGATCGAACCTTCCAGGACATAGATGAAGCCGTGCGCGTCATGCCGATGAATCGGATCGGCTGCGCCTGGAGCGTACGTCACAGTGATCATCAGAACTTCTTTCCCAGGAAATTCGGGGAGCGGCTTCGTCACGAGCTCCTTGACGACCACATCATCGGCGGCGTGAACAGACGGCGCGATGCAGGTAGTCAGGGCGACAATGACAGCGGCGCTGATGTTCTTGATGGGGGACATGGAATGATCCTCAGTGGAACAGGAAGGGTCAGGAATGGATCCAGGTTTCACGCCAGTCGACCTCGGCAACGATGGTCGCGTCACCGGTGAGGTAGGCGGGCGGAAGCACGTCCGGTTCAACGAACTCCAGTCGGACTTCGCGGGCGCAGAGCGCCTGCAGATCGCCTCTCCACTCGTGATTCATGGCGAGCCACACGGGCAGCGCATCGGCGCCATCGCTCGTGGGTTCGAGAGAAATGCATACGGTGAAGAGGTGGCCATCTTCGATCGCCCACAGACGGCGCACGGATGCATGAGCGCCGTACCAGCGGGCCAGCTCTGCGGGAATACCCCCGGTGTCCGGGTCATCGTTGAGATTTGGCATGGCGCGATCGTGTCACTCCAGCAACGCCGGAGCTTGGAGAAGAGCGTGGAGGATTGAACGGAATCGACTTCGTCTTCATGGAAGGCGCCCGGCGAGCCACAGCGCGACGTTGAGGACATAGCGATGCACGGAGGCCATCGCGTGCGGCGTGATCGCAAGGTTGCCACCGGGCGCTTCGGTGACGAAGTCCGGACAGCCGCGTTGCGTGTCCCAGTTGTAGTCGGCGAAGTGGTGGAAGGTGGATTGGGTGAGAGCGGGGCCGCGGTTGCCGGATCGCTCGAACGCCACCGCGATGTTGAATCGCTGGCCGCTGGCGAGGCTGGTTCCGGTGGCAATGACCCGCGCACTGGAGTCCGAGTCAGGCGACACCACCGCGCCTTCGTGCGGGTGCGCAGGAAGATACATCACGGCACCGCTCTCCGATTCCGGGTCAAGCATGATCGGATGAATGGGACGTTCGGCCTGGAGGCGCTGGAAATCTCCGTTGGCGCCGGAATGGAAGTTCGGCCAGAGAATGTACGGTGTGCCGCGATCATCGGGGGAGGGAAGCGGGCTCGCGGCATTGTGGGTATGAAACACATTCGCTGCGCCGACCGGGCCCAGACTGCAGATGGAGCAGCCAAGATCCATGTGATCGCGGGCGATCATCAGTCCACCACCGCGCGCCCAGAATCGCATGATCCCTGCGACATCCTCGGCCTGAAGGCCGTTCCCGACATCGACTGCAAACAACCAGAGTTCGTCGAAGTCCGATGAGTCGAGCGTGGACAGGATCGAGTCTGCTGCGCCAAGCGGGTCGCGGTCCCTGGAAGTCACGTGAAACAGGGGTTGCGCATCGGGGCCTTTCAACGCGGACAGATAGTCACGCAGCATCGAGAAGCGTCCGATATGCCAGTCGTTTGACGTGTACTCGATGGTGGTCTGCAGCAGGATGCGAACAGGCCGGCTCATGACGGTGTCTCTTCCGGCTCCTTCCACGCGGCGCAGTAGTCGTAGCACGCGTGGAGTTCCCGGATGACTTCGACAATCTGTTGCGCGGAAAGCAGCACGATCGAGCCGTGCGCCTGCTCAATCACGGCGCGCCCATCGAGGGTTGTGTAGACCGTGGTTGCAATCGACCTGCCAGTCTCGTCGCTCATGGTGCCTTCGCCTGCCTGCAGAGATGCGCCGCATGGTTGCGGATCGGTCCGCCGGGTGCTTGATGGTTCGAAGCGGGAGTTGGATCGAAGGCTCCTCAATCCCGCTGAAGGCCGCCGTCCCGATCGTTGCGATCGCGCTCACATTCAAAAGCAGCAAGAGGCGGCCAAGACACGCCGTGCTGCCTGAACGACGATGTCAGTCAACGCGATATCGACAACGCTGCGCGTGCATGCGCAGCCTGATCTCCAGGAGTCTCCAGATGGGCGCGATTGCAGTTACAGGTCGACTTGTGGTTCCAACCCGTGTCCTGGCCGGCGTCACCGTGCCGGATACGCCTCTTGTGTCGCGGGCCATTGAGTTCGCGCGCGAGAACTCGAAGCCCTACCTGTTCAACCATTCGATGAGGTCATGGCTGTTCGCTGAGGCAGTGGCGCAATCGAGAAATGCTGCGCACGACCCGGAGGTGCTTGCGGTGGCGACCCTGTTGCACGACCTGGGTTTGATGCCCGCCTTCAGCGGGCCTCTGCGGTTCGAAGTCGAAGGAGCAAACGCCGCGCGCGAGTTTGCGCGCAAGCAGGGCATGTCAGAGGCGCGCGCCCAGCTGATCTGGGATGGCGTCGCGCTCAACTCGACACCGTCCATTGGCCTGTACAAGGAAGCGGAGGTTTCCCTCTGCACGGCCGGCATCGGGCTGGACTGGGGCGGATGGGGCTATGAAACTCTGCCCAGATCGCAGATCGAAGAAATCCGGGATGCTTACCCGCGCCTCCAGATGAAGCGGCAATTCACGCGCGATGTGTGCGCTGTCGTGCAGGAACGCAGGACAACGAGCTATGACAACTTCGCGCGAGATTTCGGCGAACGATTCGTTCCGGGGTATACGCGTCCGTCGGCGGTTGATCTGTTGTTCGATTCGCCGTTTGCGGAGTGATCGCTCGTCTCAAGCGGCCACGTTACTTACGGGTCGCTGATGCCGGCTGCCTCGACATTGCTGTCGCGACGACGAGCACACGTGAGCGGAGCGTCCGGATCGCCGAATTCTCCGGCATACCAGGTTGCATGAGCACGAGGATGGTCTGTGCGCGTACGAGTGACCAGATCAGGTGGAGTTGGATCATGTCCACGAGAAGTCACGGGCCAGGCCAAAGTTACATTCTCCGCACGGCTGTCACAGATGGCGCGTTGCGCTCGCGACCCGTCGCTCCTCTCCAGGGGAGGGGGTACGGGAAGGGCATGCGGACGCCCGACAGGCGCTGATCCGACCGTGATCAGGGCACGATCGCCGAAACATTGCTGCAGTTGAGACGTTGCCTTCAGGCATCGCGGGTCAGCGACGACTGGAGCAGCACATGGCCAACGTAAGCGATTTTCTCGTCGATCGACTGCATGAATGGGGTGTGCGGCGCATCTTCGGGTACCCGGGCGATGGCATCAACGGGATCATGGGCGCTCTGGCACGAGCCACTGAGAAAATCGACTACGTACAAACGCGACATGAGGAACTCGCCGCATTCATGGCGTGTGCGCATGCGAAGTTCACGGGCGAACTCGGCGTGTGTCTCGCGACCTCCGGTCCGGGGGCCATCCATCTTCTGACCGGACTCTACGACGCGCGACTGGATCACCAGCCGGTGCTTGCCATCGTCGGACAGCAGGCGCGCGCCGCCATCGGCGGGAGCTATCAGCAGGAGGTCGATCTGCAATCGCTGTTCAAGGATGTGGCGGGCGAGTTCGTTCACACCGCGACAGTCCCCGCTCAGGTGCGGCATCTCGTCGATCGTGCGGTGCGGATTGCGTACGACCAGCGAACCGTCACCTGCATCATCTTTCCCAGCGATATCCAGACGCTCGATGCCGTCGAAACGCCGCCGCGCGAGCATGGCACCGTGCACAGCGGCATCGGCTTGCCGGCGAAACGGTGTGTGCCGCCGACAGCAGATCTGGAACGTGCGGCAGAGATCCTCAACAGCGGCACTCGTGTTGCCATCCTCGCAGGTGCAGGTGCACTGCATGCGACCGAGGAACTGATCGAGGTCGCGGAACTGACTGGAGGCGGGATTGCGAAGGCGCTGCTCGGCAAGGCGGCGGTGCCGGACGACCTGCCTTTCGTGACCGGTTCCATTGGCCTGCTGGGCACAACGCCGAGCTGGGAAATGATGAGCGAGTGCGACACGCTGCTGATGGTCGGTTCGGCGTTTCCCTACTCCGAATTCCTTCCCGAGGAAGGCCAGGCGCGCGGCATCCAGATCGACATCGACGGCCGCATGCTGAGCCTGCGCTATCCGATGGAACTCAATCTGGTAGGGGATAGCCGCGACACGCTGCGCGCATTGCTGCCTTACCTGCGTCACAAGGAAGACCGGCGCTGGCGCAAGCGCATCGAGAGCAACGTCGAGCGCTGGTGGCGCGTCCTCGAGACGCGGGCGATGAATGACGCGGACCCCATCAACCCGCAGCGTGTGTTCTGGGAACTGTCGAAGCAGCTTCCGGACGACGTGATCCTCACCGCCGATTCCGGCTCGGCGGCCAACTGGTACGCGCGGGATCTGAAGCTGCGTCGCGGGATGAAGGGGTCATTGTCCGGTGGCCTCGCCACCATGGGTCCAGGTGTGCCCTATGCGGTCGCGGCGAAGCTCGCGTACCCCGACCGCTGCGTGGTTGCGTGTGTCGGCGACGGCGCGATGCAGATGAACGGCATCAACTGTCTGGTGACCGTGGCCCAGCACTGGCGTCATTGGTCCGATCCGCGGCTGATCGTGATGGTGCTCAACAACGGCGATCTCAATCAGGTGACCTGGGAGCAGCGCGCGCTGGAAGGCGATCCGAAATTCTCGACCTCGCAGGACGTGCCGGATTTTCCGTATGCGCGCTATGCGGAGCTGATCGGGCTCAAGGGCATTCGGGTCGACAAGCCGGATGCGGTGGCCGCTGCATGGTCGGAGGCGTTCGCCGCGGATCGTCCCGTGCTGCTCGAGATGATCACCGATCCGAACGTACCGCCCGTGCCGCCCCACATCACTGTGAAAAATATTCGCAGCTACCTCTCGGCACTCTGGCAGCGCGATCCGGATTCGCTCGCCATGGTCAAGGCCACGATGAAGGAAGCCTGGGCAGCGCAGTTTCCGCGCGGCAAGGATGAGTGAGCGGACGGGTGGCGGAACTTCAGGACGGAGGAGACGTTGTTCTCGCCCGAAAGCCAGGACGAACTCCATGTGCACGACGGCCGCACACCGGCACCGTGGCTGCGGTTGCATAGCCCTCGCTCCTGACTGGCGGCCGAGCGGGGCACGCCCTGCGCGATCGAGCCGACTGGTTTCTGCCGAACAGTGCGCATGCATTCGAACAACACTCGCTGATGCGGCAGTGATCGGCAGGATGTAGGCGACGTGCGAACCGGCATCGCGCGTCGTCACCAGATCCTGTTCAGCGTCATCGGGGCGGTGGTGCTGCTGATCATTGGCGCGACGGCGGGAAGTGCGCTGCTGCTGTCGGGGGCCTTCAGCACCGCCGCAACGAAGCAGCACTTCAGGATCACCTATCGGATTCTCGAACTCGGCATGCGCTATTCGGTCGCCAGTCATGCGGACAAGATCGTCGTGCCGGATCTGCAGCAGGTCGCCAGCATCGAGGTCGGGCACGCCTGTTATCGCCAGAACTGCGTGCAATGCCACGGGGCACCGGGAATCGCACGCGATCCGCTCGGTCGCGGCCAGCTCCCGTCACCCAGCAGCCTGGCGCAATCCGCACGCGAGTGGCCGGAGGCGCATCTCTTCTATATCACGCAGAAGGGCGTGCGCATGTCGGGCATGCCGGCCTGGGAATACCGCATCTCCGAGACGGGACTGTGGTCGACCGTCGCTTATCTCAAGGCCATGCCGTTCATGACGGCCGAGGATCATCGACTGCTGGCCAGTAAGAGCGGGAACATGGAATGCCCGGTACCAGCCGCGGCTGCGCCGTACTCGATCGAGGAGGCGCAGATCGCCTTGCGACAGTACTCGTGCGACAACTGCCATGTCATTCGCGACATGGTCGGACCCAACACACGGGTCGGGCCATCGCTCGAGCAGTGGTATCGACGCAAGTACATTGCCGGCGTCGTGCCCAATACTCCGGAGAACCTGGTGCGCTGGATCGTCGATCCGCGGGCCGTGAGTCCGCACACGTTGATGCCGGACCTCGATGTGATCGAGCCACATGCGCAGATCATGGCCAGGTATCTGCTGACTGCGCCTGATGGATACGAGGAGGACGTAACCCGTGCGCAGTGAAGCCGGCGCCGGCGTTGTCGCGTGCCTGTTGGTCTCCGGCTGTGCCCCTGAAAGCGATTACCAGCCGCGCGTTGCCGATGGCGATGCGGATCGAGGCCGTACGGCGCTCGTTCGATACGAATGCGGCGTGTGCCATGACATTCCAGGCATCAACTGGCCGGCCGGGCAGGTCGGACCTTCGCTCGATCACTACGCACGTCGTCCGTATGTCGCCGGGAAATTCCCCAACGAGCCGGAGCTGCTCGTTCGCTGGATTCGGGACGCACCGGCACTCAATCCACTCACGGCGATGCCGGCGATGGACATGCCGGAGAGTGATGCACGCGATATCGCCGCCTACCTGTACGAGGTCGGATCGTGACGATGGCACGGCAGACCTTGTCGAGCCTCGAGCCGGCCGCAGGCAGCGGTGCTGCGCTCATCGATCAGCTCGGAACGGTGCTCTATGTGGGAGGCGCCGTCGTGTTTGCGCTGGTGATGATCCTGGCGGTGTGGGGCGTGTACGCCAAGGCGGCTGCGATCAACCCACGCATCTGGATTCTCGGCGGCGGACTGGCCTTGCCGGTTGTCACGCTGACCGTGCTGCTCATCTATTCGATTGCAGTCGGCAATGGCCTGAACGCGATCGGCTCATCCAACGCACTGCAGCTGTTTCTCGATTGCTTCGGTCTGGGCACGGCGAGCCGGGACCGATCCGCGGCGGCAGACGACGTCCTGCGCATCGAGGTGGTCGGCAAACAATGGTGGTGGGAAGTCCGGTATCCGGATCCCGACGGCGAAGGATCTCTCGTGCTGGCCAATGAAATCCGCCTGCCGGTGAACCGGCCGATTGAACTGGTGCTATCGAGCGCCGATGTCATCCACAGCTTCTGGGCGCCCGCGCTCGCCGGCAAGATCGACATGATTCCGGGTCGCACCACGCGCCTGCGTTTGCAGACGAGCGAGACGGGGAAATTCCGCGCGGTGTGCGCGGAGTATTGCGGCGGACAGCACGCGCTGATGGCGCTGGTCGTTGTCGCGCAGCCCGGCGATGAATTCGCCGCATGGCTCGCTCGGCAGGCCACCGCGGCGGGCGTGCCGGACGATCCATTCCTGAGGGTGGGCTACGACGCTTTCTTCAAAGGCGAATGCCAGTCCTGTCACACGGTGCGCGGCACACCGGCCAATGGCACGGCAGGACCCGATCTCACGCATGTCGGCGGCCGTGAATCGCTCGCGGCAGGATCGCTCGGCAATCACGTCGGCACGTTCGCGGGCTGGATCGCCGGCACGCAGGATGTGAAGCGCGGCAGCAAGATGCCTTCGACACTCGTTTTCACCGGCGCGGAACTGCGTGCGCTCTCTGCGTGGATGGACAGTCTCGAATGAATTTTGAAGAGCTTTCGATCTGGGTGAACGCAGCCATATTTGCAGCGGCGGCAGTGATCGTCTGGATGGCCGGAACCAGGCTGGCCCGCTATGCCGACGCCATTGCGGAGCAGACCGGCATCGGGCGCGAATTTCTCGGCCTCCTGCTGCTTGGCGGCGTGACGTCGCTGCCGGAACTGGCCGTCGCCACCACAGCCACGTTTCGTGGTGTGCCGACGCTGTCGATCAGCGACGTACTCGGCAGCGCCTCTGCGAACCTGGTGATCCTCGCGATCGCAGACGCCATCAGCGGGCGCAAAGCACTGACCTCCGTGCAGGGGTCGCCGGGTGTGATGCTGCAGGGCGTACTGGGAATACTGATTCTCTGCATCGCGGCGATCCCAGCGATTGCGGGCGACCGGCTGGTGTTCGGCGCCGGCATCTCGAGCTGGCTGATGCTCGGCGCGTACCTGGCTGCGATTCGTCTGCTTGCCAGATCGCGCGCTTCGGACGCATGGCAGGCAAACGGCAAGCAGGCGCAGCGCCACACGACGTCTGACGAGGGCAAGGGTCCGATGCGCCCGCTTGTCATCAAGACCATGGTTGCCGGCCTGCTGATACTCGTCGCGGGCTTTCTGCTGGCCCGAACCGGCGAATCGCTGGCCGAACAGACCGGCCTGGGCACCAGTTTCTTCGGCGTCGTGCTGCTGGCGTTCGCAACCTCGCTGCCCGAGTTCAGCACCGTCATCGCCGCCGTACGTCTGCACCGCTACGAGATGGCGATCTCGGACATCTTCGGCACCAATCTGTTCAACGTCACCATCATCGTGCTGGTCGATATGCTGCATCCGGGTGAGCCCGTGTTGCTCGCTGCAGGACCGTTCGCCGCGTTCGGTGCCTTGCTGGCCATGTCACTGACGGCGATCTTCGTGATTGGAATGCTGGAAAGACGCGATCGGACGTTCCTGCGGATGGGCTGGGATTCCTGTGCGGTGCTGGTGGGTTACGGCGGCGGACTCGTGGTGCTGCATGCGCTCAGCTGAGTCCACCGCACCTCCGAATTCGCTGCCGCGGCCGCCTGACGAGCTCGAACGTCTGAGGGCGGTGTGGCAGGTGCCGCGCGGCTGGCGTGCGCTGACTCAGGTGAACAACACCGCCGTCGGGCTCTGGTACATCGGAGCCGCGCTGCTGTTCCTGGTGCTGGGCGGCATCCTGGCGTTGATCATGCGCACCCAGCTGGCCGTGCCCGGCAATGATCTCGTCGATCACGATCTGTACAACCAGCTGTTCACGATGCACGGCTCGGTGATGATGTTCCTGTTCGCCGTGCCGGTCGTCGAAGCCATCGGTATCCTGCTGTTGCCTGCGATGCAGGGCGCACGCGATCTGCCGTTTCCGCGACTGTCCGCCTATGCGTTCTGGGCGTACTTCGTCGGCGGCCTGGTGTTCTTCACGACGATTTTTTTCGACCTCGCACCCGACGGCGGCTGGTTCATGTATCCGCCGCTCACGAGTTACGAGTTCTCGCCCGGGCTGCGCACGGACTTCTGGCTGCTCGGCATCGGCTTCATCGAGATCTCGGCGATCGCAGGCGCGATCGAGATCGTCGTCGGCATTCTGCGCACCCGGCCGCCCGGCATGACGCTCGACAAGATGCCGGTCTATCTGTGGGCCATGCTGATCGTCGGCGCCATGATCATTTTCGGATTTCCGCCGGTGATTCTCGCGACCGCACTGCTCGAGCTGGAGCGTGCGTTCCACTGGCCGTTCTTCATCGCCGCGCAGGGCGGCGATCCGCTGCTGTGGCAGCACCTCTTCTGGCTGTTCGGCCATCCCGATGTCTACATCATCTTCCTGCCGGCGGCGGGCCTGGTGTCCATGATCGTGGCCACGATGGCCCAGACGCCCCTCGTCGGCTATCGCTGGATTGTCGTGGCGATGCTGGCGACGGGCACGATCTCGTTCGCACTGTGGGTGCATCACATGTTTGCGACAGGCATGCCGCATCTGTCGTTGAGTTTTTTCTCGGCGGCCAGCATGGCCGTGGCGATCCCCGCCGGACTGCAGGTGTTTTCATGGATCGCGACGCTGTGGCGCGGCAACGTGCAGCGCGCGACGCCGACGTATTTCCTGCTGGGATTCTTCGGCGTCTTCGTGCTCGGTGGACTGACGGGCGTCATGCTGGCCGTCGTTCCCTACGACTGGCAGGTGCATGACACGTACTTCGTCGTTGCGCATCTGCACTACGTGCTGATCGGCGGCATGCTGTTTCCCGTCTTCGCGGCGATCTACTACTGGGCGCCCCTGATCAGCGGCCGTCGTTTGTCCGAGCGCATGGGCACATGGGCCTGCATCGTCATGTTCATCGGCGTCAACCTGACTTTCTTTCCGATGCACTTCGCCGGGTTGCTGGGCATGCCGCGACGGGTGTGGACCTATGCCGAGGGCTACGGCTTCGAGGTCTTCAACATGCTGTCCACGATCGGCGCGTTTGTTTTCGCCATCGGCATCGGCATCGTGCTGCTGGATCTGCTGCTGCATTTTCGTCCGGCAGGAAAGGTCGATACCAATCCCTGGAAGGCCGGGTCGCTGGATTGGCTGCCGACGGACAACTATGCGATCCGCAGCATTCCGTTCGTCACGAGTCGCGACCCGCTCTGGGACAATCCGCAACTGCGCAGGGAAGTCGACGCCGGACTGCACTATCTGCCCGGACTTGCGACGGGCATCCGCGAAACCATCGTAACCAGTGCCATCGACGCGCAGCCGCAATACCTGCTGCGTTTGCCGGGACCGAGCTGGTATCCCGCGCTGGCGGGATTGGGAACCGCCGTCTTCTTTCTCGCGCTCACGGTGAAGTGGATGATCGTCGCCATCGTCGGCGCGGTTGCCGCCCTCGTCAGCATTGTCGTGTGGCTGTGGGAGGCCGATCCTGCGCCGACTCGCAAGCTCTACGACATCGGCGGCGGGCTCAGCCTGCCGGACTATATGAGCGGCCCGCGGTCGCACTCGTGGTGGTCGATGGTCGTGCTGATGCTGGTGGACGGCAGCATCTTCGCGTGCCTGATCTTCACGTTCTATTACCTGTGGACGGTGTTGCAGTCGGGATTTCCGCCGCCTGGCTACGATCTGCCGGCGCTCGGTGCCGCGACCATCGCAGCGCTCGCCTGGGCGGGCAGCGCCTTCTGCGTATGGCTGGGCAATCGTGCATTGACGCGGGAGAGCGGGACGCAGTTCAGCGGGATGCTGCTCGCCGCGCTGATCCTGCTGTGGAGCGCTTTCGGATTCAGTCTCGAGTCGCTGCTGGGCACAAATCTGCGCCCGACTGCGCACGGCTTCAGCGCGACCGCCTACACGATCGTCGTCTGGCAGGGATTGCATATGGTGCTTCTGACGCTCATGGCGGCCTTCACGCTGGTCCGCAGGTGGGCTGGCATGATCGACGCGACGCGCCGCAATGTCTTCGATAACACGCGGATCATGTGGTACTACTGCGCGGCGCAAGGTCTGGTCGCGCTGGCGGTGCTGCAATCGCCGCGCTTCGGCGCCTGAAGATTGCAGATGCAGCACCGCTTCGCATCGACCACGTTCCTGATCACCGGCGGCCTGCTCGCCTGGCTGGCGGCGTTCGCATTTGTCTATACCTTCGCCGCGGTTGCCTGCGCGCGTGGCTTTGCGGATGCGCAAGTCGTCGGGCTGCCGCTGATCCCCGTTGCCACCGTCGCGGCCTCGCTGCTTGCTGCCCTCGTGCATATCCGCCTGCTGCGGCAAGGCTATCGGCGATTGAAATCGGCGGACGCCGATGAACACACCCGCTTCATCGGCTTTGTCGCACTGGCGGGGAGCGGTCTCGGACTGATCGCATTGGTGCTGCTGGTCCTGCCATCGTTGCTGATGAAGGCCTGTCCCGCTGCGTGAGTCCCGCAACCGCGGGCGTACTCGGGCGTCACGGTGAAGCGCGATGAAAGAGTGCACCGGTCATGGGGGCTCGGAACATGCGCGACCGCGGCAACAGTCGGACAGCAGAGTGCATAGACATCCAGAAACACGTGGGCCCTGTGCGGACCCTTTCACCCCGGGGGTAGGGCCCTGGAGAGCATTCGCTGAAGAAAGGCTTTGTGAAATCAGTGGTCGGGGTGAAGGGATTTGCGATGTCCTGTCATCCCAATCCGCGTCCGCGTGAGGTGACGATGAGTCGGGTTGGGCCAGCCATTTCTATGTCTCGAGTGAAGGGGTGCGGACGACGCTAGATCCTGGGAAGGCCATTGTCGGCGTGCCAAACGCGCGCGAGTGGGTGGTGTCAGTTTGCGGTGCTGGTTATGTCTTCTTCGTCAGTAACCCTGAAAGAAAACGAGTGAACGGCTTGATGTCTTGGCCGACGCTCGCAGCTTCGAGCGCTGCCATGTAGTCAGCTCGTCGATCGACCGGAATGATCGTCCACGGATATCCGCCTGACACCATCATTACGTTCATGAGGAAGCGGCCCATGCGCCCGTTTCCGTCGAAGTACGGATGGATGTAGACGAAGATGAAGTGACCAAGCACGACACGCACTGCTGGTTCCTTTTCCTCCCCAAGCAATTCGAAGAACGCGGGCATGAGTTCACGCACCGCCTCCTTACTCGGTGGAACGTGCATAGAGCGACGGATGAAGACGGGACCGTTGCGATAGCCGGCCAGGTCGCTCGGTTTCAGAATGCCGGCCGTGATGCTCGGGCCGAACAGTTCTCGATACCAGGTCGCGTGGTCATCATCGACGACTTCACCGGCGTTCTTGCCCTTCAAGACCTTCTCGACCGACCCTTTGACCGTTTGGAATGCCTGCCAATAGCCGCGAGCTGCGAGGGCATCGCGAGGATCACGATCGCCTTCGATCTTGTCCGGATTCCAATTGCCTGACCGAACGCGTTCGATTAGCTCGGCGTTCACTTGGTAGCCTTCGATCGACAACGAGTTGTACGCGTCTGAAACGTAGATCTCATCGATTCGCTTGAGGCTCCCCTTGATGTCTTTCGACATGCCTGGAGGCGAAGGAAAGATCTCGAGAATCTTTTCGCGCATGGTTGTCCAGCTCATGCGGAGTCTATTTATGTAGGGCGATGTTTCGCGAGTGCCGAACTGGATAGGTGACGCAGCTTCGAAGGGATCGGTTTCTTGAACGGTATAGCCCGCGGCTTTCATCGTGCCGACGATGTTGTCCGCAATCTGGGTGCGACCGATATTTCGGAAGGCGCCTGCAAGTCTTCCCGCCACCTTGCTATGACCGCCTTCGAGCAGTCGATTGAGGACATCGGAAGCATCGCGGATCATTGCGAGAGCAGCGCGCAATGAGAACGCATGTGCACTGAACTGCGAAGGTGCGCACGCGATGAGTGCAGCAGGTAACGAATAGATTCTCAGGCCCTCGCGAACTTCAATGTCGTTTGCAGAGGGGGGTGCGAGTCGCACGTCGAAGATCGACGTGCCATAGAGCAAGTGAGTCGGCTTGTTCCCACCGCGCGGCGACCGAACCAGCAATTGCCTCGGGACAGTCGAGTCACCGGTATGAAGACTGATGGATTGCTCGGGGCTCAAGCACCAGTTGTCGCCGAAGCGCTCGTTCAAATACGCCGCGGCGAAATCCCAGAACGACGCATACCAGGAGGTGCTTTCGCCCTCCGGCTCGTCGGGGCGGCTCGGGACATACCATCCCTTCATCACCTCGCGGATGAATCCCGACGCGAGCAGGCGCTCGCGATGTGTGCGCGAAAGGTCGTTAGAGCGGAGCGCGATTCGGCCCTGATCCTGCAGGACCTTTAGGGCAGCAAGAGATTGCGCCAATTTGTCTGCGGGCGTAGCCATCTCGTTCACCTACTTTCTAGGTTTTCGTGTCGTTCTATATTTAGGTTATTGAGTTATCTTATATTTAGGTTTTTGTGTCAATCAGTTTTTAGGCTTTTCTGTCGGCCGTAGGGCTTCTACCAACAGCAGCCCACGGCCTATACGTCCCGAACGCGCAAAGTCCCACGAACACGTCATAGGAACGACGAGTCAACATCGAGCATTGGCGTGGCCATTTGGATCAGTTTATTCGCCTGGTTCTGCACGAGCCTGCTGATTCGGCCGACGAGTTCCTTCTCGCCGTCCGCATACGAAGATTCAGAGGCCTGACGTGAAGCCGCAGCGAGCGCGGTCTTGCCAATTCGGCGCATTTCACGTGCAAGGAGTGATCGCGGTGTGCCTGTTCTGTGTGCGAAATCGGCCCAGTGAAACGGCGTGATTTCTGAGATCAGGAACTCATCGCCGTACGCCATCGCCAGTTCGTGATCGAGCCCGTCGTATTGCACGACGCTGACAAGGTCGTAGAAGGGTGCAAGCCATAAACCATCATGTCGGCAGTAGAACGAGATGTTCTTGCCGTGCGCATCACAATTGCCGATGAGGAAGTTGAACAACGCCCAGCGAAGCAACGTGAGACGGGTCACCGCTTTCTGAACGGTGTACTCGGAAAGCGAAAACAGCCGCGCGAAGTTCACTCCATCGCGGATCTGTCGGACGTCCCGACCGGATCCGAAGTTGCGCTCGTATTTATAGGAGACAGGGAAGTTGAGCGCCTGGCAGGCGTCGATGATGTGCAGGCGCCGAACGCGGTCCGCTTCGCGAACCCGGTCGAATCGTTCTATGAGAAGTACGGGTTCCGGCAACCGAAGAATCGACACGGGTGCAGCAGGCAGCCCCAGGCGTGCGGCCAGGGACATGCAAAAGTGCTCGTTGGCAACGAGCATCGGAAGGCGAGCTTCCGTGGGTTCGGGCTTCAGGATGTGAGTGGATGCGAGTTCTCCCTCCACGAGGTAGAGCCGGTCGTCGTCACGGTAGACCGCCAGCTTGTCCTGGTAGCCCGCGATCGACATGCGAACGCGACCGTCCCACACCATGAAAGGGACTTGAGCTCGTTCAGCGATCCGTTGCCTCAATTCACCCAGGGTGATCTCTCTCTTCAGTGGAGGATCGCGCATCGGCGGCGCGTCATCCGGCAGGAATGAAAGTGCGCCTGAGGTTTCCTGCCCGAGCTCGCGAACGAGGCCGTAGATGTTGTTCTTCGAAACCTGGTGGGTCGTCGAAACAATATCGAGCGCTCGGCCTTCTGGGAGCAGGTTTTCGAGGAAACGGCGAATCGTACTGGACGGTGCAGGCTCGCCCGACTTCGGGATATGCGGGGAGATGGAGTACGAGTCCGGAAACTTCAGCCACTGTGCGTCGTAGCCAAAGGAAAAGGCTTCATCCAGCGATTCGTAGCGCAGTTCGCCGACTCGCGCCGTTCCATCAAACACGTTGAGCGTGTGCTGGCTCATGCGCGAGCGGAATCGGGGGTCAGGGCGGCGAGTTTTGCGGCGGTCGCCTTGTCGAGAACGAGCATGGCCAGACCCAGGCCATCAAGGACGCGAAGGAGGCGCTCACTGCTGACTCCCGACCGGCCGTTTTCCAGTCGGGAAAGCAGATCAACGGAGACATTGCAAAGCGCGGCCGCATCGTCGATTCGCAGACCGCTCGCCTTGCGCTGTTCGCGCACCCGTTTGCCCAAAGTCTGGAGCGAAAGAACCAGAGTTTCGGAATTTCGTGAATTCGTAGGGGAAGCCATACGTGGGGTCGATGTATTTCGGAATATTGGAAATATAGGCTGATCATTATCCGCATGCAACTACAATTTCGGAGAATCAGAAATAGTGCCTCCGGTCTGAGGAGGACGGTCATCTCAAGCCGTGGCTGTCGAGCTCCCGCTTGGAAAGTTGCCGCTTGCTGATGCCATAGCTGTTGCTGGCGCCGTAGATGCGCTGTCGCTCGGCGCTGTGCTCGTCGTTCCGTGCAACCTCTCGCCGGAGAATGGCGTCGTATCGCTTGTCGCGAATTGCACTCGTCTCGTCCTCGATCGCCATCTCCCGGGTCCGTTTCACGGGCAAGACGCCAACCGTCACTTGAAACCAGATCGCGTCGAGACGATGCAACTGCGTGTCCTCGTCGATCGTGCGACGGCGGGCCTCGATCTCGGCACGCGCGCGCTTCGCCTTCTCGATCCGCTCATGGCGCCAGGCGCCGTAGTGCTTGTTGATGCGGATCAGTCCTGATCGCGGATCGACGTAGAGCTCCTGGCGCAGTCCGCCTGATCTGAGATTGAAGCCCCAGCGGTCATGCAGATCGACCAGTTCTCCATAACGCATCTCCACCGTCGTGGCGATGAAGTCTTCGATGTGCTGACGGATGTGCTGTTGCACCGTGTTACGTCCGTCGATGCCGGTGCAGATCTCGCTGAACACCTTGTTCCAGGGACGACCGACCTGCGCACGCAGGAACCGGCGTAGCGGTGCAAGATTTTCATTGAGCCTGCGGTAGCCGTAACCCGCACGCATACCCAGTGATGCTGCTCCTTCAAGATCATTGCGGCGTCGTGCCGCGACATCATCGCCAGACTTGCCGCGTCGCGGTCGTTCGACGATGACCTTGTACATATCCTCACGCATAACTACTCCAATGATTGTTTGTGAATGTGATACCTCGCCATCAAAAAGATGTGGCCAGAAAGCCCGGCCGCTATCGGCCGGGCTCCCGTTTCCGTCTTGTCATGCGAACTTTAGTTCGCCGGAACCTGAATACGCACGACGTCCTTGAGCACGCCATCGAGGCCGCCGAAGACGGTGAGCTTGTCCACCTTCTCCGTGACCTTCTCCAGCGTTTCCAGCTCCTTCAGGCGCAGCAGCGTCGGGTTCTCGTCCATGAGACGTGCGGTGTTCAGAAGCGAACGCGTTGCCGCGGTCTCTTCACGACGCCTGATCAGGTTCGCCTGCGCGACCTTCTCAGCTTCCACCACGCGGTTGAGGATTTCCTTCATCTCACCCGGCAGGATCACGTCCTTGATACCGACGCTGGCCAGCTTGATGCCGTGCTGCTCGATCTTGCCGCGCGCTTCGGTTTCGATCTCGCGATCGAGATTACCCTTGGCGCCCAGCAGCTCATCGAGCGTGCGGCTGCCGATCGCCTCACGCAGCGCGAACTGCAGTTCCTTGTAGGTGTACTCCACGAAGTTCTGCAGGCTTGCACGCGCCGTGATGACGTCTTCCACCTGCCACAAGGCAGTCAGGTTGACGCGCAGGCTGACCTTGTCCTTGGTCAGGATGTCCTGACCCGAGACTTCCATGGTCTGCACACGGCGCTCGACGAGTTCGAACTTGAGCGTGCGCTGGAACTTCCAGAACACGTGCAGGCCCGGCTCGAGCAGCTTGACGAACTTGCCGTCCACGATCAGCAGGGCGACCGAGGTATCCGGCACTTCCACCGAACTCACGGCTTCCGTTGCCTGTCCCAGCAGCGGCTGCTTGGCGCGAGCCAGCAGCTTGGCCACCCGAGCCGGAACTTCCAGATCGCCGGCGAGATCGATCTTCTCGACCTTCACCTCGATCGGGCCCTTCCAGTACAGCTGGCGCTTGCCCGGCGCGAGCACGCCGGCCAGCTTGCCATTCTTGTAGACAAGACCGGCTTCGCTGTCAGTGAGTTCGACGATGTCGAAGTACTTCTCCATCGTCTCCCGCGCTTCCTTCACCAGGAAGTCCACGCGTGCGTGTTCGAACTCCGGGACCGTGAGGTCATAGAGCTGCGCCTGAAGGTCGCTCATCGGCGCGATGAGCCAGTGCTTGCCCGGCTCCAGCACACCTGCAAAGGTCTTGTTCTTCCAGACCAAGGCACGTTCATGCTGGGCGACAGTGATTCGCTTCATTGTCATAGGTATCTCCTTTGGTTGTCTCCTTGTTGTAAGAAAGTGATCGGGTGATCAGGTGATCAGGTGATCAGGTGATGACGCAAGAATTTTCCACTCTTGCGCGATCACCTGATCACTCGATCACTTCATCACCTGTATCGAATAAGTCCGAAGCCACCCCGCACCTACCGCACGGTCGTCGCGGTCGGCGTGTCCTTCGCCGGTGGAAGGGCGGTTGTCATCGCTCGCGCCTGCCTGGCACGAACGCCTCTTCAACCGTCTCCGCCGGATCTGAAACACGTCGAGCATCGACGCACAAGGCGTGGTACGCGCTGCGATGTGATCTCGATTCACTTACGTGAATGTGATCAGGGATCGCTGGGGCGCCTCGGATGCGAGGCTTGCGCCTCGCGGTGAGGATGCATCTGGCATCCACGGGGGATTCGAACCCCAGCCTTTCGGCCTTACCGGTAACGACTTTCAAGGTCGTTGCAATAGAGGGAGTCGAACCCTCGACACAGCAGTTCTGAGCTGCTTGCTCTCCCAACTGAGCTACATTGCAGTGGTGGACAAGGCTCCGTCTGACGCGGGTACACCCGAGCAGCAGCGCTGCCGCGTGCCAGTGTGGTTCGAACCACAGCCGCTGGCGTAAGACGATAACCAAGACCTCGGTGACGGTGAGCGCGCATGCGAGTGTCATGGCGTTCACCGAAATTCGTGTAAAGGTGAGCGGCACGGTTGCCGCTCACCGGTTTCATCTTTCGTAGTGGTGACGATCAGAGCCGTCGAATTGCCCGGAGTTCAGGCAACAGTTCCTGAATCGCCGGCCAGAGTTGCATGGGCATGGGTCATTTCGACCCAGCTTCTCGAATCAACTCCTTGTCTCCATGCACCACACGCGGACCGCGCTTCACCTGGCGTTCTGACGGGTATCCGTGACGTCGCTTGCTCATCACCTCGAAAGCAGTCGGGTGAGAACGGTTCATGTTTACGCATGACACTCTCCTTGCTTGTTGTTGGTTGAAGGGGAGGGCGGACTCATCGTCCGCCCTCATCAGGTTGCCGCGCGCATCCGCGAGTTCTTCGGCACACCCAGGAGCAGGAACTCCATCTGGTCCGCCAGGATCTTGCGGTTGCTCAGGATGAACGCCTCGTACCGGTTCGGTACGTACGGCACATAGTGCAACTTCATGCCGGCGGCTTCCGGCGTGCGATTCGCCTTGCGGTTGTTGCACGCCTTGCACGCCGCGACCAGGTTCATCCAGGTGTCCTTGCCGCCCTTCGACTTCGGAACGATGTGTTCGAGGTCGAGCTGATCGGCGCGAAACCGCTGCGCGCAGTACGCGCAGATGAACCGATCACGGGCCAGCAGCATGTCCTTCGTGAGCGTCGGCACGTGATCGAAGTGTCGGACCATGAAGTCCCGACCCTTGATCGCGATGATCGAGCTCGCGCGGATCTGCGACTGCTGACCTGTGCTCCGCTGCGTGCCGCCGCGGAGCACGAACTCATGCTGGCCAGCGGCCCAGGCCACCATGTCGGTGGCATAGTAATGCGCGCCCTGACGGACGTTCAGCCACCGGTGCGGCGCGCCGGCGACGTCTAACGCGAGAATGTGCGGACTCATCGGACCCTCCTTTGTGGTGGTTGTTGAAATGAACCTGGTCGTGCAGGATGGATTAGCAAACCGCTGCCTTGAGCCGCTCGGCCATTCCTCCAGGAAACAGGCACCCGAGTACTGACCGCATCCCGCGGCGTTCCCGTTCGTCCCAAGAGACTGCCGGCGATCCGAACCGACATGGGTCTGATGTCTCTCGCGAGGTTGGGTGTGTGCTCACTCGCGTGAAGGGCCTTGATCAACTGCCAAAAGAATGTGGCTGGCGAGACAGGACTCGAACCTGTAACGGCCCGGTTAACAGCCGGGGGCTCTGCCATTGAGCTACTCGCCAAAATGTGTGGTGCACCGAGCAGGTTTTGACCCTGCGGCCTCCTGGGCTTCAACCAGGCGCTCTACCAGCTGAGCTATCGGTGCGTTGAGAGAAAGTGGCGACGCGTACGAGACTCGAACTCGTGACCTTTTCCGTGACAAGGAAGTGCTCTACCAGGCTGAGCTAACGCGCCAAGAAATCGTTGGATCAGGCGCCAGGATTCGAACCTGGGTTCTCGCGTTCAAAGCGCAATGTCCTGCCGCTAGACGACGCCTGAAGAAAATCTGGTGGGCTCGGAGGGGATCGAACCCTCGCCACCCGGTTGAAAGCCGGGTGCTCTGACCAACGGGAATGGTCAGGACCATACCCTTGAGCTACGAGCCCGTGAACCAAGGGAAATGGTGGACCGTGAAGGAGTCGAACCTTCAACCCTCCGGTTAAGAGCCGGGAGCTCTACCAATTGAGCTAACGATCCAGTGGTGCGCCTGGCCGGAATCGAACCGGCACAACCTTCGGTCACCGCGTTTTAAGTGCAGCGCGTCTCCCAATTTCGCCACAGGCGCAAAAGTGTTGGTGG
>CAYWHG010000069.1:0-3555 GCA_964457865.1 uncultured Steroidobacter sp.
TGCGTGCATCGGTGAGGACATGCCCCTGGGCATCGCTCACGATGGCATAGCCGCGTTGCAGCGTCGCGAGCGGGCTGATCGCATCGAGCGTTCCGGCGACGACGCGCAGTCGGGTCTTCAGTTCGTGCAACCGTCGATCCAGTGCGGATGCCAGCGACGTGCGAGCGCCCTGCAGGCGGCCCTTCACGGTGACGAGTCGCACAATCGGGGACGCATGACGCAGATGAGCCGCCTGCTGCGCGACGACGACACGGCGATGTCGCAGCTGCTGCCCTATCAGACGCGTCAGACGCTGTTCGAGTTCATCGAGTCGCTGTGCGCGCTGTCGCAGTTCGATGCCGGGATGGCGCTGCGCCATGCGTCGCTGCAGCGAATCGAGCTGGTTACGCCGACCGGCAAGGAAGCGGCGGACGGTCTGCGACAGCCGTCGCGAATGCTGTTCCAGGTGTCGCAGCCATTCATTGCAGTCGGGCGCCGCGAGTTCGGCGGCGCCAGAGGGCGTCGGCGCGCGTTGATCGGCAACGAAGTCCGCAATCGTGAAATCGACTTCGTGACCGACGCCGCTGATGAGCGGAATGCTGCAGGCAGCGATTGCACGGGCGACGATTTCTTCGTTGAAGGCCCACAGGTCTTCGAGCGAGCCGCCGCCGCGCGCCAGGATCAGCACATCGCATTCGGCACGCGCGGATGCCCGATGAATCGCCGCAGCGATCTGCGGTGCCGCGGCAGCACCCTGTACCGCGACCGGATAGAGCAATACCGGGACCGAACAGAAGCGTCGTCGCAGGATATGCAGTACGTCGCGAATGGCCGCACCCGTGGGCGAGGAAATCACGCCGATGCGGCGCGGCAGGAGGGGGATCGATTTCTTGCGTTCGACGGCGAACAGTCCTTCCGCCGCCAGTTTCGTCTTGAGCGCATCGAACTGGCGACGCAAGGCACCTTCGCCCGCTTCCTCGATGTGATCGACCAGGAACTGATAGTCGCCGCGCGGTTCGTACAGACTGACGCGGCCGCGCAGCAGCACATGTTGCCCGTCGCGCGGACTGAACCGTGCCAGCAGGTTGCGCTGTCGGAACATGGCACAGCGCAACTGGGCCGAATCGTCCTTGATCGAGAAATACCAGTGTCCGGAGGAGGGGCGGGACAGGTTCGAAATCTCGCCCTCGATCCACAGCGCCGAGAAGCCGCGCTCCAGCATCATCCGGGCTTCGCGGTTCAGGCGGCTGGGGGTGTAGACGTCGCGTTCGGGCTGCAAAGGCGTGAACAGATCGGACATGGGCGCGAAGGCTACAGGCTGCGGACGCCCGACGACACCCACGACTCAGGTAACGCCTGACGAAGATGTCTGTTTTCATGTTTACCGGGACACGGCCGCGGCGTACAATGGCGCGCTTTCATCGACTAGGCCGTGGGCACACCATGCGTATTCTCGAGGAAGCGCTCACCTTCGACGACGTACTTCTGGTACCGGCGTATTCAGAAATCCTGCCGCGCGACGTCGATCTCAGCACTCAGCTCACCCGCTCCATCCGTCTCAATGTTCCGATGCTTTCGGCGGCGATGGATACCGTCACCGAGGCGCGCCTGGCGATCGTCGTGGCGCAGGAAGGTGGGCTCGGCATCATCCACAAGAATCTGACCGCCGCGCAGCAGGCCGCCGAAGTCGCACGCGTCAAGCGTTATGAGTCCGGCGTGCTGCGCGACCCCATCACTGTCGGCCCGGAAACGCCGGTGCGCAAGGTCGTGGAACTGTCGCGGCAGCATGGCGTCTCCGGCTTCCCGGTCGTCCAGGGAAGCAAGGTGGTTGGCATCGTCACCAACCGCGATCTGCGTTTCGAATCGCGCCTCGATGTGCCGGTCAGCGACGTGATGACGCCGCGCGACCGTCTCATCACGGTCGACGAGCATGCGACGCTGGAGGAAGGCAAGGCGCTCATGCACAAGCACAAGCTCGAGCGCGTGCTGGTGGTCAACAGGGATTTCGAGCTGCGTGGCCTGATCACCGTGAAGGACATCACCAAGCAGACGACCTTCCCGAATGCCGCGCGCGATGCGCAGGGCAAGCTGCGGGTCGGCGCTGCCGTCGGCGTGGCGGAAGGAACGGAAGAACGCGTCGAACTGCTCGTCAAGGCGGGTGTCGATGCCATCGTCGTCGATACGGCGCATGGCCACAGCAAGGGCGTGATCGACCGGGTCCGCTGGGTGAAGCAGAACTACCCGAAGGTCGAAGTCATCGGCGGCAATATCGCGACCGGCGCCGCTGCGAAAATGCTCGTGGAAGCGGGTGCCGATGCGGTGAAAGTCGGCATCGGTCCGGGATCGATCTGCACGACGCGCATCGTCACCGGTGTCGGCGTACCGCAGATCTACGCCATCCGCGAAGTGGCGGCCGCGCTCAAGGGCAGCGGCGTACCGCTGATCGCCGACGGTGGTGTGCGCTACTCCGGCGATCTTGCCAAGGCCATCGCTGCGGGCGCGGACACCGTCATGATGGGCAGCACGTTTGCCGGCACCGAGGAAGCGCCCGGCGAAACGATCCTGTACCAGGGCCGTACCTACAAGAGTTATCGCGGCATGGGCTCGCTGGGCGCCATGCAGCAGGGTTCCGCGGATCGCTATTTCCAGGAAAACACCGGCAACAACCCCAACACCGCCAAGCTGGTGCCGGAAGGCATCGAGGGCCAGGTCCCGTACAAGGGCTCTGTCGTCGCGGTGATGTTCCAGATGGCCGGCGGTCTGCGCGCCTCGATGCACTACTGCGGCTGCTCGACCATCCGCGAGATGAAAGAGAAAGCGCAGTTCGTGAAGATTTCCTCGGCGGGCATGCGCGAAAGCCACGTGCACGATGTGGCGATCACCAAGGAAGCACCGAACTACCGCGTGAGCTGATCGCTCGTGCGCTGGGTCGCAAGTTGATTACCCGCAACCGTCCAACGGTCGATGTCATCTCTATGAAAGCTCAATCGAGCGCCGCCTCGCCGACTTCGCTTCCGGATATCCACGCGCATCGCATTCTCATCCTCGACTTCGGTGCGCAGTACACCCAGCTGATCGCGCGCCGCGTGCGCGAGAGCGGGGTCTATTGCGAGATCCATCCCTGGGACATGTCGGACGAGGACGTCCGCAAGTTTCAGGCCCGGGGCGTGATCCTGTCGGGCGGCCCGGAGTCGGTGACCGCTACCCAGCCGCCAGCCTCGCCGCAGTCGGTGTTTGAACTGGGCGTTCCCGTGCTGGGCATCTGCTACGGCATGCAGACCATGGCGAAGCAACTCGGCGGTCGGGTCAGTGCGTCGGATCATCGCGAATTCGGCTACGCACAGGTCACAACTTCTGCGCCGTGCCGGCTGCTCGACGGCCTGCGCGATCACACTGACGAACAGGGCAGGGCGCTGCTCGATGTGTGGATGAGTCACGGCGATCGCGTCGAAGAACTTCCCGACGGCTTTGTCGCCACGGCTTTCACCAGCAGCATTCCGCACGCCGCCATGGCGGACGAGTCGCGCCAGTTCTACGGCGTGCAGTTCCATCCCGAAGTGACGCATACATTGCAGG
>CAYWHG010000069.1:3655-23282 GCA_964457865.1 uncultured Steroidobacter sp.
TCGCGCCAGTTCTACGGCGTGCAGTTCCATCCCGAAGTGACGCATACATTGCAGGGCACGCAGTTGCTGGAGCGCTTCGTGCGCGAGATCTGCGGCTGCGAGGCGCGCTGGAGTGCGGGCAACATCATCGCGGATTCGATCGCCCGCATCCGCGAGCAGGTCGGCAACGATCATGTGCTGCTCGGTCTGTCGGGCGGTGTCGATTCTTCCGTCGTCGGTGCGCTGTTGCACAAGGCGATCGGCAAGCAGCTCACCTGCGTGTTCGTCGATCACGGCCTGTTGCGTCTGCATGAAGGCGATCAGGTCATGGAGACGTTCGCGAAACACATGGGCGTGCGCGTGATTCGCGTCGACGCGGAAGAACGCTTTCTACGGGAACTCAAGGGCGAGACTGATCCCGAGCGCAAGCGCAAGATCATCGGTCGCCTGTTCGTCGAAGTGTTCGAGGAAGAATCAGCGAAGCTGCAGGGCACCCGCTGGCTGGCGCAGGGCACGATCTATCCCGACGTCATCGAATCGGCCGGAGCCAAGACGGGCAAGGCGCATGTGATCAAGAGCCATCACAATGTCGGCGGCCTGCCGGAGAAGATGAATCTCAAGCTGCTCGAACCGCTGCGCGAACTGTTCAAGGATGAAGTGCGCCGGCTCGGCGTGGAACTCGGCCTGCCGCGCGAGATGGTCTATCGCCATCCGTTCCCGGGTCCGGGTCTGGCAGTACGCATCCTCGGCGAAGTCACCAAGCCGTATGCCGATCTGCTGCGCAAGGCCGATACGATCTTCATCGAGGAACTGCGTCGTCACGATCTCTACGATCGCACCAGCCAGGCCTTCGCCGTGTTCCTGCCCGTGAAGTCGGTGGCAGTGATGGGCGATGGGCGTCGTTACGACTACGTGGTCGCGCTGCGCTGTGTCGAGACCATCGACTTCATGACGGCCCGCTGGTCGCGCCTTCCCTATGAGTTCCTGGACCTCGTGGCCCGCCGCATCATCAATGAAGTCCAGGGAATCTCCCGCGTCACCTACGACATCTCAGGCAAGCCGCCAGCGACGATCGAGTGGGAGTGAGTTAGTGCCGAAGAAAATTCGGTGACCTGCGCTGAACTTTCATGGATGAAGTGCAGCGGCGTCCCGAGTTATTTCGGTGTTGCGCGTGCTGGCAGATCGCAAGCCGGTGCGCGCGCGGCGCCCCACGATCTTTGCAGCGCCCCATACATGCGGCGAGTTACCGCTGTGTTTCATTCCAATCGACGCATGAGCAGTGCTGCACGCACGAGGCAGTCATGCGCGGGGGTTATTTAATAAGTCCTTAACATCCGCTCCCTAGCATGCGGCGCTCGTTTGCTCCGTCGACAAATTCCAATAACGAGGATTTGCAGCCCCATGCGTTCGATTCGACTTGCTGTTGCGTTGTCGCTTGCTTGTGCCGTCGCCGATGCGGCCACCACCGTTGATGCTCCGCAGGACCAGGTCCTGGAGGCCGTGGTCGTGACCGGCTCGCGCATCGCGCGTCCGGAGCTGGAATCGGCCATGCCGATCAACGTGATCAGCATGGACCAGATGAAGGACTTCGGCCGCCTGAACGTGTACGACGCGTTGGTGCTGAACCCTGCCGTGGGTCCGGGTCTGGGCGAGTTCAACTCCGGCGGCACGGAATACGATAAGGGCGTGGCCAACATCAACCTGCGCCAGCTGGGCACGAACCGTTCGCTGGTCGTCGTCGATGGCCATCGCTGGGTATCCGGCGGCGCGCGCATTGCGGCGGTGGACCTGAACACGATTCCCTCGGCGCTGATCGATCGCATCGAGACGGTGACAGGGGGCGCGGCGGCCATCTACGGCGCCGACGCGGTGACCGGCGCGATCAACGTGATCATGAAGAAGAAGGTGGATCGTCCCGAGGTGTCCCTGGTCAGCGGAATTTCCGACCAGGGCGACGCCTCGCAGACGCAGTTCTCGGCGGTGAGCGGCTTCAGCTTCGCCGGCGATCGTGCGAATGTGGTGCTCGGCGGCAACTTCACGACGACCGATCCGGTGATGTTGGTGGATCGCCATCCCGACTACTACACCTACATCGCCAATCTGGCCAATACCGGCCCGAACGACGGCATCCCGGACAACATCCTGGGCACCTACCGCCAGTTCTATCGCTCGCACTATCCGACTTTCTGCATCCAGAACAACGGAACGGCGGGTTGCAACAACAGCAGCATCCGGGATGGCAACTGGTACCAGCTCATCGGCAACCAGGTCGTCAACATTCCCAAGAACTATTACACCGTGGTCACCGGCGGCGAGACGGGTCAGCAGAACTGGACGGGTCCTGCTGACTACGACACCGGCACCGGCCTGTTCGACAATCTGTATCAGCGCGACAAGTCGCAGAAGGGTTCCTTCTACGGCAATCTCGAATTTCAGCTGACCCCGGACATCACCTGGAACACCACGCTGGGCTATGCATACGCCAAGAACAGCGGCGTGGCTCAATGGCCGGAATATCGCGACGACGTGCGCCCGACCAACTGGTGGGCCATCAATGGCGTCGGCACCACCGGCGAAATCGCGCGCCTGACCGACCCGTACCTGCCGGAGTCGCTGCGTAGTTTCATGCTTGCCAACGCGCTGACCTCGATCCCGCTGGACCGCCACTACCTGAATCTGCCGGCGCCGACGCAGATCGACACGCGCAATTCCTACACCGTCGGCACGGACCTTGCCGGAGCACTCACGCAGCGCATCGGCTGGAATGCCTACGCCCGCTACGGCCAGGTGATCGACGACATCGACACCATCAACATGGTCGGCGCGCAGCAGTGGCGCTATTCGCGCGATGCGGTGATGCTGGACGGCCAGGTCGTGTGCGCCGACGCCGCGGCGCGCGCGGCGGGTTGCGTGCCTTTCAACTACTACACCACCGATGCGCCCGGCCAGGAGTGGAACGAGTACGCGCTGTTCACGCGCCACGAAAAGACGAAGAACTCGATGCTCAGCACCGGTGCCGGCGTCAGCGGCAGCGTGCTGACGTGGTGGGCGGGCGACGTGTCGGTGGCCGCGGGCGTGGAATGGCGCGAGGAAAAGCTGCATACCGAGGACGACCCGGACACAGCGAAGCTCGCCAACATTGTGTTTTCGCCGGGCAACGACAATGCGCTGCATCCGGACATGGATGCCAGCCGCAAGGTTTCCGAGGCCTATGCAGAAGTGGTGGTGCCGTTGCTGAAGGACCTGCCGTTCGCGCGCAAGCTGCAGGCGGAAGGCGCGTACCGCTATTCGGACTACAGTGACAGCCCGAGCACCGATACCTGGAAGTACGGCCTGACCTGGGCGCCGGTCCAGGGCGTGACCTTCCGGGGTGTGAAGTCGTACAGCACGCGCGTGCCGAACTTCGGCGAGCTGTACGCGCCCATCAATACGATCACGCTCGGTCACATCAGCGATCCCTGCCAGGCCTCGTTCATCCTGCAGGATTCGGATCGCGCGGCCAACTGCGCGGCCACCGTGCCGGGCTGGACGGGCCCGCTGCCGAATCCGAATCTCAACGCACCACGCTACACCACCGGCGGAAACCCGGACCTGGAACCGGAGACCTCGGATTCCTACACCTACGGCATCGTCCTGCAGCCGACCTTCCTGCAGGGCTTCGACGTGACGGCCGACTACTGGGACATCCGGATCGACAACGTCGTCACCTCGTTGTCGTACACGAACATCATGAATTCCTGCGTCAATGCCAGCGGCGGACCGGACATGGGCTACTGCCAGTTCGTGCGTCGCTTCACCGATACCACCATCGACCACAATATCGGCGAGGTGGACCTGGTGCAGTCGCAGTACGCCAACCTTGCCGGGCGCCACGTGCGCGGCATCGACTACAGCGCGCGCTACGGTTTCGGGCTGGGTGCCGGCAAGGCCCGCATCGCCTTCAATGGCACGCGCCTGCTGGAACAGACCACCGTCTCGCAGGTGGGCGCTGCAGGCACCGATTCTTCCGGCGCCTGGAACTACCCGCATTTCCGCGGCAACCTGACGCTGGGCTACGACATCGGCACGTTCGCCTTCGGCGTGAACACCACTTACATCAGCAAGAGCCGCTTCAGTGCGACCGACCAGTCGGATGAAACCCGCCAGATGCCGTATGTCCCGGCGTATTTCAAGCACGACCTGAACTTCACCTGGCGCGCGACGGAAGCACTGACCGCGGCACTGGGCGTCAAGAACGTCACCGACAACTTCGTCGATCACCCCGCGCTGCGGGTCAACGTCACCACGACACCGCACCTGAGCGAAGGCGGCCCTTCATCCGCGGCGTACTACGACATGATCGGCCGTTACTACTTCGCCACCCTGAAGTACGGCTTCTGAGCAGCGCAGTCGTGGGAAGCGGGGTGAAGGCAATCCTGGCAGTGGGACTGCTGCTGCTGTCTTCGTGCACGACCATGCACGAAGCCGGCCCGCGCAAGGGACCGCTGGTCATTGCGCATCGTGGCGGTGCGCTGCTGTGGCCGGAGAACACGCTGCCGGCATTCCGCGAAGCTCTCGCCGTCGGCGTGGACGTCCTCGAGTTCGACATGGTGCTGACGGCGGACGACCGCGTCCTCGTCAGCCACGATCCGGACGTGAACCCGCAGTTCTGTCTGCCCGGCCCGCAGGGCGTTGCCCCTGGGCCAGTGCGCGCCATGACGCTGGCGCAGGCGCAGGACTTCGATTGCGGCTCGCGGCACCGGGCCATCTATCCGACGCAGAAGCCGATCCCCGGCACGCGCATGCCGTCGCTGGAGGAGGTGCTGGAAGCCACGCGCGACGGTGAGGCGCGGTATTTCGCCGAGATGAAGATGCCGAAGCGGGAGGCTGCCGATCAGGTCGACCCCGACCGGTTCGCCGCCAGCGTCCTTGCCATCATCGACCGATATGGCGTCGCCGACCGCGTCATCCTGCAGTCCTTCGATTTCAGGACGCTGGATGCCGCGCATCGCCTCGACCCGCGCATCCGCACCTGCCTGCTCGGCCTCCAGAATGAGAGCGCGGTGAAGATCCTCGAGCTGGTTCGCCAGCACCACGCCAGCTGCGTCGTGCTGCGCCGGAACCAGGTGGAGGCCACCGATTTCACGACCCTGAAGCACGCCGGCGTGACCGTCTTCTCCGAAGTCGTGGACACCGCCGCCGAATGGCAGGCCTACACCAGGCTCGGCGTCGACGGCCTTTTCACCAACGACCCGGTGGGCGCCATCGAATTCCTGAAGCAGGCCGGCCTGCGCTGGTGAGAACCATGCCCGTCAATCGCCGCAGCCTGTTCAAGGCGGCCGGTGGCCTTCTCGTGGCCGCCGGCGTTTCCCGTTCTCCCGTGTTCGCGCAGTCGCTCGGCGATTACCCGTTCACGCTCGGCGTGGCCGCGGGCGACCCTTGGCCGGATGGATTCGTCATCTGGACGCGCCTTGCACCGCGGCCGCTCGAGGAACACGGCGGCATGGCCATCATGCAGGTGCCGGTGCGCTGGGAAGTCGCCGAGGACGAGCAGTTCACGCGCGTGATGCGCAACGGCGAAGCGATCGCCTATCCGGAACTCGCGCATTCGATACATGTGGAGATCGGCGGCCTGCAGCCACAGCGACCCTACTGGTATCGGTTCATGACCAGTGGCGTCGGTCAGGTGAGTCCGGTCGGCATGGCGAAGACCGCACCCGCGGCGGGCACGCTGCTGCCACGCCTGCGCATCGCCGTGGGCGGCTGCAATCACTACGAGCGTGGCTATTTCAACGGCTGGGCCGAACTTGCGCGCGAACCGGACCTGGATCTGGTGTTTCACTACGGCGACTACATCTACGAGGGCGGCATGGGCCCGCTGGGCCCGCGGCCCAACGCCGACGGCTTGACCAACGTGCGCCAGCACGTCGGCGGCGAGATCGTCAGCCTCGACGACTATCGCCGCCGCCACGCGCAGTACAAAGCCGATGCGGACCTGCAGGCCGCGCATGCCGCCGCCGCGTTCGCCGTCTCCTTCGACGATCACGAGGTGGACAACAACTGGGCCGGCGACATCGAGGAGCACGGCGTTCCATCGGAGATCTTCGTGCTGCGCCGTGCGGCGGCCTTCCAGGCCTGGTACGAGCACATGCCGGTGCGCCGCGCGCAGTTTCCCACGCTCACCGGCATCCGCGCCCATCGCCGGCTCGACTACGGCCGGCTGCTGCGCCTGCATGTGCTGGACACGCGACAGTACCGCTCCGACCAGCCGTGCAATGACGACGCTTCCGGCGACTGCCCGCCGCAAGCGCATGCCTCGCCCACTCTGATGGGTGCCATGCAGGAATTCTGGCTGGACGAAGGCCTCCACAACGACGCCACCTGGAACCTCATCGCGCAGCAGACGCTGGTGATGCCCTTCGACCTGCGCCGTCCCGGTGAAACGGCGCCACGACTGGCGACCGATACCTGGGATGGGTATCGCCCGGCGCGCGCGCGGCTGGTGGAATCCATCCGCAGGCATGGCCTCGCCAACGTGGTGATCGCCACGGGCGACTACCACAAGAACTTCGTGGGCACAGTGCCGGCGCGGGAAGACGCACCGGACGGCGAGCAGGCCGCCGTGGAGTTCCTGGCGACCTCCATGACCTCGGAGGACTACAAGCCCAACCTGCCGCCGCTGGAACACATCCTCGCGACGAACCCGCACGTCAAGCTGTTCGACGACGATCGCGGCTACCACCTGTTGGAATTCACGCCGAGGGGCATGACCGGCAGCGTGAAGGCACTCGACACGATCAAGGCACGCGGCGGCAGGGTGGTGAAGACCACGCGCTTCGCCGTCACGCCGGAGCGGGCGGAAGTACACAAGGCCTGATCGGGCGCGCCGACTGTCAGCGGTCCCCTTCCGGCTCCCGGGTTGCGGCCCTGATCGGGGAAACCGTATTATTGAGAACGATTTTCATTTGAGCTGACTCGCGCGTATCTCCATCCTGCTTCAATAGCCAGCGATAACTCGCGGCTTCAGAAGGACTTTCAGGGCGGATACGGGATTCCACACTATGGCCTCATCTGTCTCCGAACCCGGCCTGACCCCGCGGCACATGATCTCGCGCGTTGCCGCCAGCCTGCTCGGCGGCTGGGTATTCGTCTGGGGACTCACGGTGTTCGGCATCACTCTCGGCGTCTGGGCCGGCGCGGATTACCACCAGATGGAGTCCCTGATGTACCTGCTGGCGTTTCTCGTATTCCTCGTCGTGTTCTGCTGGGCTTATGCGGCTGCCAGCCTGAAGCGCGTGTGGCTGGTGCTTGCCGGTGGCGGGGCGCTGATGACCGGGGTGGCGTGGCTGCTCATTCCCTCGCTGACCGCCTGAGTCCGATTGGAGACCACTGATGTTTTCATCGTTCCGTCTCTCCATGAGCTGGATGCACACGTGGTTGGGCCTGGTGCTCGGTTACGTGCTGATGATCTGTTTCTTTTTCGGCGCATTGTCGGTGTTCGATCGCGAGATCGATCGCTGGGCGATTCCCGAGACGCGCTTCGAGCCGCAGACGCTGCCGTCGTTCGACACGATGCTGCTGCCGATCTTCGAGCAGATGCAGCCGCATGCAGATGAACTCGCCGCGGCACGTGGCCGGATCGGCGGCCAGGAGCCCCAGATAACGTCTGCCAGCGGCTACGGTGCGTATACCACCCATCGCGATCCGGTGTTGCAGCTGTTCTCGGAGTACCACGTCACCAACAACCCGGATGATCCGGACGACCATGTACACGGTTACACGACCATCGATCCGCGCACCGGCAGGTTGCTACCCGACGACCAGCTCAAGATCGGCAGCGAATTCTTCTATCCGCTGCACTTCAGTCTGCACCTCGAGTGGAAGGAGATCGGCTACTGGATCGTCGGCATCGCTGCGCTGGTGATGCTTGCCGCGCTGGTGAGCGGCGTGGTCATTCATCGCAGGATCTTTCGCGAATTCTTTACCTTCCGGCCGCAGAAGCAGACACAGCGCAGCGCGCTTGATCTGCACAACCTCACAGGCGTGGTCGGCCTGCCATTCCATTTCTTTTTCGCATTGACCGGATTGATCGTGTTCGCGGGCATCTACCTGCCCGTCAGTACGACGATGCTCAAGCCGGTGCACGACGTCCATGAACAGCGGGAAGCTGCTGCGAACGGGCTGGCATTCGAGCCCGCTGGCGTTCCTGCGCCCCTGGCATCGGTCGATGCGATGGTCGCCGAAGCGAAGCGTCGCTGGGCGGCGCGCGACATGAGCGGCGAAGTGGGTTTCCTGAGTGTCACGCACTACGGCGATGCCAACGCCTACGTGAGCATCTATCGTGCCGGAACCGATCGCGTGACCTTGACGGGGCAGGGGATCCATTTCAACGGCACCACCGGGGCCGTGATCATGGAAGAGCCGGCCCCTTCCGCTGTCGAAGGCGTCACGGACTTCATGGTTGGCTTGCACCTGCAGCATTTCAAACACTGGATGCTGCGCTGGATGTACGTGATGGGCGGCCTGGCCGGAGCGACCTGTATTGCCACGGGCTTCATCTTCTTTGTCGAGAAGCGCAAACGGCAGCACGCGAAAGCTGGGACGAGCGGTGCCCGATGGGCCGACGCAATGGCAGTGACGGCGGTGACAGGCATGGTGATCGCTGCAGTCACGATGCTGGTTGGCAATCGTCTGCTGCCAGCAGGGGTCGCCGATCGCGGCACCTGGGAGGAACGGATCTTCTGGTTCGCGTGGCTGGCTGCTCTGCTCCATGCGGCGTGGCGCAGCGCACCCGTATTGCAGGCGCGCATCTCTCCGGCATGGCGTGAACAGTGCTGGATCATCGCCGTGCTGTCCGTGGCGGCCGTGCTGTTGAACTGGATCACGACTGGCGATCACCTGATCAAGACCATCGGCGCGGGGTACTGGCCCGTCGCCGGTCTGGATCTCGCGTTGCTGGTTACTGCGGCGATCGCTGCATTCACAGCCAGGAAGCTACGGTTACGTGAATTGACCGCAACGCAACCTGCTGCCGCGAGAACCGTGGATGCAGGAGCGGAGGCAGCGCGTGCGTGACCCATTGCTGCTCGCCGGCGGATTGCTGATCTGCATCGCCGGCTTTGCGTGGCTGGCGCTGGCGATGGACGTGCATTGGCAGCAGGTGCGCGCCGATGCGGCCCCGGGGCGCTCGATGAAGCGTGGGCTGCGGGTGCTGGGAGGCGCGGCGATCGCGATTTCCCTGTGGCTGTGTCTTGCAGTCGATCACGCCACCATGGCCTCGCTCGTGTGGTTCATGACCCTGACCGCGTCGGCGCTCACGGTCGCGTTCGTGCTGACCTGGCGGCCGCGCTGGCTCACGCCGCTGGTAATCTGGATCCGTCCCGCCGCGCGTTAGGGTGAGTCGAGAGGAGCCCGTCACTGGGCTATCCTCCCGCGCATGAATCAGCCCGACGCTTCAGTCAGCCCGCTTTCCGAAATGGACGTCCACTGGATGCGTCATGCGATCCGGTTGGCGCAGGCGGCGCAGGCGGCGGGCGAGGTTCCCGTCGGGGCTGTCATCGTCCAGGAGGGCGCCCTGCTCGCCGAGGGATGGAACCGGCCCATCAGTACCAGTGATCCGACCGCACATGCCGAGATGATTGCGCTGCGTGCGGCAGCGCAGACGATCGGCAACTATCGCCTGCTGGATACCACTCTCTATGTGACCCTGGAGCCGTGTGCCATGTGCGCCAGCGCCATGGTGCATGCGCGGGTGAAGCGGCTCGTCTATGCCGCGACGGATCCGCGCGCGGGCGCCGCAGGTTCGATCTTCAATATTGTGCAGCACCCGGCTCTCAATCATCGGCTGGACGTGACCACTGGCGTGCTTGGCGAGGAATGCAGCGCGTCGTTGCGATCGTTCTTCGCTGCGCGCCGTTAGCGTCTATTCCGGCGTCGACCGCGTGCGGTACTCCGTTCCTTCCGGAACCCAGAAGATGAAGCCATGCCGCTTCGATTCTTCGACGCTCGCGCCGAGATCGGAGGCGGTGAGTTCCTGCTTCAGTCCCGCAATCCCTTCTTCCGAACTGAACATGTGCGTGGCGGCAATCACGTCGCCGTAAGTCTTCTCTGTGCTGGTGCGGACCGTGTCCAGTGTGTCGGGCGCAGTGTTACCGAGCGAGTAGACGTGCACGTCCTCGTCCATGCTGAAGGTGCGGATGCGCCACGATGTTTCCGGGCCGATGAAGAACTGTACGGTGTCGAAGGTTTCGTCGTCGGCCGGCCCTTCGGCGTCTTCGGCGTAGCTGCTCTGGATCGACAGCACGTATACGACCAGCGTGCTTTGCATGGGGAGTCCTCGTTCGATTGGCGGCCACACTGCCGCCCAAAAGCATATATCAGCATCCGAGCTGATTCGGGTCGCGCCAGGTACGTTCGAATGGCAGGCGCCAGGCACGCGGAGCGATGAGCTGGTGAATGGCATTCGGGCCCCAGGAGCCCGGTGCATACAGTCGCACCGGCGGCGGGGCTTCGAGCAGGGGAGTCGAGACTTCCCACAGACGTTCGATGCCCTGTGCGGTCGTGAACAGCGTGTGATCGCCGCGCATCGCATCGAGGATCAGTCGTTCATAGGCTTCGAGCACATCGCCGATCAATCCGGTGTCGCGCATGGCGAACTGCAGGCTGAGTTTGTCCAGCCGCATGCCGGGCCCCGGGCGTTTGCCGTAGAACGAGAGCGACATCTTCGAGGCGTCGGCGAGATCGAACGTCAGATGATCCGGGCCCTGCGAACCGACGCCGGAATTGGCTGGAAACATGCTTTTCGGCGGCTCGCGGAATGCGATGGAAATAATGCGCTGGCCTTCCGCCAGTCGCTTGCCCGTGCGCAGGAAGAACGGCACGCCGGCCCAGCGCCAGTTGTCGATGGAGCAGCGCAGGGCGATGAAGGTTTCGGTTTCCGATTCGGGATTGACGCCATCCTCCGAGCGATAGCCCGTGTACTGGCCGCGCACCACGTCGGTCGGCTGGATGGGCAGCATGCTGCGGAAGACCTTGTTCTTCTCTTCGCCGATCGAGTCCGGTTCGAGCGCCGTCGGCGGTTCCATGGCGACGAAGGCGAGAATCTGGAACAGGTGCGTGACGACCATGTCGCGATACGCACCGGTGGCCTCGTAGAACCCGGAGCGCTTGCCGAGGGCCAGCGTCTCGGGCACGTCGATCTGGATGTGATCGATGAAGTTGCGATTCCAGATCGGTTCGAACAGGCCATTGGCGAAGCGGAAGGCGAGAATGTTCTGCGCCGGTTCCTTGCCGAGGAAATGATCGATGCGAAAGATCTGTTCTTCGCTGAAGACTTCGTGGAGTTTGCCGTTCAGCGATACCGCACTCGCAAGGTCGGTGCCGAACGGCTTCTCCATGATGATGCGCGAGTTCTCGACGACGCCGGCTTCGCCAAGCATGCGCACCGCGGAGAGCGCGGCATTCGGCGGCACGCTCAGGTAGTGCAGACGCCGGTTCTCGGTCCCGATCGATTTTTCCGCCTTCTGCACCGCATCGCGCAGGGCATGCGGACCGGAGGACAGAGGAAGGTAATCGAGATGGTCCGCGAAGCCATCCCAGGCATCGGGTGCAAACTTGCGAGCGCCGAATTCGTCGAGTGCCTCGCGGGCGAATCTGCGAAAGCCGTCGGCATCGAGATTGTCGAGCGATACGCCGATGATGCGGCAGTCGGGAATGAAGCCGGCATTGACCAGATGAAACAGTCCCGGCAGCAGCTTGCGGCGCGACAGATCGCCGGTCGCACCGAACAGCACGACGACCTGCGGATACTTCGGTCCGACTCCGGGAGGAACTTTGGCCACCGATGTTCTCGCTGCGATGTGTCGCAGGGAGAATAGTCCGGCGAGTCGGGGCTTGCTACTGCAATGAAGTTCGTCGACCAGCGATTAACGTACTTGCACCAGAGCGGTACGAGCGGCGCAGGACGGCGCGCCGTTTGCGCGCATCCGCCGCACTTCGCGCTGTTGCTTACTGAAGCTGTGTGACAGTGACCGAGTAGCCGCTGGCCGCAGCGTGCCCGGCGGCATACGCAGCCAGTGACAGGCTCACGGCCACGATGAGCGTCGACAGCATCATGCAGAGAATGCGCTGGGCGGGATGAACGATGGTGAACATGATGATCTCCTCTGATTCGCTTGCCGCGCGATGCGGCATTTGCTGTTCAGATGCGACGGTCGCCGAAAAGGTTGCGATCCCGGCAAAGACTCGTATCAGCACCCATTGCAACCTTCTGGGGTCCTGTTGCGTCGCAAGTGTCGATCCATCGATCCAAACCCATCGATCCCAGGGGAGAACTCCACAATGCGAAGCGTCCTGACCATTGCCGCGATCTGCCTGACCCTGGCGGGTGTGGCGGCTCAAGCCGCCGAAAAGCGCCTGGATCGGACCTTTACCGTAGTGCCGGGCGGCCAGCTGACGATCGAAGCCGACGGCGCCGACATCGATGTTGCCGGCGTGGACTCGAATCAGGTCAGCGTCCAGATTCTCGTGACCGGCTCCGCGCGCGCCATCGAGGCCCTGACGCTGTCGGCCGAACAGGATGCGGGCGGTGTGCTGGTGAAGGCGAAACGCGAAGGCAGCGGCTGGTTCAACTGGTCGAGCGGCAGTCGGCAGTCGAGCATCAAGGTATCCGTGCCGAAACAGTACAACGCCCGCCTGAAGACATCGGGCGGCGACATCTCCGTGTCGCGATTGCAGGGCGACCTCAATGGATCGACGTCTGGCGGCAATGTGCGGGTGGTGGAGGTGCAAGGTCCTGTGAAGATGACGACCTCGGGCGGCAACATGGACGTCGCCCGGATTGCCGGGAAGACCGACATCCGTACGTCCGGTGGCGATATCAAGGTTCGCGACGTCAGGAGCGATCTCAGGGCGGAAACATCCGGCGGCAATATCCAGGTCGAACAGGTCGCGGGCGCGACGTTCGCTCACACCTCGGGCGGCGAGGTCGTCGTCAGCAATGTGCGCGGCAATGTCGACGCGGAGTCGTCGGGCGGCGGCGTCAAGGCGCTGCAGATCGATGGCGGCATCCGCGCCCGCAGCTCCGGCGGCGACATCGGCGTCGAACTGGTCGGTGCGAACCGCGGCATCGAGACGTCGACCAGCGGCGGCAACATCGTGATCCGCATGCCGAGGAACACGAAGGGCGTGATCGACGCCTCGACGAGCGGCGGCTCGGTCTCGACCGACCTGCCGGTGACGACGACGGAAGTTCGCGAGCGGCGACTCGCCGGCACGATCAACGGCGGCGGCGAAACCATTCGCGCCCGCACGACGGGCGGCAGCATCCGGATGCAGGCGAGCGATTGAGCCTTGCGGGGTCACTGAAAACTGATAGCTCCGCAGGCCATTCGCGCTGAGTGAAGCAGGATCCTTTTCGGTATCCTTCGCGGCCCCGAGATCCCTGCAGATGTCCGGATGTCCGCTGCGAACCGCCTTGCCCTGCTGGATGAACGCGACTTCATCCGTTACCTGATCGCGCGCTGTTTCAGCACGCTGGGCGTGCAGATGCAGACGGTGGCGGTGGGCTGGCAGGTCTACGCGATGACCCGCGATCCGCTGCATCTGGGGTTGATCGGGTTGTCGCAGTTCCTGCCGTTCATCGTGCTGATTCTGCCGGCCGGGCATGTGGCCGATTTCTACGATCGACGCCGTATCGTGACGGGCTGCTACCTCCTGAACATGGTCTCGGCGCTGTGCCTGCTGCTGCTGTCCCTGCGCAGCGGTGGCGGCAGCGTCAGCCTCATCTTCGTGGTGATGAGCTTTCTCGGCATCACGCGGGCCTTTGCCATGCCGGCGGCGCAGGCGCTGGTGCCGAACCTGGTGAAGCCGGAACACTATCCGCGCGCACTGGCCGTCAATCAGTCGGTGTTTCAGGTCTCGACGATCGTCGGGCCGACGCTCGGCGGCCTGCTGTATCTCGCTGGCGCCGCGACGGTCTACGCCACCGTCGCCGCACTGCTGTGCATCTCGACCCTTCTGCTGTCGACGCTGCGGCTCGGCGGTCGCGGCGAACGCAGCGTTGCACGCGGCGTGAGCCTGCACTCATTGCTGTCGGGATTGAAATTCGTCAAATCGAAGCCCGTGGTGCTCGGCGCGATTTCGCTGGATCTCTTCGCCGTACTGTTCGGCGGCGCGACTGCGCTGCTGCCGGTGTACGCGCACGACATCCTGCATACCAGTTCGGTCGGCCTTGGGTTGTTGCGTACGGCACCGGGGATCGGAGCGATGGTCTGTGCGCTGCTGCTGGCGACCCGTCCGCTGACGCGGCACGTCGGGCGCTGGCTCTTCGGCGGCGTCGTGGCGTTCGGAGTCGCGACCGTTGTCTTCGGGCTGTCGACGAATCTTGCGCTGTCTTGCGTGGCGCTCGTGGTGCTGGGCGCCGGCGACATGGTCAGCGTCTATCTGCGGCATCTGCTGGTGCAGCTGGAGACGCCGGACGAAATTCGCGGCCGGGTGAGCGCGGTGAACGCCGTCTTCGTCGGCGCTTCCAATGAGCTGGGCGAGTTCGAGTCGGGCGTCACGGCCGCCTGGTTCGGCACCGTGCGGGCCGTCGTCATCGGTGGCCTTGCGACGCTGACAGTGGCAGCGATCTGGACGCGACTGTTCCCGCAACTGCGTCACATGGACGAGTTGCCGCGGCCGGCGAAGTGATCAGTCGGCCGCGATCGGTCCGACGGATCCGTGCGGTCGCCGCGTGAGCCACACCAGCCCTGCCAGCAGCACGCACAGCCAGCCGCACAGCCAGAAATAGTCGAGCATCGACATCAGGTAAGCCTGTCCCGAGAGCGTGTGGGTGAGGGTGCCCAATGCCTGCTCCTCGCTCATTCCCAGACCACGCAGTGTTTCGACGGACTGCTGCAGGCGTGGATCGAATGCGCTGGTCGCTTCCGCCAGACGTGTCTGATGCAGGGCGGCGTGACGATCCCAGAACGTGGTGATGATCGACGTGGCGAATGCGCCGGCCGTGATGCGCATGAAGTTCGACAGGCCCGAGGCCGCGGGGATCTGTGCGGGCGGCACACCGTCGAGCACGATGCTCAGCACCGCGATGAAGAACATCGACATGCCGACGCCCTGCACGAGCAGGGGCATGACGAAGGCCGCGAAACTCGCGTCCGCCGTGTAGTTGGCACGCATGAAATAGGAAATGCCGAACACGATGAAGGACACCGACGCGAACATGCGCGGGTCGTAGCGATCCAGATAGCGGCCGACCAGCGGAGAGATGAGCACGGCCACGACGCCGCTCGGCGCCGCGACCAGTCCGGCCCAGGTGGCCGTGTAGCCGATCCAGCTCTGCAGCCACAGCGGCTGGATCACCACGGCGCCGAAGAAGACGGCGTAGCCGACACACATCACGATGACACCCAGCGTGAAATTGCGCCGGCGGAACAGCGACAGGTCGATGATGGGATGCTTCTCGCCCAGCTCCCAGATGATGAAGGCGACGAAGCCGACGACGGCAATGATGGCTTCGGCGACGATCAGCGGCGAGGAGAACCAGTCCTGATCCTTGCCGGTGTCGAGCATGAGCTGCAGCGCGCCGACCCACATGACCAGCAGCGAGAGTCCCACGATGTCGATCGGCAACCGGCGCGTGGCCGTTTCGCGATGCTTCAGTCCCTGCCAGCACACGCCGGCGCAGATCAGGCCCACCGGCACGTTGATGAAGAAGATCCATGGCCAGGAATAGTTGTCGGAGATGTGGCCGCCGAGAATGGGGCCGGCAATCGGCGCCACCAGCGTCGTCATCGACCACAGCGCCAGCGCCTGGCCTTTCTTGTGGGGCGGAAAGATCGACAGCAGCAGCGCCTGCGAGCCCGGCACCATCGGACCGGAAACGAGACCCTGCAGCACGCGGAATGCGACCAGCGTCGGCAGGCTCCAGGCGATGCCGCACAGGAACGAGGCGATCGTGAACATCAGCACCGCGGCGACGAACACGCGCACCACGCCGAAGCGCTGCATGAGCCAGCCGGTGAGCGGTACGGAGATGCCGTTCGCCACTGCGAACGACGTGATGACCCAGGTGCCCTGATCGGTCGAGACGCCGAGGTTGCCGGCGATGGTGGGAATCGACACGTTGGCGATGGTCGTGTCGAGCACCTGCATGAAGGTGCCGAGCGCCAGCGCGGAGGCAATGACCGTACGCGAACCTTCGGCAAGCGGTGCCGGGACGGCCGCGGCGGGGGAGGCGCTCATGAATCTGCCTCGGTCAGCGGGCCGCGATTTCGGTGCTGCGGCCGGCGTTGGCGGCGATGATGGCCGCGATGCGTGACGCAGCCTGGATGTCCTGATCTTCGGCCGCGACGACCTGCGTGGCGCTGCGGATCCGCTGTGCCACCAGCGGACCGGAGGTGTCGTGCAGGTCGATGCTCGCATGCATGGACAGGCCGACCCGCAGCGGATTCTGCGCGAGTTCCTGCGGGTCGAGCGCGATGCGGATCGGTACGCGCTGCACGATCTTGATCCAGTTGCCGCTGGCGTTCTGCGCCGGCAGCAAGGCGAAGGCACTGCCGCTGCCGGCGCCGAGGCCCGCGACCTCGCCGTGATAGACGACATCGTTGCCGTACACGTCGGCGTGCAGTTCCACCGGCTGACCGACGCGGATGCGCCGCAGCTGTCCTTCCTTGAAATTGGCGTCGACCCAGGCGTCGTCCAGTCCGACCACCGCCATCAGCGGCGTGCCCGGTGCAATGCGCGCGCCGATCTGCACGCTGCGTCTGGCGACCGTGCCAGTGATCGGTGCGACGAGGCGGGTACGCTGGAGAGCCAGCGCAGCCACGCGGACCTTGGCCGCCGCGGCGAGTACCTGCGGATGATTTTCCAGCGTCGTGTTGTCGATCTTCGCGCGGATCGTCTGCAGGGATTCGCGCGATACGTTCAGCGCCGCGGTGAGCTGATCCACCTGATCGCGGGCGTGCTGCAGTTCTTCGGCGGACACCGCGCCGTCGGCGGCGATCTTCTGGCGGCGTTCGAGATTGGCGCGCGCCGCGCTCAGTTGCAGCTGGCGTTCGCGGATCTGCGAACGCAGTCCCTCGGACTGCGAATACAGGCCACGCACCTCCCGAACGGTGCCGGCGAGTTCCGCTTCGGCCTGCGTCATCGCCACTTCGGCGTCGGCACGATCCAGTTCGACCAGCAGCTGGCCCTTCTCGACGTGCTGCGTGTCGTCGACATGAATCGCGCGCACCGTGCCGGCGACTTCGCTGGTGATGGGCACGATGTCGGAGGCGACATAGGCGTCGTCCGTCGCTTCGTAATAGCGTGCGTGCAGCAGCCAGTAGGCGCCGTAGCCGAGTGCGGCAACGGCGACGACAGCCGCGAGCAGTAGCAGCCGCTGGCGTCGCTGGCCATTGGCCGGGGTAACGGCGGTATCCACAGGGTCCGGCGAATTCATTTCAGGTTTCTCCAGTCGCCGGCGCGGCAGGATCGAAGCTGCCGCCCAGCATCAACAACAGATTCACGCGGCTCACGAGCCGGTTGGCATTCAGGGTCACCAGATCGCGTCGCGCATCCAGCACGCGGCTTTCGGCATCGAGGACCACGAGTTGCGTCGACAGGCCGGCCTCGTAGCGCTTCTGCGCCAGGTCGTAGGCGGCGCTGGCGGCGACCAGGGTCTGTTGCGCCTGATCGATCTGGCGCGTGAAGGCGTCATTCAGGCTGATCTGGTCGGCCGTTTCGCGCACTGCCGACAGCACGGTGTCGTTGTAGCTGGCGATGGAGGCGTCGAGCTCTGCGGTCGCAGCCTTGTAGTTGGCACGCAGCCGTTTGGCGTCGAACAGCGGCAAGTGCAAGGCGGGCCCGACGCCATAGACGAGGCTGCCGCTATCGACCAGGTTGTCGAGGCCGATGGCCTGCGAGCCGACGAAGGCTTTCAGGTCGATGTCGGGATAGAACTCGGCATGCGCGGCCTCCCGACCGGCCGTCGCTGCGTCGATGCGGACGCGGGCTGCCAGCACATCGGGTCGACGTGCCAGCAGATCGGCGGGCAACCGCGCGGGCAGGGCGAGCGCTGCATCGAGCGTGAGTCGGGGACGAGTGATCTGTGCGTAGCGGTCGGCGCCGTGTCCCGTCAATGCGGCGAGTCGATGGATCGCCATGTCGCGTTCGCTTTCGGCCTGCAGGCGTGCGTTGCGGGCCTGCGGCAGCGTGGCTTCGGCGATCTTGATCTCCATCTGCGTGTCGAGTCCCGCAGAGACACGTTGGCGCGTCAGCTCGAGCAGGTGCTGGCGCTGCGCTTCGAGGCGCGTGGCGATGTCGATCATTTCCCAGGCACGATGCAGGTCGAGATACGACTGCGTAATCGCGCCGGCGAGTGCGAGCCGTGCTGCGACGACATCGAGCTGGCCGGCCGCGAGTTGTGCATTCGCCTGCGAGATCAGCGCCGATTGCCGGCCCCAGAAATCCAGATCCCAGGCCATGTTGGCCGTGGCCTGTCCCAGCCAGTAATTGTGGCCCCCGTAGGGCGGAGGAATGATGTAGTGCTCGGAGAAACGCTGATACGTTTCGTCAGCATCGAAACTGAAGCGCGGCTGGCGACCGGCGCCGGCGGCATCGCCCTGGGCCTGGGCGCTGCGCACCCTGGCCAGCGCCTGCGCCAGTGTCGGCGAGTTGTGCAGGGCGTCGTCGATGAGTGCATCGAGCTGCGGATCGCCGAGCGCCGTCCACCACTGCGCGTCGGCGGCAGTGACGCTGTCGCCCGTCAGTCCGAGCGAGTCCGTGGCGATGGCGGTGGTGGCCGGATCTTCCGTCTGCGGCAGCACGCAGCCGCCGAGTGCGATGGCTGCAGCGAGGATCCATGCGGCTCTCATGACGGATTGTCTCCCGCGGGGGCCTGTTCGTAGGCCTTGAGGTTGTCCATGAGTTTGTTGAGCAGTCGCACCAGCTCGGCGAACTCGGCCTTGCTGAAATCTCCGAGGATGTCGTTGAGTGCGTCGACGATCAGCGGCAGCAGTTCCGCCACTATGCGACGGCCGTCAGCTGTCAGTTCGAGATTCACGACGCGGCGATCGGCCTCGCTGCGTTTGCGCTCGATGAATCCGCGCGTCTCGAGCTGATCGAGCAGGCGGGTGAGGGCACCGTTGTCGTAGCGCATCTGCCGGCATAGATCGCTTGCGGTCAGGGCCGCGCCTTCGCGCAGTTTGATGAGGACCAGCCACTGGACGAAGCTCAGGTCGTGACCCGCCAGCGCTGCGGCGCCGGCGTCATGCATCAGCGAATGAGACATCTTCAGCAGGTAGCCGAGACTACGCGCTGTCTGGAAGTTCTTGACGTCGAAGTGTTTGACGGCCATCGCCTGAATGTCTGCCTAGGCAGGTATTGCCTTGGCAAAGGGTGCCGAGGCAAGGAATACCTGTCAATCCGCGATCGCCGGAATCAGGGAAATACCGATGCTGGCGCAGGGCAGATGGATCTCGTCGCCCGCCGTATGACCGTGCTCGTCGTTGATGATCTTGAAATGGTCGACGTCGAACGGCGCTGCGGGGTCGTCCCATCCGGCGGAACGGGAGGGGTGGCTTGGATTCTCGGCAGACCAACAAAAAACCCGGCACGAGGCCGGGCTTTCTGTTGTTGGCGGAAAGGGTGGGATTCGAACCCACGAACACCCGTGAAGATGTTACTGGAA
>CAYWHG010000070.1:0-22802 GCA_964457865.1 uncultured Steroidobacter sp.
CAGCAGGCTGTGCTGACCCGCCGCTGCGATCTCCAGCGCGCGCCGCGCCTGATGCTGACCGCGCACGTCGCCGAGATCCATGCCCTGCGACATCACCCCGGCAGGCGCTTCGCCGCGCTGGAAATTCAACGGACTCACCTGGGTGGCATGCGCCGCGACTTCCAGCAGGTGCGTCGCGACCGCGACGCGGCATTGCGTGACGAGCCGCGCCTCGGCGGCATTCGCGGGCGGCACGATCAGCGCGTGGCCGGCACGCGCCGCCGCGAGCGCCGACAACAGCGCGCCCTTCACCGGCCGCACTTCACCGCTCAGCGACAGCTCGCCATAGAGCTCGCAGGTCTGCAGGGTTGCCTCGGGCAACTGACCGGACGCGACCAGGATGCCGACCGCGATCGGCAGATCGAATCGACCGCCTTCCTTCGGCAGGTCCGCCGGCGAGAGATTGACGGTGATACGCCCCGCCGGCATCTCGAAATTGCAGTTCGCGATCGCCGCACGCACCCGGTCCTTGCTTTCCTTCACGACCGCCTCCGGCAAGCCGACGATCGCGAATGCGGGCAGACCGTTGCTGATATCCACCTCGACACGCACCTGCGGCGCATCCATGCCGTGCTGCGCGCGGCTCAATACAGTTGCCATTGCCATCCTTGGCGCTCCTTGAATCAAGATGAAGAAGAATCTCCACGGGGGACACGGGGATCACGGGGCGCGGAGAAGAGCGACACCCGTTTGATCCCATCTTTCAACAGCCGATGATTGAAATTCAGAATGAATCCAACGCGAATGCCGCTTAGACGTAGGTACGTCAATAGCTGTGCAACATGAGACGCGTCGACGTTTCGGACCGATTTGATCTCGAGGATCAGACTGTCTGCAACGATCAGATCTGCGCGAAAACCGATTCCAAGGTCTACCCCTCGATAGGTGGCCGGGAGAGCAACTTGGCTCTGTGCAGCGATGCCCCGCTCACGTAGTTCGTAAGCGAGAGCCAATTCGTACACAGACTCAAGCAACCCCGGCCCGAGGCTGCGATGGACTGTCGTTGCGGCACTCAGCGTGAGATCAATGATGTCGGGCGGGCATTCCTTTGCCACGTAAAGTACTCCTTGTATGGATCTGGGCTTTGCCCCCGTGATCCCCGTGTTCTCCGTGGAGATCTTTCCGAATCTTCAGCCCGTCGGCTTCTCCAACTCTGCCAGACGCGCTTCCAGCGCTTCGAGTTTTTCGCGGGTGCGGCGCAGGACGCCGGCCTGGACATCGAATTCCTGGCGGGTGACGAGGTCGAGCTTCGACAGGCCGGACTGGAGGACGGCTTTGAAGTTCGATTCGAGATCGCGCCGCACGGCGTGAAGGCCTTCGGGAACGGCGGAGGCGAGCCGGCGGGCGAGGTCGTCGATGCTGCGGGGGTCCATGAAATCGGCCTTGGCGAGGGGGTCGGCGAACTCTAGGGAGGGCATACAGGCAAGGCAAGCCGCGAGGGAATGGTCGCCGCGGTGCGCGCCTTGCACCCTTTTCGCAGCGCTGTCGCCCGCTCCGGACGGGCTTTCGGCCGTTTCTGACGACGATTTGCGCCGCCGTGAGGCAGCAACGCCGAAAACGCGCACTAATCGGGTGCGCCCCTTGTATCCCGATGTGGCCGCGCCACCGTTTCGCCTTGCCGATTTCGTGGCACAGAAAGTGCATTTCCGATGCGGCGCGAAATGAGTGCTTGGACGTTCACTACGAAGATCTTCGCCGCTCGCGCCCATGACCTTCCAGGAGTCGGAATGCGATGAAGTTGATAACCGCGATCATCAAGCCGTTCAAGCTGGATGACGTCCGTCAGGCCGTCGCGGATATCGGCGTTCAGGGCATCACGGTGACGGAAGTGCAGGGCTTCGGTCGGCAGCGCGGGCACACCGAGCTGTACAGGGGAGCCGAGTACCGGGTGGATTTTCTCCCCAAGACCAAGATCGAGCTGGCAGTCGACGATTCGATCGCCGAACAGGTGGTCGAGGCGATCACCAATGTCGCACGCACCGGCAAGATCGGCGACGGCAAGATTTTCGTAATCAACCTCGAGCAGGCGGTTCGCATTCGTACTGGCGAGACAGGCGTCGAGGCGGTTTAGTTTTCGAGCACCTCCTGGCAATCAAATAAATTCTTCCCGTAGGAGAACGACAGTGAAAAGACCTTGGTCCACGAGCCGCGTGCTCACTCACCTGTGGAGCGTCGTGCTGCTTGCACTGACCTTCGTCGGGTCCGAAATGGCGCTGGCGCAGGATGCTCCGCCTGATGAAGCCGCCATCGCTGCAGAAGCGGCTCCCGCCGAGGCAACGGCAGCGGTCGCGGAAGAAGCCGAAGAAGCGGCGCCGACGCTCGACAGCGGCGATACCGCGTGGATGCTGACCGCAACCGCGATCGTGCTGTTCATGACTATCCCGGGGCTGGCGCTGTTCTACGGCGGCATGGTGCGTTCCAAGAACATTCTGTCGGTGCTGATGCAGTGCTTCGCCGCCGCCGGACTGATGACCGTGCTGTGGACCCTCTACGGCTACAGTCTCGCGTTCGACACCACCGGCATGGAAGCAGGCGTGTTCGGACTGAACTCGATCATCGGCGGCTTCGACAAGGCGATGTTCTCGGGCCTGACCCTGGGCTCGCTGGTGGGCACCATTCCCGAGTCGCTGTTCGCGACCTTCCAGATGACCTTCGCGATCATCACTCCGGCGCTGATCGTCGGCGCGTTCGCCGAACGCATGAAATTCTCGGCGATGCTGCTGTTTCTCGCCCTGTGGTTCACGATCTGCTACGTGCCGATGGTGCACATGGTATGGAGCGGCGACGGCGCCCTGATGTGGGACTGGGGCGTGCTGGATTTCGCCGGCGGCACGGTGGTGCACATCAACGCGGGCGTCGCCGGTCTCGTCGCGGCACTGGTTCTGGGCAAGCGCAAGGGCTATCCCACCACGGCAATGCCGCCGCACAACCTCGGCCTGACGCTGGTCGGTGCCTCGATCCTGTGGATCGGCTGGTTCGGCTTCAACGCCGGTAGCGCACTGGCAGCAGGCGAAAGCGCCGGCATGGCGATGCTGGTCACGCAGATCTGCACCGGCACCGCGGCACTGGCCTGGATGTTTGCCGAGTGGATCAAGCACGGCAAACCCTCGCTGCTGGGCATTGCCTCCGGCGCCGTCGCCGGTCTGGTGGGTATCACGCCGGCCGCCGGCACGGTGGGACCGATCGGCGCGCTGGTGATCGGTGCTGCCGCGGGCTACATGGCCTTCCTGTTCTCGACCACGGTGAAGCGTGCGCTCGGCTACGACGATTCGCTCGACGTGTTCGGCGTCCACGGTATCGCCGGCATCGTCGGCGCGATCCTGACCGGCGTGTTCGCCTTCCCGGCGCTGGGTGGCGTGTGGGAACCCGGCGAGGGCGCGACCATCGCCTCGCAGGTGTGGATCCAGACCAAGAGCGTGCTCTTCACGCTGGTCTACACCGGCGTCCTGACGTTCGCGATCCTGAAGGTCGTCGACCTCATCGTCGGACTGCGTGTCTCGCCGGAGCAGGAAGAAGAGGGTCTCGACCTCAGCCTGCACGACGAACGCGGTTACAACCTCTAAGGCCGATCAAGTGGCGGCAACCCCGCCACCATCGAGGGAAACGGGCGCTTCGGCGCCCGTTTCTTTTTGGGTCCGGGAGCGTGACGCACTCCTCAGTCCGGAAGCGTCGCGGGCTTGTCTTAATTCCGTCTCCAACCCTTCCTGATACACTCGGCCGGGTCGATCCCGAGAGACGTCGGATCGCCGCAAGTCCCTGTCGCAACTGATTAAATTGCCACGGCAGAGCCGCCGGACAGGAACATCGGAACAGCCACGGCAGCGGGCATAACGGTGACCCGCATCAAGGGATTCGGCGCGCGACGCGGGCACACTGTCGTCACCACGTCGCGCCAAGCGCACGTCCACCGGCGGCATGATCCGCCGGCGATTCGAGTCAACGTCCTGGAGATGACGATGCTGCGATATTCACTGTCCCTGACTGCTGCCGCGTTCGTGCTGTGCGCCGGCGCCGCTCATGCCGACGTCTACATGTTCAAGGACGCCCAGGGCAACGTGCAGTACACGGACAAGCCGCCCACCCTGCCGGCGGAACGCCTCAACGTTCAGTCGCGCAAGACGGATGTCGTCGAGGTGCAGGCGCGCGAAGAGGCGGAAATGGCACGGCTCAAGGCCACCGAGCAGACGCGCCAGACGGCGTCTGCGAACCAGGCCGACCAGAAGGCCGCTGCCGAACTCAGCGCCAAGGACAAGGCCGATCGCTGCGTGAAAGCGCGCGAACGCTACGACAAATACACCACGTCCCAGCGTCTCTACGAGACCGGCGCCGACGGCGAACGCCGTTATCTGAGCGATGCGGAACTCGATGCCGCGCGCAGCTCCGCGAAGTCGACGATGGACGAATTCTGCAAATGATCCCCGCGCCGGGTCGATGGACCCGGCCCTGAAATTCCGGACGGCGCAGACGTACAATCGCGAGCCGCACTGCGCCCGTCGCGTCCCGGAGTCCGACCTGTCGATGACCACTTCCCTGCCTGTTCCCCGGCGTATCGGTTTCATCGGGCTCGGCGCCATGGGCGTCGGCATGGCCCGCAATCTCCACAAGCACCAGCTGCTCGCGGCGGTCTGGAACCGCACCGCCGCCAAGGCCGAGGCGATGGGCAGCGAAACGGGCTGCAGCGTCGCGAAAACACCCGCCGATCTCGCGCCGCTGTGCGATGCCGTCGTCATGTGCGTCTCAGCGGACGAAGACGTGCTGGCGATGGTCGACGCCCTGCTGCCCAACATCCGTCGCGACACCATCGTCATCGATTGCTCCACGGTGAGCGCCAATACGGCACGCGCCGCAGCGCACCGGCTGCGTGAACGCGGTGCCCACTTCATCGACGCGCCGGTCAGCGGCGGCGTCGAAGGCGCGCGCGACGGCACGCTCGCCATCATGTGCGGCGGCGATGCCGAGGCCTTCGAACGCGCCCGCCCGGTGCTCGAAGCCATGGGCCGCGCCATCACGCACTTCGGCGCGAACGGCGCCGGCCAGGCAGCCAAGGCCACCAATCAGATCATGTGTGCGGGCATCATCCAGGCGGTGGCGGAAGCGATGGCCTTCGCCAAGGCCGAGGATCTGCCGCTCGACAAGCTCATCGAAACGCTCGGCAAGGGCGCGGGGTCGAGCTGGTACTTCGTGAATCGCGCACCGAACATCGTGCGCGACAGCTATCCGCCGGGCTTCCGCGTCCGGCTGCACGAGAAGGACCTGAAGATCTGCCGCGCCATGGCGCAGCGTCACGGCGTGCAGCTGCCGCTGATCGAGATGACGCTGGTGCATTACCGGCGGCTCATCGAGCAGGGACACGGCGACGAGGACATCTCGACGCTGTTCCATCTCAAGGATGCGCTGTTCGCAGACGCGGCCGCCGATCCCAAACGCGCCGGGAAACCTTGAGCCCGCAGGCTGCGATGTCCGCGCCCGACTCCGACAACCGCAGCCCCGCCACCCGACTGTTCCTGCCGGACTTCTGTCAGGGCCCGGCCGTCCTCGCCATCGTTCTGATCGCCGAACTCGTGGCGATCATCTTCGCCATCGCACGCCAGGCATTGCACGAAAACTTCTGGATCGATCTGGCGAGTTCGTCGCTGTTCCTGCTGTGGGTCGGACTCGTCTGCGCCGCCGTGCTGTGTCGCAGCCGGCGCTGGCTGGAGCGCATGCCGGCGGCGCGCGGCGCGATGATCGCGATCGCATTGCTGGTCGGCACCGTCGGCGTGGTCTCGGAAGTCGTGTACCAGGTCGGCAGCGCCTGGAACCCGGGGCAAGTCGAATCGAGCCTGCTGTTCCCCAACACCCACGCGGGCTTCCTGATGCGCAACATGACGGTGGGCTTCATCGTCAGCTCGCTGGCCCTGCGCTACTTCTATGTAAGCGCGGAATGGAAACGCAGCATCGAAATGGAAGCGCTCGCGCGCATTCGTGCGCTGCAGGCCCGCATCCGCCCGCATTTCCTGTTCAACAGCATGAATACGATTGCGGCGCTCACCCGCACGAACCCCGGCAGCGCCGAACAGGCCGTGGAAGATCTCGCCGATCTGTTTCGCGCCAGCCTCGCCGAGGCGGACACGATGATTGCGCTGCGCGAGGAGATCGACATCGCCCGCACGCATCAGCGCATCGAGCAGCTGCGCCTCGGTCCAAGACTGCACGTGAACTGGCAGATCGGAGATCTGCCGCTCGACACGCCGGTACCAAGCCTCATCGTGCAGCCCCTGCTGGAGAACGCCGTGTATCACGGCATCGAGATGCTGCCCGCCGGCGGCACCGTGACGATCACGGGGCGACGCAATGAACGCGAAGCCGAGATCGAAGTACGCAATCCGATTCCTGCGCAGTCAGGCTACGGCGAACGTGAGGGCAACCGCATGGCGCTGGAAAACATCCGCCAGCGCCTGGAACTGGCCTGGCCGGGCCGCGCCCGTGTCGAAACCAGCCAGGAAAACGGTGAGTTTTCTGCCCGCCTCATCTTCCCGTATGCTCAAGGGCAAGACAGGGGAGTAACCGCGAAGAACGCATAGAACGCAAAAGACGGAAGAAGAAAATAGCCGCAAAAAGCGCAAAAGGCACAAGGAAGACTAAAGAGAGAATCTGATTTGCGCTCTTTGCGCCTTTTGTGGCCATTTTCTTTTTCTTTTCCGGTTTATGCGTTCTTTGCGGTTACTCCTCATCCGATTCCGATCCAAAGCATGCATGACACATGAACCTGCTGATCGTTGACGACGAAGCACCCGCCCGCGACCGGTTGCGGCGGCTGCTCGAAGAAATCGGCGACTACCAGTCGATTGCCGAAGCCGGCAATGGCGAAGAGGCGCTCGCCTACTGCGGCGAGAAGCAGCCGGATATCGTGCTGCTGGACGTGCGCATGCCGGGCCTGTCCGGTATCGAGGTCGCACGCCATATCGACACGCTGCAGGATCCGCCCGCCGTCATCTTCACGACGGCCTACGATCAGTACGCGGTCGAAGCCTTCGAGACCGAAGCAGTCGGCTACCTGCTCAAGCCGGTCCGCAAGGAAAAGCTGGCGCATGCCCTGCGTCACGCGGCACGCATCTCGCCGTCGCGGCTCGTCAAGGTGGCGCAATCGGCGCGGCTCGAACATCGACGCGAACAGATCTGCGCACGCCTCGGCGATCAACTGAAGCTGATCCCGCTGGCCGACATCTACTATTTTCTCGCCGATCAGAAGTACGTCACCGTGCGTCACAAGGGCGGCGAGAGCCTGATCGACGAATCTCTGAAGACGCTGGCGGAGGAATTCTCGAGCGACTTCGTGCGCATTCATCGCAATGCGCTGGTCGCGGAAAAACAGATCTCCGCCGTCGAACGCACCGAGGAAGGCAAGTACAACGTGCGGGTGCGCGACTGTGGCGAAGTACTGGAAGTCAGCCGGCGTCACGCATCGGAGCTGCTGCGCCGCATTCGCGGCGAGTCGTGAGAACCGGAGCCCGGATTCGGATCCGGATTTCACACGGAGATCACGGAGTCGGAGATCGAATCTGACTTTTTTATCTCCGTGAACTCCGTGTGAACTCTTCTTCTGGGGTCTTCAGCGCAGCAAGCGGAAAATCCGCCGGCCGGCCGTCATGAACACGGCGCCGCGACCGACCCAGCGCAGGATGCGGCGCGGGCCGAGCAGCGTGAGGAAGACCAGTCCGCCCGCGAGCAGTGCGGGATGTGACGCATACCGGCGGACCATATTGATGCCGTGATCGACGGACCCGAGACGGGATTCGATGTTGTTGGCGAGATGGGCGATTTCCTCGCGCTGCAAGGCGCAGTGCGCACGCAATGCCGCGCGGCGGTGGGCCAGCCTGAGGGTCCGTTCGCTCACATGCGCGCCCGCAGTTGATCGCGATCCTTCGCCAGTTCGGCCAGCGTGGCATCGAGCATCGGCGGCTTTGCCTTGAGCCGGCGCATCAGCATGATGCCGCCGACTGCGGCAATGATCAGGAAAGCGCCGGTCATGATGAGCGCAGCGAGAATTCGATGCGTATCCCAGAACACGAAGATGATGGTCAGCGCGCCGAGGAACAGGGCCATCATCGCCGCGAACAGCGCGACGAACGACCAGATCAGCAGCTGCGCGACTTCCTGGACTTCCTCCTGGATCTCCGTCGTCAGCAACTGCAGCCGCGTATGCGCAACCGCCACCAGCGTCGCGACGAAGTTGCTCATCGACTGGAACAGTCCGGTCACCGGCGCCGGATCGCGATCGTGGCTCTCATCCATGCGTGCGGTATCCCTTCGGGAACGAGGTCATCGGCGACTGATCAGAATGCCGAGCACCAGCCCGATGCCCGCGGCAATACCGACCGACTGCCAGGGATTGTCGCGCACGTATTCTTCGGTGGCGTCGGCGAGTTCGCGTGCACGGCGCAGCGCTTCCTCCTCGACTTCGGACAACCGGGCACGTGCCTGACGCAGCGATTCTTCGGCCCGCGCCCGCACTTCCTGGATTTTCTCGCCCGTCTGGGCCGAGGTCGCGCGCAGCAGGGCCTCCGCGTCGTCCATCACTGTCTTGAGATCTGCAATCAATCGATCGGTCGTTACTTCGCTGCTCATTTTGGATCCTCGACTCCGTTTCCCGGTACGTGACAACTGTTTCGCTCTGCCGCGACTTTTCGTGCGTGAGCTCCCTGACCTGGTTGCGGGCCTTGAAGGCATGGCATGGTATTCCGCGGCTGCAAAACACAGCAACCCGGGAGAGGGCTACAAAGGTCCATGATTATCTCGGTAGTTGCCGCAGTGATAGCATTGCCGCGCCCGCCCGTCGTTCCAAATTTCATCCCCCTGGACGGAGTATCCCCATGGCGCTGCCGCCCGAAGCGACGGATCGCGACCGTTTCTACCGACGTCTCTTCGTCCTCGTCACCTGCGCGGTGCTGGCGCTGGCGTTCTTCAGAATCATCACGCCGTTCCTCGGACCGATGCTCTGGGCGGCGTTCCTGGCGTTCCTGTTGCAGCCGCTGCACCTGCGCCTCACGCGGGCGCTGCGCAACCGCCCGCAGACCTCGGCGCTGCTGCTGACCTTCACGGTGCTGTTCCTGTTCGTGGGCCCCCTGGGTGCCATGGCTGCCACCTTCGCGGCGCAGGCGGGCGAGCTGGTCAGGCATGGACAGGAGTTCCTGACGAATCAGACCTCCAACGGTTTCGATCTCCAGCGTGTTCCCTGGCTGCAGGCGCCGTGGATCCAGAACCTGCTGACGTGGGTCGAAACCCTGTTCGATATCGATCCGACCCAGATCGGCGTCTGGGCACGCCAGGGCGGCAACGAGATGCTGCACTGGCTGGCCTCGATGGGTGGGCGCGTGTTCCTCGGCGCGATCGGCACGGCAGTCGGCTTCGTGCTGATGCTGTTCCTGCTGTTCTTTTTCGTGCGCGACGGCCGCGAGTGGCTCGCCACGGCACGCGAACTGATTCCTATGGAAGAGAACCAGAAGTCGCGCCTGTTCGATCATCTCGCCGCGGTGACGCGCGCCATGGTGCTCGGCACCGGCCTGACCGCGCTCATCCAGGGAACGCTGGTCGGCATCGCCTTCGTGATCGTGGGACTGCCGTCGCCGCTGGTGTTTACCGTCATCGCGGTCCTCGCCTCCCTGCTGCCTTTCGGCGGCACGGCGCTGATCTGGGTGCCTGCCGCCCTCGTGCTGGCCGCGCAGGGACGCTGGGGTGCGACGATCTTCATGGTGATCTGGGGCGCGCTGCTGGTCTCGCTGGTCGACAACGTCGTGCGGCCGATGCTGGTATCGGGCCGCGCCAACGTCGGCACGCTCACCGTCTTCATCGGTGTGCTCGGCGGTCTCGCAGCCTTCGGCGCGATCGGCCTGTTCCTCGGCCCGGTCGTGCTGGCGCTGATCATCGCGCTGCTGCGGCTGTTCATCGAAGTGCGGCGCGCCGACACGGCAGCGGCTATTCCTGCACCGGCGGCAACGGCGCCTGAAGCACCCGCCCCGCTACCGCCGGCAGCGAGGGTCGAATGACCGATCGTCCCCTGCGAATCGCCACGCGCCAGAGTCGGCTGGCCCTGTGGCAGGCCGAACATGTCGCGACGCTGCTGCGTGCGCATCATCCCGATTTGAACGTCGTGCTCGTGCCCATGACCACCCAGGGCGATCGCGTGCTCGATCGTCCGCTGGCGCAGGTCGGCGGCAAGGGACTCTTCATCAAGGAACTGGAACTCGCCATGGGCGAGGATCGTGCCGACATCGCGGTGCACTCGATGAAGGATGTGCCGAGCGAACTACCGCCGGGCATGACGCTCTCGGCGATGCTGCCGCGCGCGGATGCACGCGATGCCTTCGTGTCGCCGCGCTTCGATGCTCTGCCGTCGCTGCCGCAGGGCGCACGCGTCGGCACGTCGAGCCTGCGCCGTCAGTGCCAGCTCAAGGTGCTGCGTCCCGATCTGGACATCCTGCCGTTGCGCGGCAACGTCGACACGCGCCTGCACAAACTGGACGAAGGCCACTACGACGCCATCATCCTCGCGGCGGCGGGACTCGCCCGGCTCGGCTACACGCAGCGCATCCGCCAGTACATCGATTTTGATCAGTCGCTGCCGGCGGTCGGCCAGGGCATCGTCGGCATCGAATGCCGCAGCGACGATGAACGCAGCGTGCGACTCACCGCGGTTCTCGACGATCCGGTCTCGCGTCTGTGCTGCGAAGCCGAACGCGCCTTCGCCCTGCGCTTGCAGGGCAGTTGCCAGTCGCCCATCGGCGGCTACGCAGAGCGGCTGGGCGATGAACTGGTGCTGCGCGGCATCGTCGGCTCCGAAGACGGCACGACCATGTATCGCGGCACGGTCCGGGGCACCTCGGCGCAGACGGTCGGCGTCGAGCTGGCCGAGCGCCTGTTGCAGGCCGGCGCCGACGTCCTGCTCGCTGCGCAGCGCGCGCAATCGGCCAGCGACGGAGTCGCGTCATGATTCCCGCCGTCATTCCGCCGCTCACGGCCTTGTCGGTGCTCGTGACCCGCCCGGCGCTGCAGGCCGAAACGCTCGCCGTCAGTCTGCGTGCGAATGGCGCCGAGGCCTTCGTCCTGCCTGCCATCGAGATCCGGCCGCGCGTCGCCACGACCGAACAAGTCTACGACCTCACGATCTTCGTCAGCGTGAATGCCGTCGAGCATGGTGCCCGGCACTTTGTCCGGGCCCCGACGACGCGTATCGCCGCCATCGGCAAGGCGACGGCGGCCGCGCTGGTCGCACTCGACTGCAAGGTCGACATCGTTCCCGAACGCGGCTTCACCAGCGAATCGCTGCTCGCACACCCGGATCTCGCCCTGCCCGCCGGCGCGCGCGTCCTGATCGTGCGCGGTACCGGCGGACGCGAAGTGCTGCGCGAGACCTTCGTCGCGCAGGGGATGTCGGTCGATGTGCTGGATGTCTACGAACGTGTGCTGCCGCAGATCGACCCGGCACACCGCGATGCGCTGGTGGCTGCATGGCAAGCGGGCGACATTCCGGTAGCGACGGCGACCAGCGTGGAAACACTGACGAATCTGCTCGCGCTGCTCGACGAGTCCGGACGTACCTTCCTGCGGCAGGTACCGCTGCTCGTGCCGAGTCCGCGCGTGCGCGAAGCGGCGTTGCAGCTCGGGCTGCTGGGCGATTGCGTGGTCGCACCGGGCGCCGACGATGCGTCCCTGATCGGCGCACTCGCGCAATGGCACGGACGCGCACGGTCGGCGGCGTGACCACCTGAAAGCGGCCAGCCCTGTCCGCAAGCCTCATTTGGCGCGTGCGGGGCAGGCTGCCATACTTGCCGCGCCTCGCCCTCCTCGCTGCTTGTGTCATGGCCGATACGCTTCCCGACAGCATTCCCTCCCACTCGAGCTCGCCCGTCGTGCCGCGGCGTGCCCATAGTTACAGTCGCCTGACCACCGCGATTGCGGTACTGGCATTGGCGATCGGCACGTATGCGCTGTGGCGTCTCGACAGCACCCGCGACCGTGTCGATCAGCTCAATCAGCAACTGACGCAGGCGAACACGCAGCGCGACGTGCTGCAGTCCGAGATCCGTTCGCTCGCCGAACGTGAGCAGCTGGCGCGTCGCGGTCTCGAACAGCGCCTGGAGCCGCTGAACGACGCGCCGAAGCAGATGCAGGAATTCGCCACGGCGCTGGAAGAACTGCGCGGTCGCGCCGAGGGACCGGAGCGCGCATGGTCGCGCGCCGAGGCGGCGTTCCTGATCGAGATGGCGCAGCAGCGCCTTGCGCTGGATCGCGACATCGACACCGCCATCGCGGCATTGCAGGCCGCCGATTCGCGGCTTGCCGCCGTGCGCGATCCCGCCGTCGCCGATGTACGTCAGCAACTCGCGCGCGAAGTGCAGGCCCTGCGTGCCGTCGTGCGGCCGGATATCACGGGCCTCATGGCGCGTCTCGCCAATGCCGAGGAACAGGCCGCGGGCGCGGCGGTGCTCGGCATCGTCGCGGTCGAGCGCACGACGCCGGTCGCGCAATTGCCCGAAGGTTTCTTCGCCCGCGCCTGGGCGGTGACACGCAATGCCATCGCCGGTCTCGTGACCGTACGCAAGATCGACTCGCGCGGCGGCAACGTCGTGACGCTCGAAGAGCAGGCGCTGCGGCGCCAGCACCTGCAGCTGCTGCTGTACTCGGCGCGCGCCGCCGTCGTACGCCACGACGGCACCGCCTATCGCAGCGCGCTGGCCGGCGCGCGCCAGTGGCTCGGCGAGTTCTTCGATCTCACGGATCCGCAGGCTGCCGCAATCGCGCGAGAGGTACAGGCACTGGAACCGGTGAACATCGATCCGCCGCTGCCCGATCTGTCCCGCTCGTCGCAGGCGCTGCAACGACTCCTGCCGGCGCGGCGCAACACCCCATGAAGACGGGGCAATGAAGACCGGGCTGTACATCGCTGCGGCGCTGATCGGTGGTGCGCTGCTGGCGCATCTGCTGCTCGCCGACCCCGGCTATGTGGCGATCCGTTTCGCCGGCCGTCTCATCGAGATGTCCGCGATCACCTTCGCGCTGCTGGTGGTGGGTGCGTACTTCCTGGTGCGCTGGCTGCTCAAGCTGCTGCAGGCGCGGCGGTTGTGGCGCGAAGCGCAGACGGCACGACGCCAGGATCGCGCGCGCCGCAGTCTGGCGCGCGGCCTGCTGGAAATGTCGGAAGGCGAATGGCTCGCCTCGGAACAGACGCTGACCGCGGCGGCACACGAAGCCGAGTCGCCGGCGGCGCACTACCTGGTGGCGGCGCGGGCAGCCGACCTGCAGGGAGCTGCGCAACGCCGCGACGAACTCATTGCGAAGGCGCTGGAGGTTTCCGGCGATCGACGCGCACCCGCACTGATCATGCAGGCGGAGATGCACTTCAAGCACAAGCAGTTTCAGGCGGCGCTGGAAGCCCTGAACCAGCTCGCCGCCAGCGGCGAGAACAATACGCGCGCCATGATCATGACGGCGCGCATCCTGCGGCAGACCGGCGACTGGGAAAAACTGCAGGCACTCGAACCGCGCCTGCGCACGACGCGCGGCATCACCACGGCCTTCGTCGACGAGACGGTGGCGCAGATCTATCTCGACCGGCTGCAGGCCGCGGGCAGGAGCGGCGACGAGAACCTGCTGGCGCAGGCCTGGAAGGAGCTGCCAAAGTCGCTCGCGCAGCGCGCCGAGATCGTCGTCGCCTACGCGCGCGCGGCCATGGCCTGCGATCAGGACGAGATCGCCGAAGCCGAACTGCGCCGCTTCCTCAGCAAGCAGTGGGACGAATCCGCCGTGCTGGTCTACGGCGAACTCGATACCGAGGAGCCGCTGATCACGCTGGAACACGCCGAACAATGGCTGCCCGAACACCGCGAAGACGCGGCACTGCTGCTGACCTGCGCACGACAGTCGATCCGCGCGGAACTGTACGGCAAGGCACGCAGCTATCTCGAAACCAGCATCGCCATCCGTCCGCGGCTCGAAGCCTGGCAGCTGCTCGCCAACCTGTTCGATCAGCTCGGCGAACGCGATCGCGCGGTCAAGGCCCTGAACGACGCACTGGCCCATGCGGTCGGCCGCAAGGCAGCCTTGCCGAAGATCCGCGCGCGCCGCTGGCTCGATCGGCGACAGACGGAGCGGAGAAAGTGATGGGGTGATGAGGTGATGAAGTGATGGCGCAAGAGGTTCGGAGCCGCTCGGCTCTCGCCTCATCACTCGATCACTGCATCACCTGATCACATACTCTTCGCTCATGTCCTACACCCGCCTCACCCTGCTGCCGTCGCAACTGGTCCTCGCCGTCGAAGACGGCGAGACCATTCTCGATGCGGCGCTGCGCGCGGGACTGAATCTGCCGCATAGCTGCAAGGGCGGGCATTGCGCGTCCTGCCGCGCGAAGCTCGTCAGCGGCGAGATCCGTTATCCGGCGGGACCGCCGCTTGGTATCACGGCGGCGGAAGCCGCCAGCGGTTACGCCCTGCTGTGCCAGGCGCACGCGGCCAGTCCGGAACTGACCGTCGAGATCCGCGAGATCCGTCCGCCGGTGCCGGAGGAGCGTATCCAGAGTCTGCCGTGTCGCATCGAACGCATGGAATCGCTGGCGCCGAGCGTCATGGCCGTGTACCTGCGATTGCCGGCCGCGGAGACCTTCAACTTCGTGGCCGGTCAGTATCTCGACATCATGTTGCCGCAGAACCGGCGGCGCAGTTTCTCGATCGCCAATCCGCCGCACGATGCCGGGTTCATCGAGCTGCACATCCGCCGCGTCGCCGGCGGCGAGTTCACGCAGCAACTGTTCGAGGGCATGAAGGAGAAGACGCTGCTGCGGATCGAAGGTCCGCTCGGCCAGTTCTGGTTCCGCGAAGAATCGCCGCGCCCCGCGCTGCTCATCGGCGGCGGCACCGGCTACGCGCCGCTGCGCGCGATGCTGCGTCATCTGCTGGAACGCGGCGATCAACGTCCGCTGCATCTCTACTGGGGCGCGCAGACCCGCGCCGACCTGTACGAAGACGGCATGCTGCGCGAGATGACGCAGCGATTTCCCAATCTCACGTACACGCCCGTGCTGTCGCACGCGACGCCTGCCGACGCCTGGGACGGCCGCACCGGCTGGGTTCACGAAACCGCGTTCGCCGATCATCCGCAACTCGCGCAGTACGATGTCTACGCCAGCGGACCGCCCGTCATGGTGGAAGCGGTTCGCCATCACTTCATCGAGCAGGGACTGCCCGCGGACCAGCTGTTCTTCGACTCGTTCGATTTCGCGCCCGATGCGCTGGAGAAGCTGCGGCAGACGAAGGGACCGCAGGAATAGGAGTTTCACACGGAGATCACGGAGGACACGGAGGTCAAAGAGAAGAATCGGAGTATCTCCACGGGGGACACGGGGATCACGGGGAAAGAAGTCTTTCTGTTCCGAACCCCGTGCTCCCCGTGTCCTCCGTGGAGAACCTCTTTTCTACTTCTGATCTCCGTGTGAAATCCCCGGCTTCTCCTTATCTGAAGACGCCATCCTGGAAGAACATCCGGCCGAACCAGTGATGATTCGTGTCCATGGTGAAGCGAAAGCGGCCATCGCCGAGATCGCGATGCACGACGTGGGTTGCGCCGGGCAGGAACCAGTCGGGCAGCCGCACGCGCCAGCCGCCGGCGCGGAAGAAATAGCCGGTACTGAGAAAGTGCAGTTCGCCGTGTTCCTCGAAGACGTTCAGGCGCATGTGCAGACCCGCGCTCAGTGCCTCGACCAGCATGCCGTCGTCATCGAGCTGCTTGGTCGAACGCACGATGACGGGTGCGCGGCCGGCGAATTCGTAGCGCCGCTCCCAGACGATGCCGTCGTCGGTGTCGATCACACGCACGGTCATCGGCACGTCCTCGCCGACATGCGGCGCGACCGGCGTACCGAACAATCGACACAGCTGCGCGAACCAGCGACCGCCACGCGACGCGGCCACCCGGCAGACGCCGCGATAAATCACATTGACGTGCGCTGCCTCGCCGAAACGCGCGCGCACGGCGGCGGGCAACCGCAGCCAGGCGGCATTGCCGAGAAGGGTGTGAAAATCCGGGCGACGGCGGCCGGCGGTATGCGGCACCCCGGTCAGTTCCCGCAGAACGGTCGTATTCATGTTCTTGTCCTCCCGACCGCGTCCTTGTCCGTAATTTCAGGATCCGCGGGCAAGAAACGTCTAACTCACCATCTTCGCGACCCGCGTTCCCATGCGCATGAGCTTGAGCAGCGTCGGTCGCGGCATGCCGCGGATCTGGTCGTACCAGCCGGTCATCTCTTCGAGAAACTCCAGCATCGTCGCGATACGCTGCTTCGCCTGCTCGGGCGTTTCGGTGTCGTTCTTCGACTCCTGGACGCAATCGCGCAGCATCTGCACCGTCGGATCGATCTCGCGGCGTTTGCGCCCGTCGAGGATCGTCGTCAGCACTTCCCAGATATCCTTGCGTGCCTGGAAGTAGTCGCGGCGGTCGCCGATGACGTGGGTGATGCTCACCAGGTCCCAGGCCTGCAGCTCCTTGAGGCTGACGCTGACATTGGAACGGGCAATGGCCAGCGTCGTCGCGATATCGTCCGCCGTCAGCGGATCGGGCGCGAGGAACAGCAGTGCGTGGATCTGGGCGACCGAACGACTCACGCCCCAGCGGCTGCCCATCTCGCCCCAGTGGAGGACACAGCGCTGGATGGTGGGAGTGAGTTTCATGTCTGGTAGGTCGGTTATTTCAGGAATGTCTGAAATTTACGGAAGCGATGTCATGACTGTCAATGCGGCGAGTGCCTATCGGGCCTGCGCCCGGCCGCCCGCATGACGGCCGAGAAACCTCACGCGCTGATCGTCGGCTGCGGCTACGTCGGCGAACGCCTCGCCCGCCGGCTGCTCGACGTGTACGACATAACGGCGGTCGTGCGCACACCGGCGCGGGCCGCCGAACTCACGGCCGCGCGCCTCAGGACGTTCGCGCTCGACCTGGATCGCGTGCGCCTCGGTGCCTGGATTCCCGAGAAACTGGAACAGGCGGCGATCTTCTATCTCGCCCCGCCACCCGCCAGCGGCGAGAGCGATCTGCGGCTCGACCGGTTTCTGCAGCTCGCCACCGTCCCGCCGCGCGCCTTCGTCTACATGAGCACCACCGGCGTCTACGGCGACACGGAAGGCGCGTCAGTCGACGAAGGCAGCCGCGTGCAACCGATGACGGATCGGGCGCGCCGCCGCGTCAGCGCGGAAGAAATGACCCGGGTGTGGTGCACGGAACGGCGCGTCCGGCGGGTGGTGCTGCGTGTTCCGGGCATCTATGGGCCGGGACGCCTGCCGCTCGAACGCCTGCGCCGCCGCGAGGCGACCCTGCATCCGGACGAAGCCGGCATCAGCAATCGCATCCATGTGACCGATCTGGTCGACGCCTGCGTCGCCGCGGCACTCAACCCCGAAGCGCGCGGCATCTACAACGTGACGGACGGCAATTCCTGCAGCTCGACGGCATTCCTCGATCGCGTGGCGGATCTTGCCGGCCTCCCTCGCGCACCGCGCGTCTCGATGGACGAAGCCCAACTCACCTTCAGTCCCGAACGCCTGTCCTTCCTCAACGAATCGCGACGCGTGAGCAATGAGCGGATGCTGAAGCATCTCGGCGTGAAGCTGAGGTATGCGGATATTGATGAGGGAATACGGGAGAGCTTGGGGGGAGAGAGGCCTAGCGAAGGCGCTAGGCCCTAGGCGCCAGGTCAGAAAAGATCAAGAAACTTTCCTCTCCGAGCCTGGGGCCTAGCGCCTAGCGCCTCCTAATCCTAATCCGGCTGACTCCTCCTGCTCCCCAGCCACTTCCGGATCGGCTGCCACTGCTCCCAGTCCGGACCGGCGAGATATTCCGGCAGCTCGAAAATCCCCATGCCGCGCTGGAAAGCCCGCAGATAGTTGGTCGACTGTCGCAGCGACGTCAGGTACGGCACCTTGAGCTTGCCGAGATACTGGTCGAGTTCCTCGTACATCAGCGTGTTCTCGCGCACGCGATTGGCGACCACGGCGAGTTTCGCCTGAGCGCGCTGCACCTTGCCGAGTTCGAGCAGCTCCGCCATGAAATGCGCGCAGGCCTTCATGTCAATTGGCGACGGCATCACCGGCACCAGGATGGTTTCGGCACGACGCACGAGTTCGTTCATCTCGGAACCGTGGGTGCGGGCGGGCGCATCGATCACCAGCACCTCGGTATCGCGCGGCACACCGCGCAGGCCTTCGTCGTAGGCGGGAACGCCGAGGATTTTCGGCAGGTCGTCCGGCCGCGTGGCCAGCCAGTCGAGGCTGGTGCGCTGCGGATCGTAGTCGGCGATCGCCACCTTGTAGCCGTCGATGGCGAACAGGGTGGCGATGTTGGTGGCGAGCGTGCTCTTGCCGCAGCCGCCTTTCGAATTCATAACCATCACATGGCGCATGAAATCCTCGCTTCGCGATCCGCCGGAACCCCGGGATCAGGTTGTTCTTCAAGGAGCCTTTTGCCGCCGGCTAAGTTAAGGTGGCCTCGTGGAAATGTCCACGCGCAGGGGAATTCGCATGGCATTCGCAAACCCTTCAGAGGCGGCGATCGCCGCGCTGCTGCGGTCGGCACGGGTCATCGCGGTGGTCGGCCTCTCGGACAATCCGCACCGCCCGAGTTATGAAGTCGCCGCCACCCTGCTCGACTACGGCTACCGCATCATTCCGGTCAATCCGGCGCTCAGCGTCTGGGAAGGCATTCGCGCCGTGCCCGATCTCGATCGCATCGCCGACGTGCTGAGCCCCGGCGAGCATGTCGACATCGTCGACGTCTTCCGTCAACCCGAGCATGTCGATGGCATCGTCGATGACTGCCTGCGCCTGCGCTTCCCGGCGCTGTGGCTGCAGCTCGGCGTGGTCAACGACATCGCGTCCGAGCGCGCCGTGGGCGGCGGCATGACCGTCGTCATGGACCGGTGCATCAAGGTAGAACGGATGAGGATGGGGTGAGGCAGGCTCGTTCCGTATACTCCCGCGCATGTTGCTGAACTTCACGAAAATGCAGGGCCTCGGCAACGATTTCATCGTGTTCGAGGCGCCTGCCGACGACGCCATTCCCGGCAGCGAACGCCTGCGTCAGCTCGCCGATCGCCGCACCGGCATCGGTTTCGATCAGGCCCTGGTGCTGCTGCCGCCGCGCCAGGCCGGCACCGACATCTACTACCGCATCTTCAATGCCGATGGCTCCGAGGTGGAGCAATGCGGCAATGGCGCGCGCTGCGTCGGCAAGCTCGTGGCGCAGAAGCTCGCGCGACAGCAGCTGCACATGGACAGTCTCGGCGGACGCGTCGATGTGCAGTTGCGCAGCGACGGGCTCGTGTCCGTCGACATGGGCATTCCCGATTTCAATCCTGCGGCGCTGCCCTTCGAGGCCGCACGCGAAGCCGACGTCTACCCCCTGCGGATCGGCGAGACGGAATTGCAGATCAGCGCGGTGTCGATGGGCAATCCGCACGCGGTGATCCGCGTGCCCGCAGTCGACAACGCGCCCGTGGACAGCATCGGACCCGCGGTAGAGAATCACTCGCGCTTCGCGAAGCGGACCAATGTCGGTTTCATGGAGGTCGTGAGCCGCAATCACATCCGTCTGCGCGTCTTCGAGCGCGGCGTAGGTGAAACCCAGGCCTGCGGCACCGGTGCCTGTGCCGCTGTCGCCGTGGGGAGAAAGCTGGGTCTGCTGGACGAGGAAGTCGCCGTCGATGCGCCGGGTGGACGCATGACAGTGCGGTGGCCGGGTCCCGACGAACATCTGTGGATGACCGGTCCTGCGGTCACCGTATTCCAGGGAACGGTGACGATTGAAGAAGTTGACGGTTGACTGTTGGCGGTTGACAGTCAGATTGAAACTGGCAAATCGATACTCAAACTCCGGCCGTCAACGGTCAACAGTCAACGGCCAACCCGTTCACGAGGTGTCATGAGCAAGCAACCTGTCCGCGGCGTCGAAGTCGACTCCCTGCCGGAAGAAGTGATCGCCGAATATCTGCAGCACCATCCCGACTTCTTCGAACGCCACGCGGGCCTCCTGACCCGGCTCAAGCTGCCGCATGGTCGCGGTGCCTCCACGATCTCGCTGGTCGAACGACAGGTGCTGGTGCTGCGCGAAAAGAACGAGAAGGCCGAGACGCAGCTGCATGACCTCATCGCCGTCGCCCGCGACAACGACGCGCTCGCCGACAAGATCCACAAACTCTCGCGCCGCCTGATCCGCGCGCGCTCCGCCGCCGCACTGGTCGATGCGCTGGAAGCGTCGCTGCGCGAAGATTTCGGCGCTTCCGAATGGCTGATGCTGCTCGCACCCGCCGCCGACTCCGGCTTTCACCAGATCAGCAGTCGTCACCTGCGTCTGGTGGAGCCCACGGCGGCCGAACTGAAAATGTTCGACACCCTCTTCGCCTCCGGCAAACCCCGCTGCGGCCAGATCCGCGACAGCCAGCGCGACTTCCTGTTCGGCGCCGGCACGATCGAGATCGGCTCCGCGGCACTGGTGCCGCTCGGCCCGCAATCGACGTCCGGCCTGCTCGCGATCGGCAGTCCCGACACGGAACGCTTCTCTCCCGCCATGAGCACCGAGTTTCTCGCGCGGATCGGCGAGCTGGTGAGCGAGGCGGTGGGGGCGACGTAGCCGCGGCGGCCGACTGGCTAACTGGTCAGCTGGTCGACTGGCCAGAAGTAAAGTCATATGGATTCGCAGCGCTGCCTTTCTTGTTCTTTTTCTGGCCAGCGGACCCGTTGGCCGAGCGAAGCATCGTGAATAGCGCAGCTCTCGCCTGGCTGCCGCGCTTCCTGACCCACCTTTCGTCCGAGCGCCGGCTGTCGTCGCACACCGACGTGAATTACCGGCGCGATCTCGAACTGTTCGCGAAGTATTGCGAGCAGCAGCAGATCGACGACTGGTCGCGCCTCGACAGCCAGAACATCCGTTCCTTCGCGGCCACCGAGTTCCGGCGCGGCCAGTCGCCGCGCACCATCCAGCGACGGCTGTCGGCGCTGCGCAGCTTCTTCAATTTCCTGCTGCGCGAAGCGGTGCTCAAGGCCAATCCCGCCGTCGGCGTCCAGGCGCCGAAGGCGAGCAAGCGCCTGCCGCAAACGGTGGATGCCGACCAGATGGCGCGACTGCTGACGTTCCGCACCGATGACGAAATCAGCGTGCGCGACAAGGCCATCATGGAGCTGTTCTATTCCTCGGGCCTGCGTCTGTCGGAGCTGGTGGGCCTCGATCTCGGCGACATCGATCTGCGCGACCGCACGGTGCGCGTGCTCGGCAAGGGCAACAAGGCACGCGTGCTCCCGGTCGGGCGCCATGCGATCACCGCGATCGCCGCGTGGCTCCAGGAACGCGGCGCAGTCGCGACTCCGGGCGAAACCGCGCTGTTCGTCTCGAAGCGCGGCGGCCGGCTGTTGCAGCGTGCCATCCAGGTCCGTATCGAACACTGGGTCCGTTCGCAGGGGCTCGGTATCCACATGCACCCGCACATGTTCCGGCATTCCTTCGCCAGCCACCTGCTGGAATCGAGTCAGGATCTGCGCGCCGTGCAGGAACTGCTGGGTCACGCCAACATTTCGACCACACAGATCTACACCCACCTTGATTTCCAGCACCTCGCCAAGATCTACGACCAGGCTCATCCGCGAGCGCGGCGTAAACCCTGAATCGGAATAAAGAATTTCACACGGAGTTCACGGAGAACACGGAGTCGATAAATCCGGAACATGGCTGACTTCCTTTTGATCTAATCTCCGTGCTCTCCGTGCTCTCCGTGTGAACCTCTTCGGTTTTCCTCATGAATCAATTCGAAGGTACAACGATCCTGTCCGTGCGCCGCAACGGCACTGTCGTCATCGGCGGCGACGGCCAGGTGTCGCTCGGCAACACCGTCATGAAGGGCAATGCGCGCAAGGTGCGCCGGCTTTACGACGACAAGGTGCTGGCAGGATTCGCCGGCGGCACGGCGGATGCGTTCACGCTGTTCGAGCGCTTCGAAGCGAAGTTGCAGCAGTACGGCAATCTCACGCGCGCGGCCATCGAACTCGCCAAGGACTGGCGCACGGATCGCAGCCTGCGCCGTCTCGAAGCACTGCTGTGCGTCGCCGACACGAAAAGCTCGTTCATCATCTCGGGCAACGGCGACGTCATCGAGCCCGAGGACAACATCATGGCCATCGGCTCCGGCGGCTCCTATGCGCTGTCCGCCGCCCGCGCCTTGATGCAGAACACCGAACTCGACGCAAAAAGCGTGGTCGAGAAATCGTTGAACATTGCAGCGGATATCTGCATCTATACCAATCGGAATCTCACGATCGAAGAGCTGAAGAGCTAAGGCTCCAGGCCCTGGGGACTAGGCCCTAGGCCCTATGAGAAACGAACCCCCTTCCGACTAGCACCTAGAGCCTAGTCCCTGGCGCCTCCATCTATGTCCTCAATGACCCCCCGCGAAATCGTCCAGGAACTCGACAAACACATCGTCGGTCAGGCGGAAGCCAAGCGTGCCGTCGCCATTGCGCTGCGCAACCGCTGGCGCCGCATGCAGGTGCGCGAAGATCTGCGCGGCGAGATCACGCCGAAGAACATCCTGATGATCGGGCCCACGGGCGTGGGCAAGACCGAGATTGCGCGACGGCTGGCGAAGCTGGCGCGCGCGCCGTTCATCAAGGTGGAAGCGACCAAGTTCACCGAGGTCGGCTACGTCGGGCGCGAGGTCGATTCCATCATCAAGGATCTGATGGATGTCGCCGTGA
>CAYWHG010000071.1:0-22656 GCA_964457865.1 uncultured Steroidobacter sp.
CGCGCATGAGCGTCGGCATGACATCGAAGTGCGTCGTGAGATGGGAGACCGTGCCGGGTTTCGTCGACGGCGAATACAGGATGAAGGGCACGCCTGTCTGGTAGCGCGTGAAATTGCTGGAATGCCCCCAGTAGTCCCGATCGTTGTCGTTGAACTCCTGTCCATGATCACCCGTGATCAAGATTACGGAGTTCTGCAGCAGGCCGCGGGCCTCGACATCGGCCAGCACCTCGCCGATCAGACCATCCACATAGTGCACGGCGTTGTGATACCGGTTGATCCAGGGTTTGGGATCAGATCCCTGGCCGAGCTGCAGGTAGTTCACGTTCGCGATGCTCGGTTGAAAGCGCAGCGGATAGTCGTCAGGGAATTCGAAGGCATGCGGCGCGTCGTAGAACAGCAACGCAAAGAACGGCTGCGCAGCGTCGCGGCTGCCGAGATACTGCAGAAAATCATCGGTCAGATCGCGATCCCAGTCGGCAGGGCCTTTGCCGTCCGAACGCATGCGCACATTGCCGACCGATGCGAATACGGTCCGGTCGAACTCCGGGCTGTAGAGCGGCGCGCTGCGAAAGGCGCGGATTTCGTACTTCTGGCGCCGCAACTCATCGAAAACCGCGGGCTGCCGGCGATCGTTGAGCACGGAATGCCAGTACGTTCCCGGGATCGAATAGAACAGCGAGAACACGCCGATCCGCGTCGCGTTACCGCCGCTGTGATGATCCTTGAACTGCAGCGAACGGCGCGCGAAGGCGGCCACGTGCGGCGTAATCTCCGCGCTCATCGCGTCGAAGCGCCAGGAATCGATCATGAGGACGATGATATTCGGGCGCTGCGCCGGCGGCTGGCACTCAAGCGGCTGCAGCGGATACTGGAGCACGCCGTCGCTGGGCGAATTCACCAGCGGCTGCCGTTCGCGACGCACGTCCACTCCGACGGCGCGCAGGAATCTTTTTGCGGTCGCCGCGTAGCGCAGCGGCAGCACATCGGTCTGCTTGAGGATGGACTCCCGCGAGGCAATATCGGCCCATGCGTGGGTCACGTGAAATCCCAGCATCGAAACGCCGATCACGCCCAGCACGGCCCACACGACTCGCGGCTGCCCGGGACTGCGGCGCAGCACATGGCGCCAGGCAAACACGCCGGCAGCGGTCGCGCTACCGAGTACCAGTGCCGCGATCAGCAGCGCCTGCGTATACATGGCACCGGAGAACACGAAGGTTTCGCTCGCTGCCCCGCCGAAAAGCAGGTTGAGCACGCCGCCATTGATATGGAATCGATACAGCCGGTAGACCTGCGTATCGACCAGCAGCGCCAGGAGAATCAGCGTCGAAGCGAGAATGCCGAGCGGCAGGATCAGGCGAGGTTGCGGCAACAGCATCGCGATCAGCAGCACCGGCAACAGCAGCAGGCTCGTCAGCGCGGCAAAATGCGCCACCAGCATCGCGCCACGAAACAGCAGCGACAGCGGGGTGGTATCCAGTTGCAGGACACCGAAGTAACGCAGCGAGCCCAGGAGCGCCAGCACGAGCGTCGCGAGCAGCAGCCAGCCCCACCAGCGCCACAACTGACGCCGGATCGCGCTCCGCGATGTCGTTGCACGCTGCAATGCGGTCATGATGGTGAACATCCTCCACGGTCGTGTCGGTCGGTCTGGTCGCCACTTCGGCTGCCACCGGGATTTCTATCACGTCCGCAGCGCAATGGTGCTGTCACCCTCACCCGGCCGCTGGTTTACTGATACTCAACTGCTTCTGCCGCCCCAGGTTCCGGATTCACCCATCGATGAACGCCTTCTGGAAAACCATCTCTCGCGCCCTGATGCTGCGGACGACCGATCGACCGGCCCTGGCACCGAGCGATCGCGTGTTGCTCGCGATGGGCCTGATCGTCCTGTTGCTGTGGCTGGCAGTCGACTTCCTGACCGCACCGCCGGACTCCACGTTCTATGTCTACGGGTTGCTGGGAGTGGGCTGGTTCGCGAGCGTCATCGTGCTGATTGCCGCGATCTGGGCACGGCTGTCGCAACCCGTCGTGGCATTACGCAGCACCTTCGCACTGGCGCTCGCCTTCGTACCGGTCGCCGCCGCTCTCACGTTGCTGATCCTGCGCTATGTGCCCGCAGCCGCGACCATGGGCGCGTTGCTGCTGGTCGCGTTCTACGCCAGCGGCTTCGGACAGGCAGGACTGCGTTCGCTCACCGGGCGCCCGCAGCCGCGCGCGCTGCTGGCCGGGCTGGCGGCGATGGCGCTCGCCGCGTGGTTTGCACAGAGTCAGTACGTCACGCCGCAGTTCTGGTATCCGGCGGAGGAAGCCCTCGAAGCCCCGGGCGAGCACGGCGACTTCACGGCACGACAGCGGCTCATGGAATCGTTGCTGTTCGTGCAATCCGAACAGATCGACTCGGCCGTGGCGGCGATGGCGAGGCCCGCAGACCTGGACGCGGCAGCTTTCTTCGTCGGTTTCGCGGGCATGGGCGAGGAGCGGGTGTTCGCGAGCGAAATCGCGCTGGCGGCCGCAACCATCGCCACCGGATACGGTACGGCGGATCGTTCCCTGCAGCTCGTGAACGACCGTCGCGATCTCACGTCGCATCCACTGGCCAGCGCACCGGCGCTGCGACGTGCACTGACCGATGTTGCGAGTCGCATGGAGGTCGAGCGCGATGTGCTGTTCCTGGCGCTGTCCTCCCATGGCGCCGAAGACGGCGCACTCGCCGTCAGCAACCTCGACATGCCGCTCGCTGCTCTGTCTCCGCAGGAACTCGCCGATGTGCTGGACGAGTCCGGCATCCGCTGGCGCGTCGTGATCGTGTCTGCCTGCTACTCGGGACAGTTCATCGAGCCGCTGCGCAACGACCACACAATCGTCATCACTGCGTCGGCCGCCGACCGCACCTCCTTCGGCTGCGCCGACGATCGCGATCTCACCTACTTCGGCGAGGCGTTCTATCGCGATGCGCTGGCCTCTACGCATGACCTGCGCACGGCCTTCCGGCGTGCCAGGGCGGATATCGGGCGGCGCGAGGAACAGGAAGGCATCGAAGCATCGAACCCGCAGGCGCACTTCGGCGCGGCGATCGAACGGCATCTGCGGGAACTGCGATAGACGGGATTCGGAGGCCGCGAAAGACCGCATAAAAGATGCAAAAGGTCAGAAAAATAAAATTCCTGCTTTTGACTCTCTATCTATGCGGTCTTTCGCGGCGTTCTTCTCCGGAGAACTACGGCGACCGCGATCACTGCGAAGCACAGCAGGATCACCGGCCAGTTGCCGACGTGAGCGTAGGGCGTCAGTCCGGTACGCGGCTGCACGACCCCGGTGAGTACATCCGGCTTGAATCGCGGCAGGGTCTTCTCGACATCGCCGTTGGCGAGGATGAGCGCCGAGATACCGTCGTTCGCGGCGCGCAGCAGCGGACGCTGCGCTTCCATGACGCGCATGCGACTGATCTGCAGATGCTGCGGCGCTGCCGTCGTATCGCCGAACCATGCATCGTTGGTGACATTGACCAGCAACGTCGCCTCCTTGAGCACCTCGAGCTGCTCGGCGCCGTAGGCGTCTTCGTAGCAGATCGTCGCGCCGATGCGATTCTCGCCGGCTCGCAGCGCCGGCTGATGCCGTGCGCCCGCCGTGATGTCCGCATACGGCAGACTCTGCAGACGCATCCATTCGCGGATGAACGAGGGCACCGGGAAGAACTCGCCGAAGGGCACGAGGCGGCGCTTGTCGTACCACTGCGCGTCTTCGTCCAGCGCCAGCAAGCCGTTGCGGATGTCGTTCTCATCCTTGCCATAGCGCAGCATGCCGGTGATCAACGTCGTGTCCTTCGCGCGTGCCCTGCTCCACAGCCAGGACATGAAATCGCGCAGCTGGTCCGGCATGTCGGGCAGCGCGGATTCCGGCCACAGCACGATGTCCTTGCCGAGATGCGGCAGCGTCAGATCGCGATACAGATCGATGGTCGAGTCGCGGTATTCGATGCTCCACTTCATGTCCTGCGGCACGGCGCCCTGCACGATGGCGACGGTGACAGGTCGGCCGATCGGTGTCGTCCATTCGTGATGCCAGAATGCGGCGCCGGCAATCCAGATACCTGCCGCCACCGTCATCGCGGCAATGCGCTCGCGGTTCGTGCCGACGAGCAGCACCACCAGCGCGCCGGCTGAAATCGCGGTGAGCAGGCTGATGCCGTACACCCCCCAGATCGGCGCGAAGCCCGCGAGCGGCGAATCGGTCTGCGAATAGCCCAGCGCAAACCAGGGAAAGCCGCTGAGGAACCAGCCGCGGAACCATTCGAGCACCGTATACGCCGCCGGATAGACGACCAGCGCATGCAGCATCGCGCCGACTCCGACCGTTGCCCGTTGTCCGTCGCCCGCCGCCTCTGGCGGCAGCCAGCGTGTCAGCGCGTAGCCGAGTGCGGCCGTGTAGCCGCCGAGAATCGCCACCATCGCGGCCATCAGGAAGATCGCAAGCCAGGCCGGTGCGTGTCCGATCTCGTGAATCGTGTTGTAGAGCCAGTAGGTGCCCGCGAGAAACAGCCCGACCGTAAACAGAAAACCGGACTTCGCCGCGTGACGCGGCGAGACAGCGAAATACCAGCTCAGGAACAGATAGGCCGGACACAGAATCGCCAGCGGCCACCACTCGAACGGCGCGAACGCGAACGACAGCGCTGCACCGACGGGCAGTGCCAGCCATTGCGTGCGCGGGATTTCGAAGAAAGCCTGAAGAGAAGAAAGGAGTTTCACACGGAGTTCACGGAGAGCACGGAGTAAAGAAACAATCTTGCGGAGAACGGACCCGGATTCATGATCCTTATTTTTGTCTTTCCGATCTCCGTGGCCTCCGTGAACTCCGTGTGAAACATTCCTATTCTTCTCTGGGGACGATGTCGCGGATCGTCGTGACGCGCAGCAGATCGAGCCGGCGCCGGTCGGCACGCACGACGCGAAACTCCAGACCGTCGAGCGTGAAAGTCTCGCCGCGGCGCGGCAGGCGGCTGAGGAAATTGATCACCAGTCCGCCGATGGTGTCGAAGTCTTCGTCGCTGAAGGACGTGCCGAAGTACTGGTTGAACTCGTCGATGCGCGTCGTGCCCTTGACGCTGAACTGGCGCTCGGCCTCCTTGCGGATGTCGAGATCGTCGTCGACGTCGTACTCGTCGCCGATGTCGCCGACGATCTGTTCGAGCACGTCCTCGATGGTCACCAGGCCCGAGACGCCGCCGTACTCATCGACGACGATCGCCATGTGGTGATGGCTGGTGCGGAATTCCTTGAGCAGTTCGCTCAGGCGCTTGCTCTCGGGAATGAAGGCGACGGGACGCAGGCATTCCTTGATGTCGAAATTCTCGCGACCGCCGTCGATGAAGTAACGCAGCAGGTCCTTCGCCAGCAGGATGCCCACGACCTGGTCGCGATCCTCGCCGATGACGGGATAGCGCGAGTGACCGGCTTCGATCACGGCGGGCAGGATGTCCGCCGGCGGATCGTCGCGGTTCACGATCACCATCTGCGAGCGCGGCACCATGATGTCGCGCACCTGCAGTTCCACCACATCGAGCACGCCTTCGAGCATTTCGAAGGCATCCGAGCTGATGACGCCGCGCGATTTCGCATTGGCGAGCAGGTCAGTGAGATCTTCGACATCGCGAGGTTCGCTGCTGAAGCTGTCGGTGATACGCCGCAGCCAGCGACCGGTCGGACCTGGTTCCTCAGGCATATGGATTGGGATACCCGAATGTCGCCAACAGATTCATTTCGCGCGCCTCCATCGACTCGGCCTCGCGGTCGAGTTCGTGATCGTAACCTAACAGATGCAGTACCCCATGGACGACCATGTGCGCCCAGTGCGCCCGGGAAGCCTTGCCCTGTTCCCGAGCCTCGCGGGCCACGACGGGCGCGCAGATGACGAGATCGCCGAGCGGGAACGGGCCGGCGGGCGCCGGGTTCTGGCCGCCGGCCAAGCCGGAAGGAAAAGAAAGAACGTTGGTGGGTTTGTCCTTGCCGCGCCAGGCGGCATTGAGCCGGCGGCTTTCGGCGGCGCCGACGATGCGGATCGACACGCCCGCACCGTGCCGCAGCGCCTGGCGTAACGGCTTCGTCACCGGCACTTCACGCATTGCCGCCTTCGCCCAGCGTCGCAGCGACACGGGACTCGGCACATTCTTCCGGCCGGTCGCAAACTGAAGCGAAATGTCCGGCACGATCGTGACGGTTCTGGAAACGTGGGATCGCGGCATGCGGTTCTTCAGGAATCGGAACCCTCGACTCCTGCGTCGCCCGGCTGCCGGCGTTCGTAGGCCTCGACAATCCGCTGCACCAGCGGATGACGCACCACATCGCGCGACGTGAACTGTGTGAAGGCGACGCCGGCCACGCCCGGCAATACCTTCATGGCATTGCGCAGTCCGGACATCTGCTGCTTCGGCAGGTCGGTCTGCGTGATATCGCCGGTCACGACGGCCTTCGAACCGAAGCCCAGGCGCGTGAGGAACATCTTCATCTGTTCGACGCTGGTGTTCTGCGCCTCGTCGAGAATGATGAAGGAATCGTTGAGCGAGCGGCCGCGCATGAATGCCAATGGCGCAATCTCGATGACCTGACGCTCGACGGCGCGGGCGACACGATCGAAGCCCATCATTTCATAGAGCGCGTCGTACATCGGACGCAGATACGGATCGACTTTCTGCGCGAGATCGCCGGGCAGAAACCCCAGCCGTTCGCCCGCTTCGACGGCCGGACGCACCAGCACGATGCGTCGCACGCGCTCCGACTGCAGCGCTTCGACGGCACAGGCCACCGCGAGAAACGTCTTGCCCGTACCGGCCGGGCCGATGCCGAACGTCAGATCGCAGGTGTGGATGTTGTGCAGATACTGGCGCTGATTCGGGCCGCGCCCGCGAATGCCGCCGCGCTGGGTGTGAATCGACGGATCGTCGACGCGCGGTGCACCGGCAGCTGCGCCAGCGTCCATGCCCGCTTCCTGCAGGGCGAGATGCACGCGATCCGGCGTCAGGGATTCGAGTGCCGACAGATCGAAGAGTTTGCGCAGCACCACCTGGGCGGCCGCCGCTGCCTCCGCCGGACCAACCACTTCGACCTGGCCGCCACGTCGACGCACCTGCACGCCGAGCCGCTGCTCGACATGGCGCAGGTTCTCGTCCATGGGGCCCACAAAATTCGCCAATCGATGGTTGTCGACTGGCTCGAGGGCAAGATCACGGGTTTCGACGGGAGTACTCACAAATGATTCAGGAATGGGATTTCACACGGAGGCCACGGAGAGCACGGAGGTACGGAATCAAGACGTTCACGCCGTTGCCCGTCTCGTCTCCGTGATCTCCGTGGCCTCCGTATGAAATGCCTCGCTCTGTGGATCGAACAGCCGACCGCGCAGCGAATTGGTCAGCGCCTCGGTGATGACGACATCGGCAAACTGTCCGATCAACGCATGCGGCGCGTCGAAGTTCACCCAGCGCATGTTCTCGGTGCGGCCGGCGAGCTGTCGCGGATTCTTCCTCGACGGACGCTCGATCAGCACGCGCTGCACCGTCCCGACCATCGAGCGACTGATCTCCAGCGAGCTGGCGTCAATGCGCGCCTGCAGCATCGCCAGCCGTTGGTGCTTCTCTTCCGCCGTCACATCGTCCGGCAGCGACGCCGCGGGCGTACCGGGACGGCGGCTGTAGATGAAGCTGAAGGACTGATCGAAGCCGACCTCGGCAATCAGATTCATGGTCGCGGCGAAATCGCGCTCGGTCTCGCCAGGGAAGCCGACGATGAAGTCCGAGGTGATACTGATATCGGGACGCACGGCGCGCAGCTTGCGGATCTTCTGTTTGAATTCCACCGCCGTGTAGCCGCGCTTCATGGCTGCCAGGATGCGGTCGGATCCGGACTGCACCGGCAGATGCAGATAGTTCGCCAGCTTGGGCACGTCCCGATACGCCTCGATCAGCGCGTCACTGAACTCGACCGGATGCGACGTGGTGAAGCGGATGCGTTCGATGCCATCGATCCCGGCGATGAAATAGATCAGCGTCGCCAGATCGCACAGCGTGCCGTCATCCATCGGACCGCGGTAGGCATTGACGTTCTGGCCCAGCAGATTGATTTCGCGCACGCCCTGATCGGCCAGCTGACGGATCTCCGTCATCACCGGTTCGAACGGGCGGCTGACTTCCTCGCCGCGCGTGTAGGGCACGACACAGAACGAGCAGTACTTGCTGCAACCTTCCATGATCGAGACGAACGCCGTGGGCCCTTCCGCCCGCGGCTGCGGCAGATGATCGAATTTCTCGATCTCGGGGAAACTGATATCGACGACCGGGCGACCGGTGGCGCGCAGTTCGCGGATCATGTCCGGCAAGCGGTGCAGGGTCTGCGGACCGAACACCAGATCGACATAACCGGCGCGCTTCGTGATGCCCTCGCCTTCCTGGCTTGCCACGCAACCGCCGACGCCGATGATCAGGTCCGGTCTGGCCTGCTTCAGGTGCTTCCAGGTACCGAGCTGGGAGAACACTTTCTCCTGGGCTTTCTCGCGGATCGAGCACGTATTGAGCAGGATCACGTCGGCCTGCGCCGGATCTTCCGTCAGCTCGTAACCGCCGGATTCACGAAGGACATCCACCATCTTGGCGGAGTCGTATTCGTTCATCTGGCAGCCGTTGGTGCGGATGTGGAGGAAAGGCATGGGACGGGCGGGAATCGGGGGGCGGGTAGGATACTGGGAGAAGGTTCTAGGCTCTAGGCCCTAGGCGCTAGCCAGGAAAAACAATAACTTAAGGCTCACCCACCCATCGGGCCCGAGTTGGTGATTCGCACCGGTGAATGGATTCCCAATCCTTCAGGGCCTAGGGCCTAGCGCCTCTCAAAACGGAATATCGTCGTCGAACCCGCCCTCATCGCTCGCCGGCGCACCGCGATCCTCGACGGCCGCAGGCCGCGACTGCCGGGCTTCGCCGCCACCGCGCGATTCGGATCCACCGCCGGAAGACCCGCCGCCGGCGCCGCCACGGCTGCCGAGCATCTGCATGTCACGACCGATGATTTCAGTGCTGTAGCGGTCCTTGCCTTCCTTGTCCTGCCACTTGCGGGTGCGAATGCTGCCTTCGATGTAGACCTGCGAGCCCTTGCGCAGGTATTCGGCGGCGATTTCACCCAGCTTCTCGAACAGCACGATGTTGTGCCATTCGGTGCGCTCCTGCTTGTCGCCCGTGGACTTGTCGGTCCACGACTCGGACGTGGCGATGCTGAAGTTGGTGACGGCCTTGCCGCTCGGCATGTAACGGACTTCCGGATCCTTGCCGAGATTGCCCACGAGGATGACTTTGTTGATGCCGCGCGCCATGACGAATCGCCCCAATCCGGTAAACGAGGGCGCACATTCTAGACGTGCCGCGTGCTTCGCGGTCACCTATTAATTTCGGCAAGGTGTCGAGAAAGGCGCAGGGCGGCAGAACCCTGACAGATCCTGACGGACAGCGCCCCCAACCGGCCTTGCCCTGCCCGCCTTTGCCCCCAACTCCACCCTCCCCGTATAGTGATCGGTCCCGCTTTCGCCGACGCCCAGCCATGTCCTCGTCCATCGTCATCCGCGGCGCACGCACGCACAACCTGCGCAATATCGATCTCGAATTGCCGCGCGATCGCCTCATCGTGTTCACGGGGCTGTCCGGATCGGGCAAGTCCTCGCTCGCCTTCGACACCATCTACGCGGAAGGTCAGCGCCGTTACGTCGAGTCGCTGTCGGCCTATGCGCGGCAGTTCCTGTCGATGATGGAAAAGCCCGATGTGGATTCCATCGAAGGCCTGTCGCCGGCGATTGCCATCGAACAGAAATCGACCTCGCACAATCCGCGTTCGACCGTCGGCACCGTGACCGAAATCTACGATCACCTGCGACTGCTATTCGCGCGCGTCGGCACGCCGCGCTGTCCGGATCATCACGTCGACCTGGCGGCGCAGACCGTGAGCCAGATGGTCGATCAGCTGCTGCGCCTGCCCGAAGGCACGCCGCTGCTGTTGCTGGCGCCGATGATCGAGGGGCGCAAGGGCGAACACCTGCAGGTGATCGAATCGCTGCGCGGCCAGGGGTTCGTGCGCGCCCGCGTCGACGGCAAGGTGATCGAACTGGACCAGCCGCCGAAACTCGACAACAAGCGCAAACACACGATCGAAGTGGTGGTCGACCGGCTCAAGGTGCGCGGCGACATCGCCCAGCGACTCGCCGAATCCTTCGAAACCGCGCTGCGCCTGTCCGACGGCACCGCCCGCGTGGCCTTCATGGACGAGCCCGGGCGCGAGGAACTCGTCTTTTCCGATCGCTTCGCCTGCACGATCTGCGGTTACAGCCTCGCCGAACTCGAACCGCGGCTGTTCTCGTTCAACAATCCGGCCGGCGCCTGTCCCACCTGCTCCGGACTCGGCGTGCAGCAGTTCTTCGACCCGGCGCGCGTCGTCCATCATCCGCACCTGTCGCTGGCAGGCGGGGCGATCCGTGGCTGGGATCGGCGCAATGCCTATTACTTCGCACTGATCCAGTCGCTGGCGCGGCAGTACAAGTTCGACATCGAGAAACCGTGGAACGAACTGGCGGCGAAACATCAGAAGATCGTCCTGAACGGCAGCGGCGACGAGAAGATCGAGTTCCGCTACGTCGATGCGCGTGGCGGCACGACCAAGCGCTCGCACAAATGGGAAGGCGTCATTCCGAATCTCGAACGACGCTATCGCGAAACCGAATCGATGGCGGTGCGCGAGGAACTGGCGAAGTACCTGAGCAATCAGCCCTGCCCGGACTGCAAGGGCACGCGACTGAACCGCGCGGCGCGCAATGTCTTCGTCGCGGGCCGCACACTGTCTGAACTCACCAGCATGGCCGTCGGCAATGCCATGCGCTTCAGCGCCGATCTCACGCTCGAAGGCTGGCGCGGCGAAGTCGCGGCCAAGATCATCAAGGAAGTGGCCGAGCGGTTGCGCTTCCTGTGCGATGTCGGGCTCGACTATCTGACACTCGATCGCAGCGCGGAAACGCTGTCCGGCGGCGAAGCGCAGCGCATCCGCCTGGCCAGCCAGATCGGCTCGGGACTGGTCGGCGTGATGTACATCCTCGATGAGCCGTCGATCGGCCTGCATCAGCGCGACAACGAACGATTGTTGTTCACGCTCAACCGGCTGCGCGATCTGGGCAACACGGTCATCGTGGTCGAGCACGATGAAGATGCCATCCGTCACGCCGACTTCGTGGTCGATCTCGGGCCCGGCGCCGGCATTCATGGCGGCGAGGTGATCGCCAAGGGCACACCCGCAGAAGTCGCGGCCAATCCGAAGTCGCTGACGGGCCAATATCTGTCCGGCACGCGGGCGATTGCGATTCCTGCCATGCGCGCGCCGAAACAGGATCGCTTCCTGCGCATCGTCAATGCACGCGGCAACAACCTGAAGAAAGTCACGGTCGACATTCCGCTCGGCGTGATGACCTGCGTCACGGGCGTATCAGGCTCGGGCAAGTCCACGCTCATCAACGACACGCTGTACCAGGTCGTCGCGCGCACGCTGAACGATGCGTCCAATGATCCCGCACCGAACGACGGCGTCGAAGGACTCGACCAGATCGATCGCGTCATCGACATCGATCAGACGCCCATCGGCCGCACGCCGCGCTCCAATCCGGCGACCTACACCGGCCTGTTCACGCCGATCCGCGAGATCTTTGCCGAGGTCCCCGAAGCCCGCACCCGCGGCTACGAACCTGGACGCTTCAGCTTCAACGTGAAAGGCGGTCGCTGCGAGGCTTGCCAGGGCGATGGCGTGATCAAGGTGGAAATGCACTTCCTGCCGGACATCTATGTGCCGTGCGACGTCTGCAAGGGCAAACGCTACAACCGCGAAACGCTGGAGATCCGCTACAAGGGCAGGAACATCAGCGAAGTCCTGGAAATGACCGTCGAGGATGCGCTCGCCTTCTTCAAGCACGTGCCCGTCATCGAACCGAAGCTGCAGACGCTGATGGATGTCGGCCTGTCCTATCTCCGCCTCGGCCAGAACGCCACGACGTTGTCCGGCGGCGAAGCGCAGCGCGTCAAACTGGCGAAGGAACTCTCGAAGCGCTCCACCGGGCGCACGCTGTACATCCTCGACGAACCGACCACCGGCCTGCACTTCTTCGACATCGAACAGTTGCTGGCCGTGCTGCAGCGCCTGCGCAACGAAGGCAACACCATCGTCGTGATCGAACACAATCTGGATGTCATCAAGACGGCCGACTGGATCATCGACCTCGGCCCCGAAGGCGGCTCGGGGGGGGGACAGATCGTCGCCCAGGGAACGCCCGAACAGATCGCCGCCAGTGCGCAGTCGCACACCGGCCGGTTCCTTGCACCTGTGCTGGCGCAGGCTCAGGAGCGTTCGCGCAAGCGGGCCTGAAGCCGAAACCGCCTACTCGATACGTCGTACCCGCACTGTCGGCCCGGCTTGCTCGCGCGTCAGCAGATAAGAACCGAGACTGGCGCGCCGGATCGCGATCTTGTCGCCGACCCTGAAAGACAGGGATCGCGACGATTCCGTCACGTACCAACGTTGGCCGTTATCAACAGCAGAAACGTTGCATATGCCAGTCGAGCAATCATTGAATTCGTCTCCTCCGCGCCCCGACACGCCGCTATCATGGCCGGCAAGGATATTACTCATGAAAGATGTGCGATCCCATCCAGCTCTCTGTTCCTTCAGCGGCGGCAAGGACTCCTGTCTTGCGCTGTGGCTGGCGCAACGGCAGGGATACAAGGTCCGCACGCTGCTGACGATGTTCGACGAATCCGGCGAACGCAGCCGCTCGCATGCGATCTCCCGCACCTTGATGGAGCGGCAGGCACAGGCCGTCGGTTGCGAACTGATGGTGCGGACAGCCACGTGGAAGACCTACGAAGCCGTGTTTATCGCAGCACTGCGCGAGTTGCACGAGACTGGCCATCGCGCGGCCGTCTTCGGTGACATCGACCTGCAGTCCCATCGCGACTGGGAAGAGAAAGTCTGCGCGGCAGCCGATATGCAGGCTGTATTGCCGCTCTGGCAGAACGATCGGTTGCAACTCGTCGACGAAGTGCTGGCGGCGGGATTCCGCGCCACGGTGGTCTGCATCGATTCGCGCTATCTCGGCGACGAATTCTGCGGTCGGCCCTACGACGCCCGCTTCATCGCGAGCCTGCCGGCGGGGGTGGATGCCTGCGGCGAAAACGGCGAGTTCCACACCTTCGTATACGATGGACCGTGCTTCAAGGAGCCGGTGCCGATCCGGGTCGATGGATTCGATGACTACACCGCTCCGCCCGAATACGGCAGCGTCCGCTATCGTTTTGCACGAGTCATCGCTGCCTGACGAAATCCTTCGAGCTGAAGACCTGGCGCACTTCGCCATGCGCGACTGATTCGCGAAAGCGCCCGCCGGTGAGATGGCTGACGATGTCGCGCCAGAACGCCACGGCCGACTTGTTGTACAGGAACTCGGTGATTTCCCAGGTGCCGGCGAATCGCGCAAAGATCAATTGCGCTGCATCGCGCCCGATACCAAGGCGACGCTGCGTCGGCGCGACGAAGAACTCGGCCATGTGGTAGTCGACGGATTCGCGCTGGTTCCGCAGCGGACGACTCACCAGGGCAAAGCCTGCGGGACGATCGTTCTTGAGCAGGATCAGCGGATGCGCGCTGTCGTCGGCAAACCAGCGGGCCATCAGTTCCTGTTCCCGTTCGCCATATTCGCCGCGAACCGGGAACATGCCCGTGTTCATGCTCTGCTGCGAAAGATCTTCGAGATATTCGGGGTAGTAGCGCTGGATCCAGTGGCGGTCTGCCTCCGAATTCCTGGCGTCGCGAATGCTGACTGGCACGTCGATGTGATCGGCTCGTCCTGTGCCGCCTCCGCTGCGTATGTCGATGGAGGCTGTATTGTCTGCCTGACGGAGGGTGCGATCCAGCCTGGATCGCTACGGATGTGAATTGGTCGGCACGATTGGCAGCGTCGCCCGACGAACGAGACCGGGCAGGCATGAAGCCTGCCCGGCTCGCGGCTCATTACTGAGCGGGGGTCACGGCTTCCTGAGCAGCTTCGCCAGCGGCCTGAGCGGCGTCGCCAGCAGCATCGGCAGCATCGCTCGCAGCGGCAGCGGCAGCATCGCCCGTGGCTTCTGCGGCTTCGCCGGCAGCGGCAGCGGCATCACTTGCAGCTTCGCCAGCAGCAACAGCGGCATCGCCGGCAGCATCAGCAGCATCCTGAGCCGCGTCCTTCTTCGCACAGGCAGCCAGCGACAGCGACAGCGCGAGAGCAGCGAGAATCATTTTGGTGTTCATGTGATCTATCACCCCAGTGATTGTGATTTCGAATCGATAACGTTCCGCTGCAGTCGGGAGATAACATTCTCTCGTCGATTGCGGCGGGCGGATTCTAGAGCGTTTCACCCTTGTTTGAAACGCTCGCAGCCGCGCGCGTCGCGAACAGAAGACAACATCAGGGGACTCGAAAACATGCTGAATTGCAGGCCCGCACGCATCTCCATAATCGCGTTCTGCGCTTGTATTACGCTGTCTGCGTGCACTTCGCAGCAACGTATTGCGAACGCAGTGATCGACGCGGGCCGTCGCAACGAACCACTGCCGCTGGCTCAGCGCATTGACGAATCGTTGACAAATGACGAGGCGTACGCGATTCAGAAGCGCGTTGCGCAGGCACTGCTGAACGGCACGCGCCCCGGCGGATTCAAGGCGGGACTCACCTCGCCGCAGTCACAGGCCCGCTTCAACACGAATGAACCTGTGGCGGGTGTGCTGCCCTCCGCCGGTCTGCGCCATCCAGGCACGACCGTTCGATTGAGCGAACAGCCCGGCCTCAACATCGAAACGGAAGTCGCGCTGCGCATCGGCACGCCGATTCGCACACGCGTCGATGACGTCGCCGAACTCAGGCAGTACATCGACGGCGTCGCACCGGCCATCGAACTTCCCAACCTCCATTACGCCGCAGGCGCCCAACCCGGAGCGATCGACATCATCGCGACCAACGTTGCCGCCGCAGCGTACATCGTCGGTGATTTCGCCCCGCCCGAGGCCCGCGATCCGAATGACGCAGCGCCGCGACTCGTCTGCAACGGCAGAGAAGTCAACACGGGCGACGCCCGCGACGCATTGGGCGACCAGTGGGAGGCCGCCCGCTGGCTCGTGAATACAATGCTGCAGCAGGGATGGCCGATCGAGACGGGTCAGATCCTGCTGACCGGCGCATTGGGGCGGATGATCCCCGCAGCCGTCGGCGACTGCAGCGCCGACTACGGCAATTGGGGCACAATCAGCTTCCATGTTGTGCAGTAGTCGCACGGCCCGCCGTCCGCCCGCGCGCCGCCGTCGCTTTCAGTGAGAGTGACTTCCATGACCACCATCGACACGCTCTACGACGATCACCTCGGGATCCTGCGCGCCCGCACGGACGATGCGCTCGCGGCGTGCAGCTTCGATTCGCTCGCGATCCACTCCGGCAGGCTGTGGATGCAGTTCCTCGACGATCAGCCCTATCCATTCAAGGTCAATCCGCATTTCAAATCCTGGGTACCGCTGCTCGATGCGCCGGACTGCTGGGTTCTCTATGAACCGGGCAGACCGATCCGGCTGCTGTTCCTGCAACCGGACGACTACTGGCACAAGGCGCCGGTGATGCCGGACGAGTACTGGGCCTCGCGCGTCGAGATCATCGTGATACGCGAGGCATCCGAAGCACGTGCACATCTCATGCGGTTGCCGAATTGCGCCCTGATCGGCGAGTGGCAGGCGGAGTATTCCGAATGGGGCTTTGCCGCAGGCAATCCCAACGCGCTGCTGGATCGCCTTCACTACCATCGCGCGATCAAGACGCCTTACGAACTCGAATGCCTGCGGCAGGCCTCCGTGCGTGGCGCGCGCGGCCACAGGGCGGCAGAGGCGGCGTTCCGCGCCGGTGCATCGGAGTTCGGGATTCATGTCGAATATCTGCGAGCGACGCAGCACACCGAGGCCGGTCTGCCGTACCCCAACATCATCGCGCTGAACGAACACGCGGCGGTGCTGCACTACCAGCATCAGGAGACGCAGGCGCCCGCGAGCCCGCGCTCGTTCCTGATCGACGCCGGCGGTGAAGTCGCCGGCTATGCCAGCGACATCACACGCACGTACTCGGCAACGATGGATGACTTCCAGAAGCTGATCGACGGCATGGATCGACTGCAACTCGAACTCTGCGACGAAGTGCGTGCCGGCGTCGACTACGCCGATATCCATCTGAGCGCGCATCGACGCATCGCCGCCCTGCTGCGCGACAGCGATGTGATCAATGCGTCCCCGGACGACGCCCTCGCATCCGGACTGTCGGGCGTTTTCTTCCCGCACGGCATTGGCCACCTGCTGGGGCTGCAGGTTCACGACGTCTCGGGGTTCACGATCAGCATCGAGGGAAAACAGAAGGCGCGGCCGCCCGGCCACCCCTACCTGCGACTCACCCGCACGCTCGAGCCCGGCTTCGTGGTTACGATCGAGCCGGGACTCTATTTCATCGATTCGCTGCTCGCGCAGGCGCGCAAGGCGCCCTACGCCGGCAACATCAACTGGAAGCAGGTCGAGCGCTTCAAGCCGTACGGCGGCATTCGTATCGAGGATGACGTCGCATGCACGACGGGCGCACCGGAGAATCTGACCCGGGCCGCGTTCAAGACTGTCGCCTGACGACGGCACCATCCCCACGCGGTCAGGCATGGGGATGGTCGCGAGAGCGTCTATCGCTTCTCTTTCAACAGATCCCTGATTTCTTCCAGCAGCACTTCCTGGCGCGGCGGCGGCGCAGGTGCGGCGGGCGCGGCCTCTTCCTTGCGACGCACGCGGTTGATGAGCTTGATGAGCAGGAAGATCGCAAACGCCACGATCGCGAAATCGAACACGGTCTGCAGGAAAGCACCATAGCGGATCGTCACTGCGTCGGCACCCTCCTGAAGCGCAGGCAACGTCACCGCGAGATTGGTGAAATCCACCCCGCCGATCACGTACCCCAGCGGCGGCGTCACCACATCACTCACCAGCGAACTGACGATCTTGCCGAAGGCAGCGCCGATGATGATACCGACGGCCATATCGACGACATTGCCCTTGACGGCGAACTCACGGAATTCTTTTAGGACGCTCATGCAGAAGGACTCCTGAAAAAACTGCCGGCGGCCACCGCCAGCCGGAAAGATAGAGACATCGCGATGCCCCATCGAGTCTGTCGCATGACTCTGCATCTGGCTAGTAGCCCGCACAAGTCACGTCAAGCGGTTCAATCCATTGTAGGCGGCGACCCGATATGCCTCGGCCATGGTCGGATAGTTGAACGTCGCATTGGTGAAATAGCGGATGTTGTTGAGTTCGGGGCTGGCCATGACGGTCTGCCCGATGTGCACGATCTCGGAGGCACCGTCGCCGAAGCAATGCACGCCGAGCACGGCCAGCGTCTCGGCATGGAAGATGATCTTGAGCATGCCGACGCGCTCATCCGTCATCTGCGCGCGCGCCAGGTTCTTGAACGCGCAGTGACCGACTTCGTAGGGAACCTTCCCCTCCTGCAGTTCGCGCTCGGTTTTCCCTATCGAGGAAATTTCGGGGATGGTGTAGATCCCGCTCGGCACCATCTCGAGCCGATGCTCGGGAACCGAGGGATCCAGCATGTGCTGCACGGCATGCGAGCCCTGCACGTACGCCGCACTCGCCAGTGCCGGCGGACCTGCAATGTCGCCCACGGCATAGATGTGCGGCACCGCGGTCTGGTAATGACTGTTGACGGCGATCTGACCGCGCGAATTGGCCGTCAGCCCGACGCGGTCGAGCTTCAGATGCTGCGAATTGCCGGTGCGGCCATTGGCCCACAGCAGCAGATCTGATTTGATCTTGCGCCCCGATTCCAGGTGCAGGACAACATCTCTTTCCCGCGTTTCCAGCGCCTTGAACTGTTCGTTGTGGCGAATGACGCAACCCTGCTCGCGCAGATGATAGGAAAGCGCTTCAGCGATCTCGTCGTCGAGAAACGAGAGCAGCCGCTCGTGCGTGTTGACCAGCGTGACCTTGGCGCCGAGGTTGATGAAGATCGAGGCGTACTCGCAGCCGATCACGCCGGCGCCGTAGATCGTCACCGCGAACGGATGCGCCGGATAGCGCAGGATCGAGTCGCTGTCCCGAACATGTTCGTGCGTGAAATCGACTTCCGGCGGATGGTAGGGCCGCGAGCCGGCCGCGATGATGATGTGTCGTCCGGAGATACGCTGCGCCTTCCCGACCGTCGGCTGGATCTCGATGACGTGATCATCGACGAACGATGCCTCGCCGCCGAAAATCGGCACCCGGTTGCGCTCGTAGAATCGATGGCGACTGGCCACCTGCGATTCGACCACCTTCGTGGCTGTCGCCAGCAACTGCGGATATGTCAACGGTGTGTCGGCGTGGAATTCCCTCAATAGCGGATTGCGCCGCATGTCATGCAATATCTTCACCGCATGCCGTAACGCCTTGCTCGGGATCGTGCCCCAGTGAGTACAGCCTCCGCCGACTTCGAAATGCCGCTCGATCAGCGCCACCGTCCGATGATTCTTCGCGGCCATCATTGCAGCCCCTTCACCGGCCGGACCGCTGCCTATGACGACGACATCGAACTGTTGCATGGCTGATTTCTTCAATGTGCTGCGCTGGATGGAGATACGGCGGCGATGCACCCGCGACATCGCCATGGCTGAACTGTATCGCATTGCAGAAAAGACGGGCTCTTCGAGACCTGGTTTCTGCGTTGCAAAATCAAGCGTTCCGGAGTGGCGCGTCCACACACGATCCACATGCGTTGCTTTTTCGCAAAATCCCTTTCGCTTCCCTGTCGGACTCAGTAACCTTCGCGCCACGTCGCGAGCGCACTAGTGTGTAACCAAGGCGCCCGTCACGCGGAATCAGTTTCTCGCTCACGGATCATTGCTAAGGGGGATTCATGTCAGTAGCAAGTGTCACTCTGCGTCGGGCAGTCATTGCCACGCTCGCGGCCTCGGTCGCGGTCACGCTGTCAGTATCGGCGCAAGAAACCGAGAATAGCGGCAGCCGCAACATCGAGACGATTGTCGTCACGGCGCAGAAGCGCGAACAGAACCTGCAGGATGTGCCGATCGTCGTTACCAGCGTCTCCGGCCAGTTGCTGCAAGACAACGGCGTTCGCGACATCAAGGATCTGACCATTCTGGCTCCGGGCCTGACCGTCACCTCCTCGTCGAGCGAGGCCAGCACGACGGCACGTATCCGCGGCATCGGCACGGTCGGCGACAACCCCGGCCTCGAGTCGTCGGTCGGCATTGTCATCGACGGCGTCTACCGTCCGCGCAATGGCGTGGGTTTCGGTGACCTGGGCGAACTGGAACGCATTGAAGTTCTGAAGGGCCCGCAGGGCACGCTGTTCGGCAAGAACACCTCGGCCGGCGTGATCAACATCGTCACCAAGAAGCCTTCGTACGATTTCGGCGCCGATGTCGAACTGACGGCCGGCAACTACGGCCAGATGGAAGGTGCAGCCTCGATTACCGGCGGCTTCAACGACAAGCTGGCAGGTCGTCTCTATGTCGCCTCGCGCGAACGCGACGGCTTTCTCGACGTGGTCACGGGCCAGGGGCCGCGCACCACGGATGAAGATTACGATCGCAACTTCTACACCGTGCGCGGCCAGCTGCTGATCGATCCGGTCGACACGCTGAGCATCCGTCTGATCGGCGACTACACCAAGCGCGAAGAACACTGCTGCGCAGCGCCGCAATACGTTCTCGGCACGAGTGTTCCGATCGTCAACCTGACGCGTCCGGGTTCGATTCCCACGACGGCCGATGCCTACGGCCGCGTGGCGTACTCCAACCGCCTTACGGACCAGGATATCGAAGAAGTCGGTGCCTCCGCGGAGATCAACTGGGAAATCAACGATTCGATGTCGCTGACTTCGATTACGGCATGGCGCGACTGGGACTTCACCATGGCCCAGGACGCCGACTTCACGCTGGCGGACATTCTCTATCGTGATCCAGCGGGCCCGAACGGCACCGAGTTCGAACAGCTCAGTCAGGAACTGCGCTTGCAGGGGGACACCGACCGCATCAACTGGCTGGTCGGTGCCTTCTACGCGCACGAGGAAGTCACGACCAAGGCCCAACTGGTGCGCGGCACCGATTGGGAACGTTACGTGAGCTTTCTGTCGACCGCCGGGGCGACTCCCAACCTGTTCGCATCGTTCGGGGCGAACTTCGCGGGCAACTTCGGCTACGACGATCTGTACGAACAGAAGTCCGACACCTTCGCCCTGTTCACCAACAACACCATCAAGATCACAGATCGGTTCGAAGCGACGATCGGCGTGCGCTACACCGACGAGTCGAAGGATCTGGATGCGCACTACACGAACGACCGCAACGAGAACGTGGGCTGCGGCGCGCTGCGTGCCAACGCAGCAGCCATTGCCGGAGCACTGCCTCCTGCAGCACAAGCTGCCGTGTTCGGGCTGGGTTGCGTCGCCTACAACGACCCGAACTACAACAATCTGGTACTGCCTACCCAGACCCTCGACGAAGAGGAATGGAGCGGCACGCTCAAGTTCTCCTATCGGTTCACGGATGACGTGATGGCCTACATCTCCGGTGCGCGTGGCTACAAGGCCGGTGGCTTCAACTTTGATCGCGAGCGTATCGGCGGCCCGGTGGTGGCTGTTCCGGACACTGATCTCTCATTCGACAAGGAACTGGTCGATTCCTACGAAGTCGGCGCGAAGACCGAGTGGCTCAACAACACGCTGCTGCTGAACGCCACCGTGTTCTATCAGGAGTACCAGGACTTCCAACTCAACACCTTCACGGGTCTGCAGTTCGAAGTCCGCTCCGTGCCGGAAGTGGTCTCGCAGGGCGTCGACCTCGACATGGTGTGGTTCACTCCGTTCGAGCCGCTGAGCATTCAGGGCGGCGTGACCTATGCCGAAACCGAGATCACGGACTTCACCGGCACGGTGGGCTTCGATCCGAACCGGGAGAACGATCGCATGTCGTTCGCACCGGAATGGTCGGCCAGCCTGGCGCTGACCTACGAGCAGCCGATCGGCGCTGCCTTCCTGTTTCGCGGCAACATTGGCGCCAAGTACACCTCGGAGTACAACACCGGCTCGAACCTCGATCCTCGCAAGATTCAGGACGATCTGACCCTGATCAACGCCCGCATCGGCTTCGGCGCAGAGGATGAGAAGTGGATGATCGAAGCCTGGGCCGTCAATCTCACGGATGAGGACTACCTCCAGGTCGTGTTCGATGCCACCCATCAGGGTTCGGCAGCAACGCCGGCGGCTCCAACGGCCACCAGCACGCTCAATGCGTTCCTGGGCGCACCGCGGACTTACGGTGTGACCGCACGCTTCAAGTTCTAAGTCGTCCTTAGGTGATGTGATAGTCAGGGCGGTCCGGGTTACCGGACCGCCCTTTTCTTTGCCCGCTTCGCTACCATCCCGGCATGCCGCGCATCGCACTTTCCCTGGGAATCCTGCTGCTGTCCCTCGCGCAGACGGCCCGCGCCGAATGGCTGCACCGCACCGAAGACGGAATCATGGGGACGAGGATCGTCGTCGAACTGTGGGCGGACGATCGCGACAAGGGCAATGCCACAATCGAAGCCGTGCTGGCCGAGATGCGCCGCGTCGATCAGGACATGAGCACGTACAAGCCGACGAGCGAGGTCTCGAAGGTCAACGCCGAAGCCGCCAAAGGCCCGGTGAGAATCAGCGACGAACTCTTCGAACTGCTGACGCAGGCCCTGGAGTATTCCCGGCTCACGGAGGGCGCGTTCGACATCACGTATGCCAGCGTCGGCTACCTCTACGACTTCCGTAAACAGGTCAGGCCGGACGATGAGGCGATTGCCAGGGCGTTGCCCGGAATCAATTACCGGCATGTGATGCTCGACCCGAAGGCCCGCACGGTCAGGTTCATGCGCGACGGCGTGCGCATCGATCTCGGGGGTATCGGCAAGGGCCATGCAGTGGATCGAGGCATCCAGATCCTGCAACGAAATGGCATTGCACATGGACTCGTCACGGCGGGCGGCGACAGCCGCATCATCGGCGATCGTTTCGGCAATCCCTGGGTCATCGGCATCCGTCATCCCGACCGCACGGACGAAGTCATTGCGCGCATCCCGCTGGAAGATGCCGCGATTTCGACCTCAGGAGACTACGAACGCTACTTCGATGAGGATGGCGTCAGGTATCACCACATCATCGATCCCCACACGGGAAAGTCCGCGAGCAAAGTGCGCAGCGCCACCATCCTTGGCCCGACGGCAACCCGCACCGACGGGCTGTCCAAGACGGCGTTTGTACTGGGCGCCGAAAAGGCGATCGAGATCTACAACCGGCTCGAGGACATCGATGCGATCGTCGTGAAACCCGATGGTCAGGTGCTGTACACGAAGGGACTGGAGGCGCCGGACACGCCGCATTGATGCCTGCGGCCACTCATCGCTGGAAAGAAAAAGGCCGGGCAATGCCCGGCCTTTTCGTATCGAAGCTCGAAGTCCGTTACCTGGAGGACTTCTTCTTGGCCGCCGCCTTTTT
>CAYWHG010000072.1:0-22602 GCA_964457865.1 uncultured Steroidobacter sp.
CGTTCTCGTCGCTGTCCGTATAGCTGATGCTGTAGGTCGTCTTGCCGCGCAGGTAATCGAAGCCGAGGCTGTACTGGTTGCGCTCTTCCTTGTATTCGCTGGCGCCGCTCATTTCGACGTCGATCGATGCGCTGGTCACCATGTCCATGTAGTAGTTCGCGCTGACCGAGTACTTCTCGGCCATGGTCTTGCGCACCAGCAGCGACGGGCCGTGAATCGTCACACCACCGCCGTCGTAGCGGTGATAGAGCAGGTCGGCACGGTCTTCGGGGAGGACGCCGGCGGAGGCGGTGCGTGCGCCGAGCAACGCAACGAAGGCGAGCAACAGCAGGGCTGCTGGCAACTGACTGCTGGCTGCTGGCCAGAACTCGAAGCCGGAATATCTCTGCTTTCTCATTTCTTGCCAGTTGCCAGTAGCCAGTTGCCGATCGAACGCAAAGCGTTCGATCAATTACATCCGCAGCCGCCGCCGGCGCCGCCGAGCGCACCGCGGGCGCCTTCGCGCGCTTCGTAGACGTGATCCATGTAGGACGACGAAACCGGGTTCAGGTCGAACGACATCACCGGGTCGGCGAGGTTCTGGCGCTCGTACGGTTTCACCCACGGTTCGATGTTGCCGCAGGCAGAGAGCGCGAGCAGCGATGCGAGCGCGAGCGCCTGCCTCAGACCGCTCGCGCGTTGACGGTTGACGGTTGACCGTTGACTGTCAGACGAAGACAAAGGCGTGCCTGTAGCCGTCAACCGCCAACCGTCAACCGTCAACCTGTTCATGATCACTCCTTCAACAGCGCCCGAATCTGATTCAGGTATTCGCTTTCGTCACCGGGCTTGTAGCCGCGATGCAGGTAGCGCACGTTGCCCTTGCGGTCGATGAACACGGTGCTCGGCATCGCGTTCACGTCGTACAGTTTGCTGACCTTGTTTTCCTTGTCGAACAGCACCGGGAACGTCACCGGCGTCTGCGTCAGCCACTTTTCCGCATCGGCGGTGTTCGCTTCCACGTTCACGCCCAGCATGGTGAAGCCGAGCGAACTGTAACGCTTGTGCATCTGGTCGAGCAGCGGCATTTCCTGGCGGCACGGGCCGCACCAGCTTGCCCAGAAATTCAGCATCACGACCTGGCCCTTGAGATTGTCCAGCGACACGATGTCGCCGCTTCGCGACGGCAATGCGAACGAAGGCGCCAGTGCCGAACTCGCGCCGACGAGAGAGGACACGGCCAGCGTCACCGCCAGCGCCGTTGCACGCATCAACATTCGGGGGGTCAACTTGGATGAACGCATGGATTCAAGACCTCGTCAGTCAGACAGTCCCAGCGCTCATGCTCTCTCAGAAGAAGATCGACAAACCGAGATGCGCTTCCAGATTATTGACGATCTTTTTCTCGCCCAGCAGGTCGGTGTCGTAGATGTGGTCGCGCACGTCGAAATGCACGGCCAGCCAGTCGTTCGGCAGGATTCTGTAACCGAAGCCGCCGCTGACCGTGAACAGGTCATCGCCCGCAAATCGTGTGCTGCCAATACCCGCCACCAGGTAGAACGCAGTGTTGTATGCGCGATTCTTGCCGACGAAAACTTCGCCTGGCAAAGCGTTCCATCCTGCCGACAGTGCGTAGTAGGTGTAGTCGCGTTCGTCGTCGGTGAGCAGTTCGGCGGCACCCGACAGGGTTTCGTAACTCGTGCGTCCCGCGCGCGACTGGCCGATGGTGGCTTCGAGGAAGAAATCTTCCGTCAGGTGATAGGCGAGACGCGCGCCGTACACCGGATTGCTCTCGAAGTCCTCGATGCTGAGGATGCCGCCGTAGACGCCGATCTCGAAGTCTTCGGTGTCGATCTGCGGACGCTTGATGTCGCGCCGCTCGACCTGCGGATCGATGATGGGCTGCTGGCTCGAGTCGCCGGTCGGCGCCTCGGGCGCGGCAACGGCTTCAGGCGCCGCATCGCGGCCGCGACCGAACCAGGCGCAGCCGGGCAGAACGCTTGCGAGCAGCAGCGTCAGAAAAAGAAGGCGAAGCCGATGTACTTCCATTCGTCCACTTCCTCGTTATCGTCGCGGCTCGTGAAAATGATGTCTTTGCGGTATTCGGAGCGCAGCATAAAGCGCCGCGTCAGATAGAACTGCACGCCGCCGCCGACATAGCCGATCTGGTCGGTACGGTCTTCCGCCTCGACCAGGGTTGATTTCGGTTCGATGTGAATGACACCCGTGCCGAGCGTGAAGTAAGGCGAGATCCGCCATTCAGGCACGAACACATGCATCAGGCCGAGCGTCGCGCTATAGGCTGCAGAGTATTCGCCCGGCATGTGGTTCAGCGTGAGTTCGATCGACAGATTGTCGCTGAAGGCGTAACCGCCGAAGGCGGAGATGAGGCTGGCGCCGCTGAAGTCGCCGGCCATCACGCCGGCCTGCCAGCGGCGACTCATATAGTTCTCGCGCGCCGGTTCATCGAGATCGAGTGGTTCGCCCGTCGGTTCCAGCGTGGCGAGCATCTGCTCGCGCGGTGCCCAGCCCTCGACGCCGCGGCTGGTGCGGACCATGAACCAGTCCGTGCGACGCTTGACGATCTCGACTTCCTGACCGCGCTCGGCCACATGGAACACGGGATAGCCGCGCCCCGGACCCGTATGCAGTTCGATGTACGGGTCGGCGATCAGGATCTTCGGGCCATCTCCTTTTGAAGTTGGGTCTTCGGCTTGCGCGACTGCTGCAAGAAAGAGAACCGGAAGAATGAGCAGGCGCAACAGGCGAGACATCAATCCTCCGGCGGATAGGCAAAGGGATCGTTGTAGTACTGGGCGCCGATGTCGAGCCATTCGGAGAGCAAGCGTAGCTCACTTGGTGACATAAAGTTATTGTGATTGATGGTGTTGCTGCCGTCGACTGCCTGCCCCGCCAGCTTTCTGAAGAATCTCGTGTTGGTATTGGCGCCATTCGCGCTCACGGACGCGGGCACCTGGCGGAAAGCCACGCAGGTTTCCACCAACGTCACCGGGTCGATCTCGAACTGCGCACACTCGGGTTCGAGCTGATCCATGTCATTGAGTGTTTCCGCCGTGTCGCCGAACAGCAGTTCGCGATACGACTTGAACTGGAGCGGCTGATCTTCGGAGGGGCCGTCGCTCAGATCGAGGTTGCCGCCGGGCAGCTGTACCACGGCGCCTGGGCCGGTGGGGCTGTGACAGGTATTGCATCGATAGGGTTGCGGGTTGCCGTTGTCGTCCAGGATGGGATTGCCCATGGCATCGGCGATGAAGTCCGGGGTACCGTCGCCGTCGAGATCCGGCCGGTCCACGCCCCACAGCGGGTGAATGTGCTGCTCGTAGTTGACGGTGATGCGGCACAGACCCGACCAGTTCGTGCGGCAGACATCCGTCGTCGGCGCCGGCGAGAACAGGCGGCTCGCACAGCTGTGTGTGCGGATGCCGGTCGGACTCGCGGGGTCGGGGTCGAAGACCGGAATGTTGGATTCATTGCCGTAGCACATGTCGAACGATCCGGGCGTCACGCCCAGTTCGAAACCCTGCTGCCAGTAGTCGTCGTAGGCGATGTCGACGCTCAGGTTGCAGACACTGCCGCACAGGGCGCGGTTGCGTGCTTCGGCCATGGTTTCGCCGGTATTCAAGGCGGCGATCGAGGTATTGGCCCCCGGGAAACCGCTCGTATTCGTTGCGCCGGCATTGATCGATTCGACCAATCCCTTGCGTCCATGCGCGAACGCCGGCTGGGTCGCAGGATTGTGGCAGCCGTTGCAGGCCAGCGTTTCGCCCGGAACCACCTGCAGCCAGCTCTGGTGGAGATTGCCCAGAGCCGCGGGACTCGTGATGCGACGGCCGTTGCGATCCACCACCGAGATGCTGAAAGGCACGTTCGCTGGCACTTTCACCTTGACCGAGCCGTCCGGATCGATCGGCGCATAACCCAGAATGTCGCGCATGCCGTGACGGGTGCCGCGCGGCCCGTAGGCGGCCTGATTGAAGTCGTTTGGGTCGATGTTGGCTTCTTCGAGCGTGTCCCGGCTCACTCGCGAAACGAATTTCTCGATGCGCAGGAAACGCGCGGGACGATTCGCATAGGCACCATTGGACGGATTACTCACGGCGGCGATGCCGCCGCCGGGCGCGGTGTCCGTGCCATCCATGTCGTACACGCTGCGGATACTGAGGACGCCGGCGCTTTCTGCCATCAGTTGCGCCAGCTCACCCGGCGTGCTCGTGCTGGCCGGCGTGCCTTCGATCGGCGTGGGGGGCGGCGTACGGCCTGCGCCCGCGACCACTTCGGTATAGATGGAGCCTTCCTGCGGCACGACGATGGGTTTCTGGGTGTTGTCGCTGAAGTCGTAGATGTAGATGCCGTACAGCGGCGGCGCTTCGGCGAGCAGCGGATCGTTCGCCGCGAAACGTGCCAGGCGATCCGCGGTGCAGGGGACGGTGCGTCCCTGTTCGACGAGACGGCACTGCGACCAGCTGACGAGCAGCCGGTTGCTGCCATCAAAGAGCGGCCACGCGGCGCGGTAGCGACCGCCCGGCGACGCGCCCGGAATAGTGCGCACGTCGGTGGGCAATGCGCGGGTCTGCGACAGGCACGGGAGCGTTTCGCCGATGGCCGTGCGCGGTACCGACTGGTTGCAGTCGACGAAGTTGTTGACGTCGATGAGCACCAGGTCGCCGCCTTCGGCGGTGCCCTGGAACGGGCGAACGATCGCCAGCACGCGACCGTCGGGCATGGCGCGCGGCTGCAGAAACTGGATCGTCGAGGGCGGATTGGTCGCCGAGGGTGGCAGCGACGGATTCTGTGGCGTGCCGGTCTGGTGGCTGTAAGCGCCGTAGAGCAGCTGCCGGCTGCTGCCGTCCGGGTTGGCCACGTAGATGTCCATCTTGCTCACGCCCTGACGCGCCTGCTCCCAGTGCGTGTAGAGGATGCGGCCGTCATTGAGCACTGAAGGTTCGAGATCGTGGCTCTGGTTGAACGTGATCTGGTTGATGTTCGCGCCGTCCGCGTCCATGACGTGCAGCACGAAGGCGTCCTGTTCCTGTCCGGCTTCGACCTGCGCCGCGAACGGCGGCTTGCCTTCGTCGAGCAGCACCGCGCGCGACTGACGCTGCCGCGTGGACGTGAAGACGATGCGCTCGTCCGGCAGGTAGTGCGGCATGATGTCGTGGCCTTCTTCGGCCGTGGTGTTCGACGTGATCACGCGCCGCAGCTCGCGCGTACCGGTGTCGTATTCCCAGAGATTCCATGTCGGCAGCGGCTCTTCGTCCGGATCCTCGACGATGCGCATCGAGAAGATGACCTTGTTGCCTGCGAAGTTGACGTCGACGTCCCTGATGTCGCCGAAGCCGCCGGTGACTTCGCCGGTGATGTTGATTTCGGGCGAGGAGGGCGACGCCTGATCGCGCATGTAGAGGTCGGCGCCAGCTTCGAAGCGCAGCGGTCGGCGTGCGTCGTTCTCCATCACGTCTTCGTCGTCCGGATCGGGTACCGGCCGCTTCACGTAGAACACGGGGAAGTCGACGGTGATCGGATCGGCGCCCTGGCCATGACCGATGGTCACATCCGTGCCGCCGCTGCCGCCGCTGCAGGCTGCGAGCACGATGGCGATCAGTCCCGCCAGCAGGGCCTGCGTTGCGCGCCGCGCCAGGTTGGCAACGGGTGCGGCATCAGTCTTTGCCTGAAGAAGCATTGGGCGGACTCCGCAATTCATCGATCGTCCCTACACACGTTGATTGTTCATTGCGGCGTTGTTGCGGGAGCCTTGTGAACTTCGTCGCAGTCGCGCCAGGTGCAACTGCCGTCACGAAGCGGGCGCCATCATCAACGCGACATATTCACGCGATCCGTTAACCGATTCACAGAAGACATGCCGGAGCGTGCAGATTGAAAAGCTTTCCGACACCGCATGCGTTCATTGCGTGACATTGCTCACATTCGTGCTGCTGCCGGCGCAGGTTGAATGCAGCGCGTGCGATGCATCGTGAGTGGCGAGCCTACACGCGCGCGCGAAGCGCTCCTTACTGTCTCTGACTCGCGACGTCTTGCGGTTGAGACAGTTACTCGGCCCTTGACCGCTGCGTATATTCCGTCCGCCCGCAAGTCGGAGGACAGACGACTTTGCGACGTCAGCAAATCGCAGGATCAGGACGGTCGTTTGCAGTTCAAGAATTCGATCAAGGCAGGTCTGGCACGATCATGAACAGAACTCATTCCGTGGAAAGCGGCGTACGCGGAGCGCATATGTTGCTCACGAAGGCCGTGGCGCTGGCGCTTGCGGTCACCGCGCTTGCGAGCGCGCCGCTTACCGCGAATGCGGGCCCGCGTGAACAGGCCAAGCGCATGTACGACCGTCTGACGGGAACACCGCCGTCGCCGGCGACACTCAATCAGCTCGAGACGTATCTCCAGTCGCACACGCTGCAGGAGACCGCACTCTTCATCGTCGACAATACGAGCGATCCGCGCTCTGCCAACTTCTACAGCGTGACGCTGAAGAATTTCGCGGCGCCCTGGACCAATCGCGATCAGTCGGTGTTCGCACCGCTCAACGACTACACCGCCACCGTGATCGGCTACGTGCGCGACAACAAGGATTTCCGCGGCATTCTCCATGACGATGTCCTGTATGTCGGCAACACGGGGAACTACTCCACGACCGACAACAGCATGTATGCCAATCTCGAAGCGAACAATGCGGATCTGCGCGCCGTGCTGGTGGAACGCCCGCAGTCGTCGCTGAACGGTCTGCCGCAGGAGGCCACCGCCGGTGTCATCACTTCGCGCGCCGCCGCCGAAGCGTTCTTCATCGACGGCACCAACCGCGCCATGTTCCGTTTCACGCTGATGAATCATCTGTGTCGCGATCTGGAGCAGGTCACCGACACCTCGCGCCCGCCCGATCGCATCCGGCAGGATGTGACGCGCAGTCCGGGCGGCGACAGCCGGGTGTTCCTCAACAACTGCGTCGGCTGCCACAACGTCATGGACTCCATGGCGCAGGCGTTTGCCTACTACGACTTCGACGAGACCGTGAACCGGCTGGTGTACACGCCGGGTCAGGTGCAGCCGAAGTACCTGATCAATCCCGACAACTTCAGGCAGGGCTACGTCACGCCCGACGACGCATGGGAGAACCGCATGCGCCTGCCGGGACAGAACACGCTGTTGGGCTGGGAGAACAACAACGGCACCGTGACCGGCGGTAACGGTGCGAAGTCGCTCGGCAGAGAGTTCTCGCACAGCGAGGCGTTCGCGGTATGCCAGGTCGACAAGGTGTTCCGTGCCATGTGCCTGCGCTCGCCGAGCGACGAGGACGATCGCGATCGTCGCGACAACATCGTCGGCGCATTCGCCGGCAGTGGTTACAGTCTGAAGACCGTGTTCGCGGAGACCGCCGCGTACTGCGCGGGCGATTGAGGAGCAAGCACGTGAGCATGATGCGCGCATTTCTGAACATCAGTACCGTTCGCGCCGCCGCGATTGCCGTGCTCGGCCTGGCAGCGCTGAGCGGATGCCGCGGCGGTGCGGAAACAACGCAGAACCCCGTTTCGCCCGGCAGCGGTACGCCCAACGTGGGTGCGTACAGCGGACCGCCGCCGTCCGATGCAGACATCCAGGCCTTCAGTCGCGAATTCTGGGCCAACATCCGCGGGACCAATCGTTGCGGCAGCTGCCACACCGCGGGCGGCCAGGCGCCGCAGTTCGCGCGTTCCGACGACGTGAATCTCGCCTACGAGCACGCCACACCGCTCGTGAACCGCGACAACTCCTCGCTGTCGGCCATCGTGGTCAAGGTTGCCGGCGGTCACAACTGCTGGCTTACGGACGCAGCGTCCTGCGCGACGATCATGTCGCGCTGGATCAGCGCGTGGGTAGGCGCAACGGCCGGCGGCGGCAAACAGATCGAACTCGTGCCACCGGAAGAACGCGATCCGGGGTCGAGCCGGCGTCTGCCTGCGGAGCCGCCTCCTTCGTTTGCGGCGTTGCATACGCTGCTCACCGGACAGGGTGAGTGTTCGCGCTGCCATCGTTCGACCTCCGCGACCGCCCAGTCACCCTTCTTCGCTTCCGCGAACATCCAGGAGGCGTACACGGCGTCCATTCCCAGGATCAATCTCGACGATCCGGCCAGTTCGCGTTTCGTCGAACGCGTCCGCAGCGAGTCCCATAATTGCTGGACGACCAGCTGCAACGCCGACGCGCAGAGAATCCAGGACCTGATTGCGGCCATGGCCGCCGAAGTTCCGGTGACGGAGATTCCCCAGGGCCTGATCGTGAGCAAGGCGCTATCGCTGTACGAAGGCACGGTGGCGGCAGGCGGCAATCGCTATGAGGACAACGTCATCGCCCTTTATGAATTCAAAACCGGCGCAGGCAGCACCGTGTTCGACACCAGCGGTGTCGATCCCGCGATGGACCTGACGCTTGCCGGCCAGCGCACCACCGATTTCGACTGGGTCGGCGGCTGGGGCGTGGTGTTCAAGACGCCCCGGGCGAAAGCGCAGGCGACGACGACGGCGAGCCGCAAGCTCCATCAACTGATCACGGCCACCGGTGAGTATTCGGTGGAAGCATGGGTCATCCCGGGCAATGTGACGCAGGAAGATGCGCGCATCATCAGCTACTCCGGCGGCACCATGACGCGCAACTTCACCGTCGGCCAGACACTCTATAACTACGATTTCTTCAACCGCAGCACCGCGACGGGGGCCAACGGCACGCCGCAGCTGTCGACGGACGACGATGACGAGCGCCTGCAGGCCGGTCTGCAGCACGTCGTGACGACGTTCGATCCGGTCAACGGGCGTCGCATCTACGTGAACGGCGAGTACACCGGTGACGCGGACGGTGTCGGCGGCGGTTCGCTCGGCGAATGGGACAACAGCTTCGCTTTCGTGCTCGGCAACGAAGTCAGCAACAACCGTCCTTGGGCGGGCATCATCCGCCTGGCGGCCATTCATGACCGTGCGCTGACGCCGGAGCAGATCCAGCAGAACTTCGACGCCGGCGTGGGCGAGAAATACTTCCTGCTGTTCGGCGTCTCGCACATCACCGACGTGCCGCAGTCGTACATCCTGTTCGAGGCGGCGGAGTACGACAGCTACGGATACCTGTTCTCGAATCCGCGCTTCGTCAGTCTCGATCCAACCGCAACGCCCAACGGCGTGCGTGTGCGCGGCATGCGCATCGGTGTCAACGGTGCGGAGCCGCACGCCGGTCAGGCCTATCGGCTGCTCGATACCACGATCACCACTGCGGACTACACAGCTGCGGAAGGTTTCAGGCTCTCCGGCGTCGGCACCATCATCGGCCAGGAAAACGGTCCGCGCGGCGCCACGCCGGACGAGTTCTTCCTGTGCTTCGATCAGCTGGGCAGCCACTCCAACGTCTGCTCGGAGTTTGCGGTCGCAGTGGATCAGCCGGTCGCCAACACGTCGCGCCCGTCGGACATCGGCGTACGCACGTTCGATGCGATCAACGCGACGATGGCCGCCATCACCGGCGTCAACCCGAACGATACGCGAGTGCGTGACACATACAGCAACGTGCGTCAGTCGCTGCCGGCCATCAACGACATCCAGACGTTTCTGTCTTCGCATCAGACGTCGATCGCACAGCTAGCCCTGCAGTACTGCAACGTGCTGGTCGATACACCAGCAGCGAGCAGCACCTTCTTCGGGGGTGCGTTGCCCTCAAGCCTCGCGTCCCAGACAGACCGTGATCGCATCATCAATCCGCTGGTGGAGAAGGCCATCGGCACGGCGGCAACCCAACCGGCACAGGCTCGGGTCCACACCGAACTCGACACGCTGATTAACACGCTGTGCAGCCGGCAAGCATGCAACGGTCGCCGCATTGCAGACGTGACCAAGGCTGCCTGCGGCGCAGCGATCGGCAATGCCGCGACACTGATTCAGTAAGAGGCAAGGAACATGTTGATCATCAAGTCCCGCCGCAAGCGTCCGCTTGGTCTGAACGAGCCGCTGCGTCATGAATCGCACAAGAAGCCGGTGACGCGCCGGGACTTTCTGGCGCAGGGATTCATGACTGGTGCGGCAACGGTGGTGCTGCCTAGCGCAGTGACTTCCCTGCTGGCACCACGCAAGGCCGGAGCTGCGCTGTCGTCGGATATTCTGGCCATGAAGTCGCCGGCCGACTGCAACATCCTGGGTGGCGCCGGCAAGATTCCCTTCATTTGTTTCGACCTCGCCGGCGGCTCCAACATGGTGGGCTCCAACGTACTGGTCGGCAAGGAAGGAGGACAGCTCGACTTCCTCTCTACGCAGGGCTATTCCAAGCAGGGATTGCCGGGAAACATGCTGCCGAACAATCCGACGTTCGTGAACACCGAGCTGGGTCTCGCTTTCCATAGCGACAGTCAGTTCCTGCGCGGCATTCTGGAAATGACGTCTGCGGACACACGTGCTGGCATCAACGGTGCCGTGATCGCAGCCCGATCCGAGAACGATACGGGCAACAATCCGCACAACCCCATGTATGGCTTGGCGAGGGCAGGTGCCCGTGGCCAGCTGCTCACATTGATTGGTTCGCAGAACTCCGATTCGGGTGGCAACTCGATGGCGCCGCTCGCGATGATGGATCCCGCCAATCGTCCCACCAAGATCGACCGCCGCAGCGACGTGGTGGGTCTGGTCGATACGGGCGAAGTGGCTGAGATCCTCAGTGTGGATGACACAGTGTCGGTCCTCGAGTCGATGGTGCGCATCAGCAATGACAAACTGGGCAATGTCACTACGAGTCTGCCGACGGCACAGGATGTAGACACGGAGAAACGCTTCCGTTGCGCCTACGTGAAGACGGCCGACACTGTGGACTTCTTTGGCAACCCTGAATCCCTGGATCCGGGGCGGGATCCCGATATCACGGCCATTTTCGGCGGTAACTTCGGCAACGACGGCGAGTTCCAGAAGACGGCTTCGGTGATGAAGCTCGTTGTACAGGGCAATGCGGGTGCCGGCACTATCACCATGGGCGGCTTCGACTACCACACGGGTGAGCGCGCCACGGGTGAAATGCGCGACTATCGCGCTGGTCGCTGCATGGGCGCGTGTTTGGAGTACGCCGCACGGCAAGGCAAGCCGCTCATGCTCTACGTATTCAGCGATGGTTCGCTGTCATCCAATGGCCGCATCGATGATTCCGCAGGTGGGCGCGGCAAGGGCGAGTGGACTGGCGACAATCAGCAGGTCGCTGCATCGTTCTTCCTAGTCTACAACCCGCCGTCACTCGGTGGCCGCCCCGTGTTGCTGACCAGCGGTCAATATGGTGTCGCGCGCCATCAGCAAATTGGTGCATTCAGCGCTGGTGGCGATGTCATCACCAGTAGTAGTCCGGCGGCGAACAATGTCGTGGGACTTGTACAGACGGTCCTGCTCAACTACATGGCGCTGCACGGCGAGACCGGTCAGTTCAATACGCTATTCGGCAACGCGCTGGGTACGGGTACGGCCCTCGACGCGCTGATCGCCTTCAATCCGATCGTCAACGGCACGATCAACGGCTGAGGTTCTGCGAGGAGTGGGTGGTGGAGTTCAAAGGCCCGGGTTCGTCCGGGCCTTTTCTTCTTCCGCAACAATGAAGCGCGGCAGCGCTCGACTATCCGCGATCCTCTCCTGCCAGGTTCAAGGCTTCCTGCAACGTCTTCGCCGTCAGCAATCGCTCGCCCACCGCATCCAGTTCTTCGATCGAAGCCCCTGTGATCCGGCTGCGAACATCGTCCGCCAAGGGACCGAAACGTAATGTCAGTAGTCTGATGACCAGGGCAGCCCGGCCCTCGACATTGCCTTGGGTGATGCCTTGATTGATGCCTTGGGCAATACCTTGCGCCACGTAGCGTTTGGCAAAATCGCTCTGATACTCGTACTTGGCTGGATCCATGGTCTGTAACGCCCGTCGGGCGGCCTCGCTGAGGGAGCTGAGAACGAGATCAAAATACAACCGCGACCGGTCTTCGTCGAACCCGGGACTAGTGACTGCCATCATTTCCCCTCAGGTCGCCTTCCTCCAGTCAAACTCGTTTGCCCCGGGAAAGCGCTCCGGCCTCGGCCGGTCCGGGTCGTCGAGGAGCATCAGCCCCCAATAGGCCCATGCCCGTTTGCCGAACAGGCCAGGGGGAGCGTGCAGATAGGCGTGCCGGAAATCCTCGGTCGAATATCGCTGCTGGACGGCAATGATGTCGTCGGCATGGCCGCGCGCCATTACCTGTGACAGAAACAGATCCACGTTCCGGAGTACCTGTTCGGGAGCGGTATACCAGTTGATGCGTCTGGCGATGTCCTCCATCAGCGTATCAACAGGCTTCGTCGTGCTCATGATGCACCCGTGCCAGCCCCGATTTCCCCCGGGACAGTGAGTACCGGCAGGTCCCGTAGCGAGACGGACTTTACAGCTGCGCGCAGGTCCGCTTTCACGCTGTCGGACAACGACTCCGGCAAGTCGTCGAAGTAGGCGAGTGCCTGCAGCGTCAGCGCTGGATTGTATTGGCGCCCATAGATCGCCCTGGCGCTCGCAATACCTTCCGCGAGACTGATCTTCCCGAGTGTGAGCAGTGCATGGATATCCAGATAGTCCTTGCTCTCGTTGCGTTGTGGCACGGTGGCGCACTTCATTCCAAAGATGTCCATCAGGGACGCAATGGCAATTGCATTGCTCGCCGCCCGATCGGGCGCTTCGATCTGTCCGAGCGACAGGCCGCCGAAGAAACTGATCTTCACGAGTCCTTTGCCGCTATCGACGTCGCAGGAAAGCGTATCCGGGCCTTGCTGGGTGATGATCTGATCGGCGAGATAGGCGATCGATCGCGCCATCGTGAGCGGTTCAAACGATCTGCAGGAGAAGAAATCAAAATCGACGCTGTACCTGTGACCCAATCGCAGAGCCAACGCGGTGCCGCCATAGAGAACGAAATCCGGTGGCGTTGTTCCAAGTCGATCCCAGATCAGCCGCTGACCTTGTGGCAGGACGTCGAGTTTAGGAGTCAGTGTTCCCACGGCGCCGTGCATCCTATCAGCACCGTACCGACTACCCGCGATCCTCTTCTGCCAGATTCAAGGCTTCGCGCAACGTCTTCGCCGTCAGCAATCGTTCGCCCACCGCGTCCAGTTCTTCGATCGAAGCCCCTGTGATCCGGCTGCGAACATCGTCCGCCAAGGGACCGAAACGTAATGTCAGTAGTCGGATGACCATGGCAGCCCGGCCCTGGACGTTGCCCTGGGTGATGCCCTGCGCCACGTAGCGTTTGGCAAAATCGCTCTGATACTCGTACTTGGCTGGATCCATGGTCTGTAACGCCCGTCGGGCGGCCTCGCTGAGGGAGCTGAGAACGAGATCAAAATACAGCCGCGACCGGTCTTCGTCGAGTCCGAGACTGGCGATCTGGGCGGCAAGTGCAATCCTTACGGACTTTTCGACATCGGCATCCTGCCCGTGCGACAGCGCCGAGAGTACTGCCAGCTCAGGGTCGGCCCGGGCCTCGTGTTCATTGACGATTTCCGGTACGCCTGAAGGCCGCAGGACCAATGGGGTGAACCGGTTGCCACCGCCCAGGTCGATGGATTTCGCGGCCCAGCGAGCCACGGATTCCTCCGCGGTGACGACCAGCAGACATACCTGGCATTCCAGTCGGGCGCGCAGCGTGGCTGCGTAGACCGGCCAGACAAAACGCTTGCGCTCGTCGGCCGACAGCTGCGCCTCCACGACAATACCGAGTACGGGTCTTCCTTCGAGCAGCAACACGACCAGATCGGCCCGGTATTCAGCCGGTTGGATGTCGGTAAGGTCCGCTGAATCGATGCGTACGTCCGTATAGGCGGGCAGCTTTACCTGCAGCGCGTCACGCAGCAGGTCGGGCGCCAGTGCGGGACGATTGCGAAACAACAGCAGCAGCGCTTCGTGCAATTGCGAGGGCATGCAACGAGGTTAGAGCCTGCGTGCCTTCGCGCTGCGGCGAATATCTGCGGCATTCGCGGAGATTTACCAGCCGCTGCAGAAAGAACCTACTGCGCCCGGTAATTCACTTCCACGAACACCGTGCGATCCCGTCCCGGGAAGTAACGGTAGTTGCCGAACGCGTAGTCGGCGCGGTCGGCGTAGTCGCGGTCCGTGAGGTTGTTGACGCGCACGATGCCGGTCCAGTTGGCGGTCGCATTCCACGCGAGGCGCAGGTTCAGCAGGTCATGGCCTTCGTACTCGTGGGCGTTCGCCGCGTCGACGTAGTAGCGGCCAACGCCGACCCATTCCAGCTCGGTACTCACAGTGTCGAGCGGACGCCAGTCGATGCGTGCCGTGTTCACGTGACGGGGTGCAGTGTCGACGTCGCTGCCGGCGACGATGATTTCGCTGCCTTCGACCGAATCGACCTCATAGGTGTGCTTCGCATAGGTGCCGGCGAGTGCGAAGCGCAGCGAGTCGAGAATCGCCCAGTTGAACTCGTACTCCACGCCGCGGTGTCGGGTGCGGCCGTCGCTGACATTGAAGGCATCGGCATCGCGGAAGATGACGTTGTCCTTGGTCATGTCGAAGGCGGCCAACGAATAGCGCAGCGCCGCGAACTGGCCACGCGCGCCGATTTCGATGCTGTCGAGTTCTTCGGCATCCAGGTCCGCGATCGATTGCTGGCGCTGCAGGCGATACAGCTCGCTGGTGTCCGGCGCGCGATAGCCGCGCGTCGCGGTCGCATAGATGGCGTGCGAATCGTTGATGGAATACGTGAGCCCGATCCGGCCGGTTGGGCTGGTGAAATCGTCGCTGCGGTCGGCGGGGCGGCTGTACAGGCAGCCCGCGCCGGGGCAGGGCGTGCCGTCGTCGCGCGTATTGCCGGCGATCATGCGGTTGTCGTAGTCGTAGTTGACGTACTCGAGCCGTGCGCCGGCGCTGAATTTCCAGCGCTGTGCGAAGGGCTGGTCGAGCTGCGCGTAGATCGCGGCGACCGAGCTGTCGACCGTGTAGTCGTAGTGTTTGCCGGCCGGACGGATGATATTGGCGGCCGGCGTGCCGTCGGTCGAGGGGCCGTCCTGGGTTTCTTTCAGAAAGCCGTCGGCGAACTCGATGTCGATGCCGGCGAGGATGCTGGTGTTGGTGAACGCATCGATGTGCAGCGATGACAGCAGGCCGATCGAATCCTGGCCGTTCTCCTCCGTCGGCTTGCCGACGAGGAAGTGCTGCAGGAAGTCCATGCGCGAATGGCGCACATACGGCCGCAGATCGAGCTGCAGCGTGTCGCTGAGCTGACGCTGGTACTGGCCCGTCAGTCGTACCGCGTAGGCGTCGCGATAGGCTTCCGGATTCGGATTGGACTTCGCGATGGCTTCGTCCCGATAGGCGTCCTCGCCCTGGATGAAGCCGGCCGTCTCCTGATTGAGATTGGTCGCCGCCAGGCTGAGGCCCATCAGGGCAGTGTCGGTGCGATGCACGAGCCGCGCATTCAGCTTCTGCTCTTCGAGTCCTGAACTGTCGCGCCAGCCACCGTCGTGCGTGGCCAGGCCGACGACGCTGACATCCGTGCTCGCGCCGACATGGCCGAGCGCGAACTTGCCGCGATAGAACTCGTCCGGTCCGCTTTCGATACCGAAGCCGATCGAGGGCAGCTGCGCCGGCGTTGCCTGCAATACATTGATCGCGCCATGCATGGCGCCGGATCCATAGACGACGCCCGCGGGGCCACGCAGCACTTCGATCGACTGCGCCTCCTCGCTGTTCACTTCGAAGAGTTCGTTGACATTGCAGAAGCCGACGGGGCGGATCGGTACGCTGTTTTCCAGGAACAGGAATACGCCGCACGAGCCTGGCCCGGAGAGCACGGGCGAGCGGATTGCCGTGAGACTTTCCTCGCCGCTGTTGCGCTGGATCATGGTGCCGGCGGCGCGATTGATGATTTCCGCGTGATGGGTCGAGCCGACCAGCGCGACGTCATCGGCGCCGACGATGGAAATACTGCCCGCGAAATCGCGCAGTTGTTCCGCACGTCGAGTCGCGGTCACGATCACTTCGTCGACCTGCTCGGCGGCGTGAGCCTCGGAAAAGAGGTTCACACAGAGGGCACAGAGAACACAGAGAACAAGCAAGGAAGGCTTCACGAAAAAATCCCTTTGAGACGGGGTTGTTCTCTGCTCATTTCGAGGAATAGAGAAGAGGTGGGCATGATAGAGCATCCGCCTGCTCTGTGATCTCTGTGTCCTCTGTGTGAACCATTCTTTACGGTTGCGGCAGCGCAAACGCCACGACGTAATCCCCGCGCGTCGTGTCCAGTCCGCCATGCCCGCCGGCGGCAATGACCACGAACTGCCGGCCTTTCACTTCATAAGTCATCGGCGTGGCCTGGCCGCCGGCCGGCAGGCGGGCCTTCCAGAGTTCATGGCCGGTCTCGATATCGAAAGCACGCAGGTAGTCGTCGGTGGTGGCGCCGATGAATACCAGGCCGCCCGCCGTCACGATCGGCCCGCCCATGTTGGGCATGCCGAGCGAGGCAACGGGTACGAACCAGGGCGTCTTGTCGCGCGTCGAGCCGAGCATCACCTGCCAGCGGATGGTGTTGCGCTTCAGGTCGACGGCCGCCAGCGTTCCCCACGGCGGTGCAGTGCATGGCAGGCCCAGCGGCGACAGCAGCGCTTCGCGCCGCATGCCGTAGGCCGTTCCCGCCTGCCGTGCGAACTCGGACTCCGACCATTTGCCGGAATCGCGTTCGGCATCGAAACGATCGCGCGGAATCAATGTGGCCACCATCGGCACATTGTTGACGGCCGCGAGCACGAGCTGTCGTTCGCTGTCGAAGGCGAGGCTGCCCCAGTTCACACCGCCCGCGTAGCCGGGCGAGAGGATCGTGCCGCGCAGGCTCGGCGGCGTGAACATGCCTTCGGAGCGATATTTCTCGATCAGGTCGCGACAACGGCCGCGATCGAAGAACGTGAGTCCCCAGGCATCCTGCGGCGTCACCGCGGCGTGCGACAGCAGCGCCGGCGTTGCGGGAAAGGGTTGCGTGGGCGAAGCGGATTCGCCGGGCACGTCGCTGGCCGGCACCGGCCGTTCGACGATCTCGAACACGGGCTCGCCGGTTTCGCGATCGAACACGAACAGCATGCCGGTCTTGGTGGCCTGCACGACGGCGGCGATGGACTTGCCGTCGCGATCGATATCGATCAGCAGCGGCTGCGCGGCGAGGTCGTAGTCCCACAGATCGTGATGCACGAGCTGGCGATGCCAGATGAGTTCACCGGTACTCGCGCGCAGGGCGACCAGCGAATTCGCGTGGCGATTGTCGCCGGGTCGTTCGCCACCGAAGAAATCCGGGCTCGGCGAGCCGGTCGGAATGAAGACCAGGTCGCGACCGGCATCGACGGAAAAGATCGACCAGGCGTTGGCGGCGCCCGTGCGCTGTGCGCCGCTGGCGCTCCAGCCGCGCGCCGCCAGATCGTTCGCGGCGGGTTCGGGAATCGGATCCCACGACCACAACTGCGCGCCGCTGCGCGCGTCGAAGGCGCGCACGACGCCGCGTTCGAGTTCGACGCCGCGGTTGTCGCCGATGGCCGAACCCGTGATGACGATGTCGCGATAGATGGCCGGCGGCGAGGTGACGAGATAGTCGCCGCGCTGCGTGAGGCGCACGTTCTGACCGAGATCGACCGCGCCGCCGCTGCCGAAACCGGCGCAGGGGCGGCCGGTGTTGCCGTTGATCGCGATCAGCCGCGCATCCAGCGTGCCGATGAACAGGCGGCTGGCGCAGGGTTCGGCGGGATCGAGCTGCGGATCGATCCACCACGACACGCCGCGCGAGGTGGCCTCGGAGTAATGCAGGTCGCGCGGAATCTGCGGGTCGTAGCGCCAGCGTTCGCGGCCGGTGGCCGGATCGAGCGCGATGACGATATTGGTCGGCGTGCTCAGATACAGAGAACCGTTCGCCAGGATCGGCGTCGCCTCGAACGACAGTTTGTCGGCGCGCGCGAAACCGGCGCCCAGCTCGCCGGTGCGATAGGTCCAGGCGACCTGCAGCGTGCGCACATTGCTGCGATCGATCTGTCGCAGCTCGGCATGGCGACTGCCGCCCGCATCGCCGCCATACCAGCGCCACTCGGTGTCTTCTTCGATGAATTGCCGGTGCGGCGGCGCCGCCAGTGTCGGCAGGGCCAGCAATGCGAGAAACACCAGGCGGCGGGCGGATGACATGCGGCGAGCCTAGAGCATGGTCCGAGCATGCGGTAGGGCGGTGATGTACCGGTGTACGAGCCCCGCCCTCCGTGCCTGCGCAGCCGATGGGCTACTATCGCGCGGGATTTCCGCGGCGCGCCCCGACAGAACCATGCAACGACCGATCGCATCGACACTCCGCGCACTGATTCTTCTGCTGCTCGCCTGCGGATCAGCCGCAACGCTGGCGGCCGAGACGGCACGACCGCGCGTCGGGCTGGTCCTGAGCGGCGGCGGCGCCCGCGGCGCGGCGCATGTCGGCGTTCTCAAGGTGCTCGATGACATGCGCATTCCGGTCGATGCCATTGCCGGCACGAGCATGGGTGCGGTCGTCGGCGGACTCTATGCATCGGGCATGTCCGCGCGCGAGATCGAAGCATTGATGGACTCGGTGAACTGGCAGGACGCCTTCCGCGACCGGCCGCCGCGCGCCGAACTCGGCTTCCGGCGCAAGCAGGACGACCGCAGTTTCCTGGTGCGCTACGCGCTGGGTGTGCGCGAAGACGGCTTCGTGCTGCCGCAGGGACTGGTGCAGGGACAGAAGCTCGAACAGGTGCTGCGCAATGCGGCGCTGCCCGTGGCCGAAGTGCAGGACTTCGATCGCCTGCCCGTTCCCTTCCGTGCGGTGGCGACCGATCTGGAGACGGGCGAAGCCGTTCTGATGAAATCCGGCGATCTCGTCACGGCACTGCGCGCCAGCATGTCGGCGCCCGGCGTGTTTGCGCCGGCGCAGCGCGAGGGGCGGTTGCTCGTGGACGGCGGGCTGGTGCAGAACCTGCCGATCGACGCGGCACGCGAGATGGGCGTCGATGTATTGATCGTCGTCGATGTGAGTTTTCCGTTGTACTCGCGCGATCAGCTCGCCTCGCCCATCGAGGTGACCAACCAGGCGTTCGCAATCATGATCCGCTCGCGGACGCTGGAGGAGCGCAGCAAGCTCAACGATCGCGACATCGTGATCGACCCGCCGCTCGGCAAATTGACCTCCACCGATTTCACTCGCATGTCGCAGACGGCGCGTGCCGGCGAGCAGGCCGCCCAGGCGGTCAGCGCGCGTCTGGGTTCGCTGGCGCTCGACGAGGCGCAGTACCGCCAGTACCTGGCCGAACGCAAGCCGCGCACGACCGAACATCCCACCATCGAATTCGTGCACGCCGATGCCAGCTCGCAGGACTACGCGCGACTGGTCGATGCGACGATGAGCGATCTCGTCGGCAAGCCGCTCGATCCGGAACGAATGAAGCAGCAGCTGTCATCGCTGTATGCGCTCGACCTGTTCGAGTCCATCGACTATTCGCTGGTGGAGGAGGAGGGCGTAACCGGACTGGAAATGAACCTGCGCCGCAAGAGCTGGGGGCCGAACTACGTGCGCTTCGGTCTCAATCTCGAAGACGACTTCGAGGGCAACAGCCGCTACAACGCGGCGATGCGTTTCATCATGACCGAGCTCAACGCGCTCGGCGCGGAGTGGCTGACGGATCTGCAGATCGGCGAGAACCCGCGCCTGTTCACCGAGTTCTACCAGCCGCTGTCGCTCGCCAGCCGCTACTTCATCGCACCGCAGATCGATTTCGAGGAACGCAGCGTGTTCGGGCTGCTGGGCGACCGGCGCTTTGCCGAATATCGCGTGCGTACCCTGCAGGGCGCGCTCGATGTCGGCCGCGAACTGTCGAACTGGGGTGAGTTCCGCGTCGGCGTGCGTCGCGGCGAGGGCCGCTCGCAGGTGCTGATCGGCGATCCGCTGCTGCCGGAGGACGAGTTCAACCGCGGCGGCATGTTCGCGCGCTTCTCCTACGACAAGCTCGACAGCATTTTCTTCCCGCGGCGCGGCCAGCAGTTCACGTTCGAGTGGCGCGGCGAACGCACGAATTTCGGCGCCGATCAGGAGTTCGACGCCTTCGTCACCAACTGGTTGATCGCGCGCTCGATCGATCGCAACACCTTCATCTTCTGGACCGACATCGGCACGACCATCGACGACCTGACGCGTCCGGAGGATTTCTTCTCGCTCGGCGGCTTCTGGAATCTGTCCGGCCTGCCGCCGGGTTACCTGTCAGGACCTCACTACGGCATCGCGCGACTCATCTATTACCGCAAGATCGGCCGCGGCGGCTCCGGCGTACTCGATCTGCCCGCGTACATCGGCATCTCGGCGGAGGCGGGCAACACCTGGCTGCGTCGCGATGACGTCAGTACCGGCGGTCTGCGCAAGGATGGCAGCCTGTTCTTCGGCGTGGACACGCCGCTGGGCCCGGTCTATCTCGCGGCCGGCTTCGACGAAGGCGGCGACAAGCAGTTCTACTTATTCCTTGGGCGATCGTTCTAGCTGGAAGAAGTGAATAGGGGGTAGGGGAGAGGGGACAGTCAGATTCTGATTCTGACAATCCCCTGCCCCCTGATCACGATCCCCTGATTCCTCATCTGTCGATCTTCTCGAACTCCAGGCTCGGCTGATCGCCGGGACGGAAGTAGACGTAGCGGCCGCTCATTTCCTGCATCGCTTCGTCGCGTTCTTCGCGGCTCGCGAACCAGTGTTCGCGGTGCCACTCGCTGCCCACCAGATTGCGGAAGGGATCGGTGGAGCGCAGCCGGACCCGGATGCCGAAGGGGCATTTGGCAGGGACGGGGGTGGCGAGGTTGTGCTCGTGGCAGATGGGCATGATCGGGAAGGCCTGGTTGTGACGCGGCGATCATAGCCGTGTCCGTTCGTGTCGCCTATGGCTGCGCGTCACGCTTATTGCCGGGCCGTATGTAAGGCCCGCGTCGCCGCGATTTTGTCCGGATGGCTGCGGACCAGCACGAAGAGCCGGTCTGTCCGGCATCTGCCGTCGACGACGGCATTGTCATCATCGACTCATCCTCTACGATGTTTCTCTGCAGATCGCATTCGCAGCTCGTGTCACGCGAGTGCATCTGCGCGCGATTCGCTGCGGATTGTCTCAACCGTCGCTTTTTTGTGTGTTGTCGGCCTCAACCGCCGCACGCGCCGCAACCTTTCGTCGCATTCGCGTATCTCATGGTCGTAAGTCGCTTGTATGCAGTGATCTGGCGTTGTCATCTAGTGTCGTGTCTTAGTCCGTTCGCGCTGAGCTTGTCGAAGCGTCTGTAAATCAGGACAAGAATCCTTCGACGGGCTCAGGACGAACGGAAAGAGACTTACGGGACATCACACTTGGCACACGTCGGCGCAACGGGGAGCACAGAAAGGATGATCGTTCGCAGAACGCAGGAACTTCAGAGCGGTGCCCTGTCCGCGCGCGCGGGTCATGACGACAGCGTCATTCTCGATCTGAACACACAGGCGGTCGACTACACGCTCGACGGTCGGCGCTTTGCATTGCTCAGTGCATGGAACGGCAGCGAAGAGGTTGTTATCGACGGCCGACGCGTCTTCGTCGACGATGATACGTGGCTGCTCTCGCCCGCCATGCCCGCCTCGGTGCGTATCCGGATGCCGCACAACGTGCATGCGCTGACCATCCTGTTCCGTCCCGGTATGCCGGAAGAAGTCCTTGGCGCGCTCACCCATCCGGACGATCGGATGCTGGAAGACGGTGAAGTGCCTACAGGATCCGCCCTGCCGTTCGCCCCGCACCTGCATACGCACGACCGCAGCGTCACGCCGGTGCTGCTGTTCATCAGGCGCCATTGCGAAATGGGGCTGGAAGATGCGCTGTGGTACGAGGAACAACTCGCCTTCCTGCTGGAGCGACTCCTCATCAATCATCGGCACCAGCTGGTCCGGGCGCGCCAGATTCCGGTACGGCGCGCATCGACGCGGCGGGAGATCCTGCGTCGCGTTTCGCTGGCCACGGATTTCATTCACTCGAACTACGCCAGGCCCCTGATGCTGAGCGACATGGCGGGCGCCGCCTTCCTGTCGCGGCATCACTTCCTGCGACTGTTCAAACAGATCCACGAAGTCACGCCGCACGAGTATCTGCAGCGCAAGCGGACCTCGGTGGCGGCGCGACTGCTGCGCACCAGCCAGCGACAGGTGGATGAAGTGGTCAAGGAGGTCGGCTTCGATTCACGCTCGACCCTGTTCCGGGCATTACGTCGCTTCCACGGCCTGACACCGCGCGCCTGCCGCAATGCCGCGGAAACCCCGATGTTCATGGGGCACATGGCAAGCGCGTCCAGTGCCGGATGGGGCGCCACCGAGGAAGGGGCGGCAAGATCGGCGCTCGTGGCAGCGCACTAGCGGCCTGTAACAACTGGTAGTGCACAAAGCCCTTCGACGAGCTCAGGGCGAACGGATTTTCTTTCTTCGTTCGTGCTGAGCCCGGTCGAAGCACTCTGGTTCTTGCGTTCGTCCATGGAATCTCAGGGCGAACGGAATAGGGGGCGCAAGCGCCTCTCGTCATCCCCGCGCAGGCGCATTGCTGTCCGGGGAAAATCTTTGGCGAGCTG
>CAYWHG010000073.1:0-22250 GCA_964457865.1 uncultured Steroidobacter sp.
GCGACTGCCCAATAGCGTGATTGAATTCACGCAACACGGGGAGTAGCGTCCGTCGCGACGATTGCGCGAGCCGCAATCAGTTCCCGCAAGTTGCAGGTTCACTGCGGCCATCTGCTGGCGGCTCGCGTCCCGTTGCGTTCGGGCAGTGCCGCCTGCGCGCAAGGAGGTGCGAGTTTCGACGCGGACTGGATGTGCGCTCGAGCGGCAGACATCCCCCGGCGAAAGCGCATCAGGCGCAATAACAACCTCGGGGATTTTCCAATGGATCAATCCATACCCAGTCTGCGATCGATGATCGCAGGCCTGCTGCTGACTACGGCGATCGTAGTCGCACCCACAGCGACACAGGCGGCCGGCGAAGCCCGACCGCGCGGTGCCGCTCCTTCCCTCAAACTGCACGGCAAGTCGCTCGACCAGCCACGCCAACGCGTGCAGGTATTCGTGCAGCTCGACACGCCCGCCGTCGCTGAACTCAACGCACAGACCCTGGAAACCCAGGGGACATTCGCATCGCCGTCGGCACAGCGCGCGCAGGCCGAGCGCATATCGCAGCAGCAGGTGCAGATGAAGTCCGTGCTCGCCAGCCACGGCGCGGAAATCCTTTCCACGCAGCGTGTGGCCGCGAACGGCATCCGCATCAATGTGGATCCCACGGAACTCGACAACCTGCGTGCACTGCCCGGCGTGCGCTCGGTAGGTCGCGTCGAAACCCACACGCTCGACAACATCGACAGCGTGCCGTGGATCGGCGCGCCGGCCGTCTGGGCTTCGCTCGGCAAGGGTGAAGGCGTCAAGGTCGGCATCATCGATACCGGCATCGACTACACCCATGCGGATTTCGGCGGCAGCGGCAATCCGTCGGACTACGCGGGCAACAACAAGAGCATCGTCGAACCCGGCACATTCCCGACCGCGAAAGTGAAAGGCGGTTACGACTTTGCCGGCCCGACGTACAACGCGAACAATCCCGCCTCTGTGCCGCAACCCGACGGCGATCCGCTCGACGGCAACGGTCACGGCACGCATGTGGCCGGCACCGCCGCCGGCCTTGGCGTGGCGGGCAGCGTCGGCGCGGGCGTCGCGCCCGGCGCAGAACTCTATGCCCTCAAGGTGTTCGGCGATGCCGGCGGCAGCACCAACCTGACTTCCCTCGCCATCGAATGGGCGATGGATCCGAACGGCGACGGCGACATGAGCGATCACCTCGATGTGATCAACATGAGCCTCGGTTCGCCGTTCGGCGAGCCGGGCGATCCCTCGGCAATCTCGACGAACAATGCGGCGAAAGTCGGCATCATCGTCGCGACCTCCGCCGGCAACGAAGGCAACACGCCTTACGTGACCGGTGCACCGGGCGTGGCCTCTTCGGCGATTTCCACGGCAGCCAATTCCCCGGGCGGCCGGCTCTACAGCCGCTTCACGGTGAATGGACCGGCCTCGGTCGCCGGTGTCTATGCCTCGCTCGAAGGCGCAGGTCCGGTGACATTCGCACAGACGGGCCCGATCACCGGCCCCCTGATCGCGTCGGCACCGGCTGACGGGTGTGCCGCGTTCACGAATGCGGCCGCAGTCAGCGGCAACATCGCCTTCGTACAGCGCGGTGTCTGCGGCTTCATCGACAAATACCTCAATGCCCAGGCGGCCGGCGCACGTGCCATCGTGGTCTACAACGATGCCGCCGATCCGACCCGCATCGATCCGATCGTCATGGGCGGCCTCGATGCACGCGTGACGATTCCGGGCCTGATGGTCGCCTCGACCACCGCAGATATCCTGCTGCCCGTGGCCAATGTGACCGTGACGCTCGATGCCGCGCCCGACGCGACCCAGGACGACAGGATCACCGACTTCTCCTCGCGTGGTCCCGGCCACGGCGGCTCGACCTTCAAGCCGGATCTGTCGGCACCCGGTCTCGCCATCGTCTCGGCGGGTGTCGGCAGCGGTACAGGCAGCCTGAATCTGCAAGGCACATCGATGGCTGCACCGCACACGGCGGGCGCCGCCGCGCTGCTGCGTCAGAAGCATCCGAAGCTGGACCAGTCGGCGATCAAGGCGCTGCTGCAGAACTCCTCGGTCAATTCGGGCAATGGCGACACTGACCTGGCCCGCCAGGGCGTGGGCGCGATCCGCGTCGACAAGGCCGTGGCACTCACGAGCTATGCATTGCCGGGCGGTATCTCGTTCGGTCGCGTCAATCCGCTCGTCACGACCCACCTGAGCGAGAAGGTCACGCTGTCGGATCTCAGCGGCAAGCGTCGCACCTTCCGTGCCTCGCACGTGCCGAACCAGACCTATCCGGGCGTCGAAGTGAAGTGCCCGAGCACGGTCAGCGTCAATGCCAAGGGCAAGACCAATGCCCAGATCACGTTCAAGTTCGATCCGAAGGCGGCCTGGAAGGCGGGCGTGTACGACAACGCCGTCGTCAGTCAGACGGAAGTGGACGGCTGGTGCGTGTTTAGCGATGGCACGGATTCGCTGCGCGTCGGCTATCTCGCCGTGGTCGATCCGGCCTCGAGCGTGCTCGTGCTGCCGGACAACGGTCTGTCCGATGTGAAGGTGCGCAACTTCGGTCCGTCGCTGGGCTGGGCGGAAGCCTTCACGCTGGCGAAGATCGGCGGCGAACAGCAGAACAGGACGTACGGCTCGATCGCCGCAGTCGGCTTCCGTCGCGCCAATCCGGCCTTCTATTTCGGCCTGGGCGTACTGGAACTCGGCTTCGTGATGGAACGTCCGTTCGAGCATCTGTCGAACCTGAACTTCCTGCTCGAGATCGATACCAACAACGACGGCAGGCCCGATGCCTTCCTCGAAGGCACCGACCTGTCCGACTACATCGATCAGGATCCGGGTGAGTTCGCCACACTGCAGTTCAATGCGGCCGGCAGCGGCTTCATCGACTGGGCACCGATCGTCACGTGGGACTACAACGACCGCGTCCTGACGCTGCCCTTCACGCTGGCGTCGTCGCCGCAGTTCCCGGGCTTCGTGCCCGACAAGTTCAGCTACGTGCTGACGGTGACTGCACGCAATGGCGATCAGGACGTCCAGCGCGGTACGGTGGATCTGTCGAAGGAAATCGTTCCCGACCTGAATTCATTCGGCATCGACCCGAACGACAGTGTCGATGTGGCGATGAGCGGTCCGAACGGTACTTCGCTGTGGCTGCTGCAGAACAACATCGCGTTGGCGCAACCAGCATTGTCGGTGCACATCGAAAAGAAGAAGCCGGCACCGAAGCCCAAACCCAAGAACGAGCCGAAGAAGAAAGGCCAGAAGTGATTCCGGAGCGTTGATCGCAGATTCGAAGGGCCACCGCAGGGTGGCCCTTCTTCTATCCCGGCCCGGAATTCGACCCTGTCACTGCGTTTCGATCGGCGGACAGGCGCGAACGTCGCTCAGGTCGGAGTGATAGGTATAGACCCGGCCCTGATAGCGCAGAAAGATCTTGAATCCGTTGACGGGCTGAGTCACGACGGCCTCGTCAATCCCGGGACAATCCAGCGTGTTGTCGCGCCACTGCTGCGGTCGTGTGCCATTCAGGCGAATGGCCGCAGGATCCGCCTGCAGGCGCGTCGCCAGATCCTCTCGCGCCTTGTCGATCATCACATCGAGTCCCCGGGCATGAGCCGGTCGGCTCTGCTCCTTGCGCATCAGCAGCGGCTGATCGCAGACCACGGCGTTCTTGCCGGCGACATGCACGCGGTACGTACGATCGGCCGTGTGCAGCGTGACTGCATACCCTTCCGTGATGACCTGCAGCGCCACGGTCCCGGGCTTGCCGCAACCCAGGCTGGAATCGTTCCAGGTGCGCGGCTCGATCGAATCGACCTGCAGTTCGCTCTGCGCCGTCTTCAGGTGACCCGCCAGTGTCTGCCGCGCCAGGGCCGAGGCCTCCTCGGCCGCGGTACCGGCAGGCATTTCCGATTCAGCAGCCATGACTGGCGCAGCCTGCGTGCCTGCGGTTGCGAGCAATGCGATGGCGATGGCGATGGTCCTGATCATCATTCATCATCTCCCGGTCAAGATGCGGATTGAGACTTACGGCAAACATACCTGTTCAATGAATTATCGCCACGCCTTCCATGCCGGCAACTTTGCCGACGTCCACAAGCACGTCGTGCTGCTGGCCGTCCTCGCACGCCTGACGCGCAAGCCGACGCCGCTGTTCTTCCTGGACACGCATGCCGGCCGTGGCCTGTACGACCTGCATGCGGACGACGCCGCGCGGGGTAACGAATGGCGCGAAGGGATCGGCCGGTTGCACGAAACCCACCCGACAAATCCCGATCTCGCTGCCTATCTGCAGATCGCGTCGGAAGCCTCGGAAAAAACGGCACGCCAGTTCCGTCAGTACGCCGGCTCGCCCCTGCTCGCGCTGCGCGTGCTGCGCGACGCCGATCGCGTCGTGCTCGTCGAACAGCAGCCGCAGGAAGCCCGCGCGCTGGAGAGAGCCCTGCCGCGGCGACGCAGCATGTCGATCATCACCGGCGATGGCTACGCCTCGCTCAAGACCTACCTGCCACCGAAGGAGAATCGCGGACTCGTGCTCATCGATCCGCCCTATGAAGCGGAAGACGAATTCGCCGCCGTCGAAAAGGCACTGAGATTCGGCCTCGAGCGCTGGCCCAACGGCGTGTTCGCCGTGTGGTATCCGATCAAAGCCGGCGGCGAATACCGGCGCTTTCACGTCTCGCTGCAACAGTCCGGCCTGCGCAAACTGCTGCTGCTCGATTTCCATCTCAAACCGGAAGACTCGCCGCTCGGCCTCAATGGCTCGGGCCTGCTGATTGCGAATCCGCCGTGGCAGCTCGATACGGCGATGCGCGAGGCAATGGACGAGTTACTGCGATTCCTGTCGCCGGACAAGACGGGGAGCGTGAGGATCGAGTGGCTGGTCGGGGAATGAGTTGACGAAGTGACGGAAGTCACGAGGGTCACGAAAGCACGGAACCCTCCCGTCCTCTAAGGAACCTCTGATTTACCTCTTGTTGGTCATTCCCGCGTAGGCGGGAATCCATCTGAATCAGGAAGATGGGTCCCCGCCTTCGCGGGGAAGACGGAGTAAATCAGACCTTCCCTAACTCTCGTCACTTTCGTGACCCTCGTGACCCTCGTCACTTTCCCTTCGCGAGTTTCCGACACTCCTTGTGCCTGAAACAGCTCGTCAGGTGATCGTTCACCATCCCCGTCGCCTGCATGTGCGCATAGATGATCGTGCTGCCGACGAACTTGAAGCCGCGCTTCTTGAGATCCTTGCTCAATGCGTCTGATTCAGCACTGGTCGCAGGGACCTTGCCGTGCAGGGCGATGTTGTTCTGGATCGGCTTGCCGCCGACGAAGCTCCACAGATACTCGGAAAATGAGCCGGTTTTCTCGCTGAATTCGAGAAAGGCTTTGGCATTGCCGATCGCCGACTCGATCTTGAGGCGATTGCGGACGATGCCGGCATCGTTCATGAGCCGGGTGACATCACGCTTGCCGAAGCGTGCGATCTTTTCCGGATCGAAACCGGCGAAGGCGGCGCGATAGCCGTCGCGCTTGTTGAGGATCGTCGACCACGACAGTCCCGCCTGCGCGCCTTCCAGGATCAGGAACTCGAACTGCGTCGCATCGTCCCAGGCCGGTACCCCCCATTCGGCATCGTGGTAGCGGACGTAGAGATCGTTGCCGTTGGCGACCCACTGGCAGCGGGTGGGGATGATGTGCTTGGTCATGTGATTGAGGCTGTAGGCCGTAGGCTGTAGGCTGTAGGTCGGAGGAAGAAGCCAATCTTCCCTTCTTTTCTGGCTACAGCCTACAGCTCAGAGCCTACAGCCTATGGATTGCGAATTCCCGCGTACCCGTCTGCGTCGCATGCGCTTCGACGATTTTTCGCGCCGCCTGATGCGCGAAACGACGCTGGGCCCCGACAACCTCATCTATCCGATGTTCGTCATCGAGGGCCGCAACCAGCGTGAAGCGGTGGCGAGCATGCCGGGTGTCGAACGCGTCAGCATCGATGAACTCGTGCGCGAGGCCGAAGGACTCGTGAAGCTCGGCATCCCGGCACTGGCGCTGTTTCCCGTGACGCCGCGCGAGGCGAAGAGTCTCGATGCCGAGGAATCCTGGAATCCGGAAGGGCTGGCGCAGCGCGCCGTGCGCGCCGTGAAGCAGGCCGTGCCGGAACTCGGCGTGATCACGGACGTCGCACTCGATCCGTTCACGACGCATGGCCAGGACGGCATCATCGACGACAGCGGCTATGTGATGAACGACATCACCGTCACCGCGCTCGTCAAGCAGGCGCTGTCGCACGCCGCGGCGGGCGCGGATATCGTCGCACCGAGCGACATGATGGACGGCCGTATCGGCGCGATCCGCGAAGCGCTCGAACTCGAAGGCCACAGCAACACGCGCATCCTCGCCTACTCGGCGAAATACGCTTCCAGCTTCTACGGTCCCTTTCGCGACGCGGTCGGTTCGGCCGGCAACCTCGGCAAGGGCAACAAGTACAGCTACCAGATGGACCCGGCGAATTCCGATGAGGCGCTGCGCGAAGTCGCGCTCGATCTGCAGGAAGGCGCCGACATGATCATGGTGAAGCCCGGCCTGCCCTACCTCGACATCGTGCGACGCGTGAAGGACACCTTCGGCGCACCGACGTTCGTGTACCAGGTGAGCGGCGAATACGCGATGCTGACCGCGGCGATCCGCAATGGATGGCTAGACGAGCGCGGCGCGATCATGGAATCGCTGCTGTCGATCCGTCGCGCCGGCGCCGACGGCATTTTGACGTATTTCGCGAAGCAGGCTGCGGCATGGAGCCGTGAAGGCTGAGTGAACCGTCATCCCCGCGCAGGCGGGGATCCATCTTGCGTCCTGCGAAGCCCGGAGTGGATCCCCGCCTGCACGGGGATGACATCCAGTTCACGGACCCTCGGCGCATTCTCTGACATATAGGCGCCTATGAGTTCTTCCACGCCCGACCGCTACGCCGTCATCGGTTTTCCGGTCAAACACAGCTGGTCGCCCTTCATCCACGGGCTGTTCGCGAAGCAGACGAATCAGTCGCTCACGTATTCGCGCCTGGAAATCGCGCCGGAGAATCTCGAACGCGACGTGAACGAGTTCTTCGCCGCCGGCGGCAAGGGACTCAATGTCACAGTGCCGCACAAGCAGGCAGTCGCCTTGCTGGCGCGGTTCAGAACGCCGCGCGCCGAGATCGCGGGCGCCGTGAACACGCTGGCCGTCCAGGAAGAAGGTCTGCTCGGCGACAACACCGACGGCGCAGGCCTGCTCACCGATCTCACCCGCAACCTGTCGCTCGACGTGAAGGACGCACGCATCCTGCTGCTGGGCGCCGGCGGCGCGGCGCGCGGCGTGCTCGGGCCGTTGCTGGGCGCCGCGCCGGAATACATCGAGATCGCCAATCGCGACGGCAATCGCGCCACGCAACTCGCGCATGAGTTTCGCCTGCTCGGTGAAGTGAAGGCCTGCGGCTTCGATGCGATCAGCACGACCGGTACGTTCGACCTGATCCTGAACGCAACTTCGGCCAGCCTGCAGGACACCATCCCGCCGATTCCGCCGTCCGTGATCGGCCCGACGACGCTGTGTTACGACATGGCCTACGGCAAGGGCGACACGGCATTCACGCGCTGGGCGAAAAGCGCCGGCGCCGGCCGTGCGGAAACCGGCTGGGGAATGCTGGTGGAGCAGGCGGCCGAATCGTTCTATCTGTGGCGCGGGGTGAAGCCGGAGACGCGGCCGGTGCTGGAGGCGGTGAAGGGACAGCCCAAGTGATGAGGTGATGCGGTGATGGCGCCAGAACTCCTGGTCTTGCGACGTCACTTCATCACTCCATCACCTCATCACTCATCTCAAGTATTCATCCTTCACCTTCACATAGTGCGCCGCTGAATACGTCAGGAACTCGATCTCGCTCTGTTTGAGATCGCGCACGCGGCTCGCCGGACTGCCGACGTACAGCCCGCCGCTTTCAAGTTTCTTGCCCGGCGGCACCAGCGAGCCGGCGCCGATCATCACGAGATCCTCGGTGACGACATCGTCGAGCAGGATCGCGCCCATGCCGATCAGGCAGGTGTTGCCGATCGTGCACGCATGCAAGGTCACGCGATGCCCGATGGTGACATCGGAGCCGACGATCAAGGCGCGACCGCCGGGGCGATACGGCCCATCGTGCGTGACGTGCAGCACGGAGCCATCCTGGATGCTCGTGCGCGCGCCGATGGTGATCGTGTTCACGTCGCCGCGAATCACGGCCGTCGGCCACACCGAGGAGTCCTCGCCGATTGTCACCCTGCCGATGACGACCGCGTTCGGATCGATGTAGACCCGCGCACCGAGGGTCGGCATCACGGAACGATAGGCACTGACAGGCATAGGGGAATCCAATTGACACGAACCCGTTGAGAGTTGATATATCAGACCCCATGTCGATTGGCGATCCACTATCCACCGTCAACCATTCGCTTGATTCCATGACCAACCCGCTCCTCGAATCCCACGACCTGCCGCCGTTCAGCGCCATCCGCCCCGAGCACATCGAGCCGGCCGTCCGACAATTGCTCGACGAGAACCGCGCGAAACTGCAGGCATTGCTGGCCGCCGGCGCGAACACCTGGGAATCGCTGGTCGCGCCGCTGGAAGAAATGCAGCATCGCCTGTCGCGCACATGGTCGCCCGTCGGACACATGAACGGCGTGGTCAACAGCGACGAACTGCGTGCCGCCTACAACGCCTGTCTGCCGTTGCTGACGGCCTGGCATACGGATCTGGCACAGAACGCGGGCCTGTACCAGGCATACGAACACGTTCTCGCGAACGAAGGCAGCAGGCTGACCGCGGCGCAGCGCAAGCTGCTGGAAAACGCGCTGCGTGATTTCCGCCTCGCTGGCGTGGCGCTGCCGGATGACAGGAAGCAGCAGTTCAAGGCGCTGATGGAAAAGCTGACGACGCTGCAATCGAAGTTCGATGAGAACGTGCTCGATGCCACCAACGCCTGGTCGCGTCACGTCACCGACGAAGGCGAACTGCAGGGATTGCCCGCACCCGTCGTGCAGCGCGCTCGCGCTGCGGCGGAAGCCGCCGGCAAGGAAGGCTGGTTGTTTACGCTCGATGCGCCGAACTACACCGCGGTGCTGATGCATGCGGAGAACGAGGACCTGCGTCGCGAGTTCTATCACGGCTGGGTGACACGCGGCTCGGATCAGGGACTCTCGCCCGAGCGCTGGGACAACAGTGTCTTGATGGGCGAGATCCTGGCGACGCGACGCGAACTCGCGCAGCTGGTTGGCTTCGACAATTACGCGGAATACTCACTCGCCACCAAGATGGCCTCATCGACGACCGAGGTCAGGGCGTTCCTCGAACAGCTCGCCGCGAAAAGCAGGCCGGTCGCACAACGCGAATATGCCGATCTGACGAAGTTCGCCAACCGTCCGCTGAATGCCTGGGATATCGGCTTCTACGCCGAGCGCCAGAAGCAACAGAAATTCTCGCTCTCCGAAGAAGCGCTGCGGCCGTACTTCCCGCTGCCGCGCGTGCTCGCCGGCCTGTTCGCCGTGGCCGAGCGACTGTACGACGTGAACATCGTCGAGCGTCCTGGCGTGGACGTCTATCACGCGGATGCGCGCTTCTATGACATCCTGAATCGCGACGGCTCGCGGCGCGGCAGTTTCTTTGTCGATCTGTATGCGCGACCGAAGAAGCGCGGCGGCGCATGGATGGACGAATGCGTCGGGCGCAAACATCTCGGCGCCGGCGGCACAACGACACTGCCGGTCGCCTACCTCGTCTGCAATTTCACGCCGCCCGTCGGCAAGCAGCCTTCGCTGCTCACGCACTCCGACGTCGTGACTCTGTTTCACGAGTTCGGACATGGCCTGCATCACATGCTGACACGGGTCGACTATCCGAGCATCGCCGGCATCAATGGCGTCGCCTGGGACGCGGTCGAGCTGCCGAGTCAGTTCATGGAGAACTTCGCGTGGCGGCCGGAAGTGCTGCCGCTGATCTCGGCGCACGTCGAGAGCGGCGAACCACTGCCGCAGGAAGAGCTGCAGCGACTGCTCGGCTCACGCACGTATCAAGCCGGCATGGCGAGCGTGCGGCAACTGGAATTCGCCTTGTTCGACCTGCGCATTCACAGCGAAGTCCTGGGCGAAGGTGTCGAGCGCGTCATGCAGATCCTCGGCGAAGTGCGCGACAGCGTCGCCGTGATCAAGCCGCCAGCGTTCAACCGTTTCGCGCACGGCTTCCAGCACATTTTCTCGGGCGGCTATGCGGCCGGTTACTACAGCTACAAGTGGGCCGAAGTGCTCGCCGCCGACGCCTTCAGCGCCTTCGAAGAACAGGGCATCTTCAACGAGCAGGTATCGCGCCGTTTCCTGTCCGCCATCCTCGAACAGGGCGGCAGCCGCGATGCGATGGAAGCATTCGTGGATTTCCGCGGGCGCAAGCCGCAGATCGAGCCGTTGTTGCGTCAGCTCGGGCTCGCCGCCTGAAGATTCAGAAAGGGAATAACCGCATAGAACGCAAAGAACGCATAAAGAAGAATTCTTCTTTGCGCTCTATGCCGTTCTTTGCGGTTACTCCGGCCCCTTCCTATCCGAGATCGAACAGAATCACTTCACCCTGCGGCGAGCCGCTGATCTCGATCTTCGCTTCCTCCGCGATCGCCGCGCCGTCCCCAGCCTTCAGCACCTTGCCGTTCACGACGGCTGCGCCGGTGGCGACGTGAATCCAGGCATGACGACCGGATTCGAGCGTATGCACGACTTTCTGATCTGACGAATCGAGCACGGTCACGTACATCTTCACGTCCTGCTGGATGTGAATGAGGTCTTCCCGCTGCTCGTTCGACGCGACCAGCAACAGCTTCCCCAGCTTCGCTTCACGCGCAAAGTTGAGCTGCTGATAGCCGGGCTGCACGCCGCCGCGATCCGGGAGGATCCAGATCTGCAGGAAGTGCACGGGATCGGTCTTCGAGTGATTGAACTCGCTGTGAAAGATGCCCGTGCCCGCGCTCATCTTCTGCACGTCGCCTGGACGGATCACCGAGCCCGTGCCCAGGCTGTCCGAATGTGCGAGCGCGCCGTCGAGCACGTACGTGATGATTTCCATATCGCGATGCGGGTGCTTGCCGAAGCCGGCGCCCGGCGCGACCGTGTCGTCGTTGATCACGCGCAGCGAACGAAAACCCATGTGCGCGGGATCGTAGTAGTCCGAAAAACTGAACGTGTGATGGCTGTCGAGCCAGCCGATGCGGCTCGCGCCCCGATCTTCCGACTTGCGTACAGTGAGCATGGAAGCCTCCTTTGTTGGAGAAGGAGGATAGGGGCGGAAGGAAGCGGAATTTAGAGGGATGGGGAATAAGAGTAATGGGGACGGAAGAAAGACGAGGCCCTAGGCGCTAGCCAGAGAAGAGAGGAAGAGGATGCCTCTGCGTTCCAGCTAGTACCTAGGGCCTAGCGCCTAGGGCCATCACTTCGAGATCAACACCTTCTTCACCCAGCCGCCGCCGTTCGCGGTTTCGACCCTGACGAAGCCGCCTTCCTCTTCGCCCATCACGATCATTTCCTCGCCCTTGCTGAGGGTCGCGATCGGCTTGCCGGCTTCCGACGGGCCCGGGTAGACCTTCAGGTTGCCGAGCTTCGGCACCACGGTGTCGCCTTCGTTGTAGACCGCGCCGCCCTTGGTCTTCTTGCCGGCTTCTTCGGCGAGCGTGCCGACATCGCGATGCAGGCTCGGCTGGCCGCGCACGGAACGCACGATGTTGTTGTAGTTGTCGACCAGGCTGGCCGCGAGGATCTTGCCCTCGTTGGTGTTGGCGTAGCCGCCGGCACCGCCGGCCGCGCTGCCGCCCCACAGGAATCCGCCCAGGCGCAGGTCCGCCTTCTTGGCGCTGCCTTCGGCGGCTGCCACCTGCACGCCGCTGCGGGCATCGGCCACCAGCATGCTGGTCTGCGCTTCCTTGAATTTCACGCCGCCGGCGATGGCACCCACGGCGCGTCCGCCGGAGCCGCCGATCAGTCCGCCGAGCGCACCGCCAACGCCGCCGGCATTGTTCTCCTGGAACACGACGGCCGGCGTGAGCACGAAGTCGGCACTGACCATCTGGCCGCCGCCCATGTTCGATCCCTGGCGCAACTCGCCGGATTCGGCCAGCGCGCGTTCCTGCATCATGTTCTGCATGCCGATGCCGCGCTCGACCACGATGAAGCAGTTCGACTGCTGGATCATCATGCGGATGATGCCGGTCGGCGATTGCAGGCCGTAGCGCGACAGCGACTGCGATACATAGTCCTGCGGTTCGACGACGGCCATGGCGCCCATGGGCCGATCGCACTTCTCGTTGCCGTTGTCGCCCTGCGAGCCGCCGGGACCCGCCGAGCCCTGCACCTCCGAACCGCCCGCGCCTTTCTTGGTCGCCAGCGGTCCATCCGCGGCGACGGCAAGCGGCAGGGCCATCAGCGACAGCGCCGTGAGCACGGCAGCAGGGACACTCGCGGACAGTGCAGCGAAAGACTTCATGCGTTGTTCTCCCCGATCAGGACGGTACAAAAATTCCAGTCGTCCCTTCCGTGGACAATGCAGTGTCGAAGCCAGTCGAAACCTGCAGCAGCGGCCTCCGGCCGCAGAAATAAAGCCTCTGGCGCGCGGGCCAGTTATGGCGCCGCGATCTGAGCATGGCTCCTGTGGAGGGTCAAGGGAGCGGCCCACAGCATGCTTGGTCAACGATGCAGCGCCGGCCATTGGACCAAAGTGCAGACCGGCAATTGCCTCGACGACATCGGCACGCAATAGTGTCGGCCCCGTTGTTTACAGAAAGCCATGAAGCGATTTGCCGCACTGTTGCTCGCCGCCGCATTGATCGCCGGCTGCGCCGATCCGGATTCGCCGGAAGCACAGGTGCGACGCACCATCGACACCATGGAAGCCGCTGCCGAGGCCCGCGACGTCGGCGACCTGATGGATTTCATTGCCGACGATTTTCGCGACGGCTACGGGCGTGGCCCTGACGAACTGCGCCGCTACGTGCAGGGCTACTTCATCGCCAACCAGTCGATTCATCTGCTGACGCGGATCGAGCAGATCGACTTCCCGCATCCGGATGAAGCGCGCCTGCACGTTGCGGTCGGCATGGTCGGCCGCGAAGCCGCTGCGGCCAACGCCTGGAATCTCGCAGCGGACGTCTATGACTTCGAGGTGACGATGCGCCGCAACGGCGATGACTGGCGGGTCATTCATGCAAAGTGGCAGCGTCCGGCAGGCTGAAATTCCCCGGCCTGCGCGCCTCTTCCTGCACCGCATTGACGCAAGTGCCTGCCTCTGTAATATGGCCGGCATTCCTTCGGGTTGTATTCAACTGACGCTGGCCGTCACCGTCCCTCGAGGACGCGTGAGAGATCGCTTGCCGCCTGAATCTCCCCAACTGAATCAGTCGCTTGGGCACATCGACCCCGGTCGGTAATCGCTGCCCGAGCCTCGCCAGAGCGCGAGGCTGGTCCACGGTCCGGCCCGCGTTATGCATGCAGAACGGGCCGCGGTTTGCGCGCGCAGTACCTGCGCGGGGATATCCACGGACCCGGCTGATGCGAACTGACACCGGCAGGAATGCCCGTTGCTGACGGTCCGACGCAGGACCGCGCCACGGCCCCTGCCCGAAGAAGCCGCGAAAAAGGTGGGTTCTTCGCAGAATTTCGTCGATGAATACGGTTTCGAGCGCACCCATATGAGCACTGAGCACCACGAAGCGGCGGGTCCCCTGCGGACGGTCCGGCCCGGCAAGCAGGGTCTGTACGACCCGGCCTATGAACATGACGCCTGCGGCGTCGGCTTCATCGTGGATATCAAGGGACGCAAATCGCACAAGATCCTGCAGGACGGCCTGCAGATCCTCACCAACCTGGATCATCGTGGTGCCTGCGGCGCCGAAGTGAATACCGGCGACGGTGCGGGCGTGCTCATGCAGATGCCCCACAAGTTCCTGCAGACGGCGGCGAAAAAGGCCCGCATCGACCTGCCCGAACTGGGCTTTTATGGCTGCGGCATCGTCTTCCTGCCGCGCAACGCCACGCTGCGGCGCCGGATCGAGGAGAAGTTCGAACAGATCGTGCAGTCCGAAGGCCAACATGTGCTCGGCTGGCGCACGATGCCGACCGACAACTCGATGCTGGGCGAGACGGCGAAGTCCTGCGAACCGCTCATGCGCCAGGTGTTCATCGGCCGCAACCCGGAGATCGGCAGCGAACTGGTCTTCGAACGCAAGCTCTACATCATCCGCAAGCGCGCCTACAGCGAGATCCGCGCCTCCACGCTGGAGGGCGCCGCGTCCTGGTATGTCGCGAGCCTGTCGCACAAGACGCTCGTCTACAAAGGCATGCTGCTGACCGCGCAGCTCGCGCAGTACTTCCCGGACCTGAGCGATCCGGGCATGGAAACGGCGCTGGCGCTAGTGCATTCGCGCTTCAGCACCAACACCTTCCCGAGCTGGGACCGCGCGCATCCGTATCGCTACATCGCCCACAACGGCGAGATCAACACCGTGCGCGGCAACGCCAACTGGATGCATGCGCGCGAAGCGCTGTTCCAGTCCGAAGCCTTCGGCGACGACATCGGCAAGATCCTGCCGATCATCAATCCGAACGGTTCCGACTCAGCCATGTTCGACAACACGCTCGAACTGCTGGTGCTCGCCGGCCGCTCGCTGCCGCACGCGATGATGATGATGATTCCCGAACCGTGGTCGAACCATCAGACCATGGACGACGCGAAGCGCGCCTTCTACCAGTACCACGCCTCGCTGATGGAGCCGTGGGACGGCCCGGCGTCGATCTGCTTCACCGACGGCAAGCACATGGGCGCCCTGCTCGATCGCAATGGCCTGCGTCCTTCGCGCTACTACGTGACGAAGGACGATGTGGTCATCATGGCGTCCGAAGCCGGCGTGCTCGAGATCGATCCCGCGAACATCGTGCACAAGGGCCGCCTGCAGCCCGGCAAGATGTTCCTGGTCGATACCGAACAGGGCCGCATCGTTCCGGACGAGGAGATCAAGAAGGCCGTCGCCACCGAGCGTCCGTATCGCGAATGGCTGACCGATCACCAGATCCACCTCAACGATCTGCCGCAGGCGCCGGAAGTGCCGCAGCCCGATCACGACACGCTGCTGCAGCGTCAGATCGCGTTCGGCTACACCTTCGAAGACGAGCGCCTGCTGCTGGCGCCGATGGCGCGCAACGGCGTCGAAGCCGTGGGCTCGATGGGCAACGACACGCCGCTCGCGGTGCTGTCGAACAAGCCGCGACTGCTCTACGACTACTTCAAGCAGCTGTTCGCGCAGGTCACGAACCCGCCGATCGACTGCATCCGCGAAGAGATCATCACGTCGGCCGAAACCCGCCTGGGTTCCGAAGGCAACCTGCTCAATCCGCAGCCCGCGGACTGCCGTCGCCTCGAACTGAAGTGGCCGATCCTCACCAATGAGGAATTCGCCAAGATCCGTCGCATGGATCTGCCGAGCCTCAAGGTCGGCGTGCTGCCGAGCCTGTTCCGCGTGACGCGCGGCGAGAAGGGCCTGGTCAAGTCGATGGAAGAGATCCGCCTGATGGCGCGTCGCATGATCGAAGAGGAGGAAGTGAACGTCCTCATCCTCAGCGACCGCGGCGTGAACCGCGAATTCGCGCCGATCCCGGCACTGCTCGCCGTCGCCGGCCTGCATCACTACCTGATCCGCGAAGGCCTGCGCACCCGCGTCAGCCTCGTGATCGAAACCGGCGAAGCGCGCGAAGTGCATCACTTCTCGCTGCTGATCGGTTACGGCGCCAGCGCCATCAACCCGTACGTGGCCTTCGAGACCATCGACGGCATGATCCGCGCCGACCGCCTGGTCAACATCGATCACAAGAAGGCGTGTCAGAACCTGGTGAAGGCCGCGACCAAGGGCGTCATCAAGGTCATGGCGAAGATGGGTATCTCGGCGGTCCAGAGCTATCGCGGCGCCCAGGTGTTCGAAGCGGTCGGACTGCGTCAGGACGTGATCGACGAATACTTCACCTGGACGGCCTCGCGTATCGGCGGCATCGGCATGGACGTGATCGCGCAGGAAGTCCTGGTGCGTCACAAGGCCGCGTTCCCCGAACGGCGCGTCGACGGCCACACGCTGCCCGTCGGCGGCCAGTACCAGTGGCGTTCGGACGGCGAATATCACCTGTTCAATCCGGAAACGATTCACCGCCTGCAGAAGAGCGTGCGCACCGACAACTTCGCCACGTTCAAGGAGTATTCGAAGCTGATCAACGATCAGGCCACCAACATCGCAACGCTGCGCGGCCTGCTGGAATTCAAGAACGGCGACTCGGTGCCGCTCGAAGAAGTCGAGCCGATCGAAAGCATCATGAAGCGCTTCAAGACCGGCGCGATGTCGTACGGCTCGATCAGCAAGGAAGCGCACGAGACGCTGGCGATCGCCATGAACCGCATCGGCGGCCGCAGCAATACCGGCGAAGGCGGCGAAGATCCCGAACGCTTCGGGACGCTGCCGAACGGCGATTCGAAGAACTCGGCCATCAAGCAGGTGGCCTCGGGCCGCTTCGGCGTGACCAGCGAATACCTGGTCAATGCACGGGAGATCCAGATCAAGATGGCGCAGGGCGCGAAGCCCGGCGAAGGCGGCCAGTTGCCCGGCGGCAAGGTGTATCCGCCGATCGCCAAGACGCGCCATACGACCGCAGGCGTGGGCCTCATTTCGCCGCCGCCGCATCACGACATCTACTCGATCGAGGATCTGGCCGAACTGATCCACGACCTCAAGAACGCCAATCGTCGCGCGCGCATCAGCGTGAAGCTGGTGGCTGAAGTCGGTGTCGGCACCGTGGCTGCCGGCGTCGCCAAGGCGCATGCCGACGTGGTGCTGGTCAGCGGCTACGACGGCGGTACGGGCGCGTCGCCGCAGACGTCCATCACGCACGCGGGTCTGCCGTGGGAACTCGGCCTCGCCGAAACCCACCAGACGCTGGTGATGAACAACCTGCGTTCGCGCGTCGCGGTGGAAACCGACGGCCAGTTGAAGACCGGTCGCGATGTGATCATCGCAGCGCTGCTGGGCGCCGAAGAATTCGGCTTCGCCACGGCGCCGCTGGTCGCGACGGGCTGCATCATGATGCGCGTGTGTCATCTCAACACCTGCCCGGTGGGCGTGGCGACACAGGATCCGCGCCTGCGCGAGCGCTACACGGGCAAGCCCGAACACGCCGTGAATTTCATGCGCTTCATTGCCATGGAGATGCGCGAACTCATGGCGCAGCTCGGCTTCCGCACCATCGAGGAAATGATCGGCCGCGTCGACAGGCTCGAAGCGCGCAAGGCCATCGCGCACTGGAAGGCGAAGGGCCTGGACTTCAGCAACCTGCTGTACCAGCCCGATGCCGGCAATGACATCGGCCGCTTCAAGCAGATCGAGCAGGATCACGGCATCGAGAAGTCGCTCGACATGACGCAGCTGCTCGATCTGTGCCAGCCGGCGATCGAACGCGGCGAGAAGGTCACCGCCAGCGTTGCCATCCGCAACATCAATCGCGTGTTCGGCACGATCACGGGCAGCGAAGTCACCCGCAAGTACGGCGCCGCCGGCCTGCCGGAAGACACGATCGACATCAACCTCACGGGCTCGGCCGGGCAGAGCTTCGGTGCGTTCCTGCCGCGCGGCATGACGTTCCGGCTCGAAGGCGATGCCAACGATTACGTCGGCAAGGGCCTCTCGGGCGGCAAGCTCATCATCCATCCGCCGAAGGTCTCCTCGTTCAAGACGTGGGAGAACATCATCGTCGGCAACGTCGCGCTGTACGGCGCCACCAGCGGCGAGGTCTATCTCGCGGGCATGGCGGGCGAACGCTTCGGCGTGCGCAACAGCGGCGTGCATGCGGTCGTCGAAGCCGTGGGCGATCACGGCTGCGAATACATGACCGGCGGTCGCGTGGTCGTGCTCGGCGGCGTCGGGCGCAATTTCGGCGCCGGCATGTCGGGCGGCGTGGCGTACATCTTCGATGAGCCAGGTAACGCACTCGTCAACATCAATGCCGACATGGTCGAGATCGGTGGGCTGGAAGAGCCCGAAGAAATCGCCGCGGTGAAGGCGATGATCGAACGTCATCTGCACTATACGAACAGCGCGCGGGCGAAGCAGATCCTCGACAACTGGGATGCGTCGCTGAAGCAGTTCGTGCGCGTGATGCCGCGCGACTACAAGCGCATGCTGGCCTGTATCGCCCGCGCCCACGAACAGGGCCTCACCGGCGACGACGCGATCATGGAAGCGTTCGAAGAGAACGCCCGCGACCTGTCGCGCGTCGGCGGCAACTGAGAACTGGCGGCTGGCAACTGGCTATCGGCTGCTGGCCGGAAAGTAAACACGAACGGGATTTGTAACTGAGATGAGGTACTGCTGCGACCGATGACCGATGAGGTCATCGCAGCGACGTCAGCCGGCCGGAGCACGAACTTCCGGCCAGCTGCCAGTCGCCAGTTGCCAGCCGCCTTTTGAGAGACACATGGGAAAGCCGACCGGATTCATCGAATACCTGCGGGAACTGCCCGTCGATCGCACGCCGCAGGAACGCGTCCGCGACTGGAAAGAATTCCATCACCACATGGAAGAGAAACGCCTGCGCAACCAGGCGGCGCGCTGCATGGACTGCGGCGTTCCTTTCTGTCACACGGGCAAACTGGTCAGCGGCATGGCCTCGGGCTGCCCGATCAACAACGTCATCCCCGAGTGGAACGACCTGGTGTATCGCGGTCTGTGGCGCGAAGCGCTCGACCGGCTGCACATGACCAACAATTTCCCCGAGTTCACCGGCCGGGTCTGCCCGGCGCCCTGCGAGGGTTCATGCGTGCTCGGCATCAACAATCCGCCGGTCACCATCAAGACCATCGAAGCCGCCATCGTCGACAAGGGCTGGGAGGAAGGCTGGATCCTTCCTGAGCCGCCGAAGAATCGTACGGGCAAGAAGGTCGCGGTCATCGGCTCCGGCCCCACCGGCCTCGCCGCGGCGGCACAGTTGAATCGCGCCGGCCACAGCGTCACGGTGCTCGAACGCGCCGATCGCCCGGGCGGGCTGCTCATGTACGGCATCCCGAACATGAAACTCGACAAGCGCGAAGTCGTCGAACGCCGCGTCAAGCTGCTGGAAGCCGAAGGCGTGAAGTTCATCTGCAACGCCAATGTCGGCGACAACGTGGAAGCGCAGCTCCTGCGCCGGGATTTCGACGCCATCGTGCTCTGCACGGGCGCAACGCAGGCCCGTGATCTGCCGGTCGACGGCCGTTCGCTCGGCGGCATCCACTTCGCGATGGAATACCTGACGGCCAGCACGCAGTCGCTGCTCGAGTCGGCGAACGGGGGCGGCGCCGATCGCAGCCCGATTCACGCTCGGGGCAAGGACGTGATCGTGATCGGCGGCGGCGACACCGGCACCGACTGCGTCGGCACGGCCGTGCGTCACGGCTGCAAGAGCGTCACCCAGCTGGAAATCATGGCGCAGCCGCCGATGGATCGCGCCAGCGACAATCCCTGGCCGGAGTGGCCGAAGGTCTACAAGATGGACTACGGCCAGGAAGAAGCGGCCGCGAAGTTCGGCGCCGATCCGCGTACCTATCTCACGACCGTAAAGCGCTTCGGCGCCGATGCGCAGGGCAACGTCAGCGAAGTCGTGACCGTGCAGATCACCTGGGAAAAGAACGACAAGGGCCAGTTCGTCCCGGTCGAAGTGCCGGGTTCGGAGAAATCCTATCCCGCCCAGCTCGTCCTGCTCGCCATGGGCTTCCTCGGCCCCGAACAGATGTTGCTCAAGGACCTGGCGCTCGAAGCCGACCCGCGCAGCAACATCAAGGCCGAACACGGCAAGTACACCACCAACGTGAAGGGCGTCTTCGCCGCCGGCGACTGCCGCCGCGGCCAGAGTCTGGTGGTGTGGGCGATCAATGAAGGGCGCGGTGCGGCACGCGAATGCGATCGCTACCTGATGGGTGTGACCGAGCTGCCGTAAGCGAGGCGATAGCGAATCATTTCGCGGGAATGACGACTTCGTGTCATTCCCGCTATTTCATTCTTTCTGCTGTGCTTCGCGAATCGCCCTGAGCCGAGACCTTTGCTCTCCATTTCAGGCACGTCTTCGATTCCTTCTCCGCCAGCTCATGTCGGAGGGATCGATTGAATGTTGGGCTCAACAAACGCCTGCCGGGCTGCCGGCGAGAACAGCACCTCGGCCGAGTAGTGTGTCAGCATGATCTTGCTATCGAGCAACTGCGGATTGATGCGAAGCAGATCTGCGGCCGATGAGCACGGCGCCGATTGGTTCATGAAGTGATCGACCGCCATGATCCACGCTCGAGTGATGGTCTCATGGTACTTGGCCTGCCCAATCTGCAGGTGCGCAAGAAATGCCAGAAGCGCGCTCCTCATCCTGCCGACGGCACTCTCTACGGAGCCTTCGCACAGGTAGACATAGGCCAACCGCACGTGCGCTGCATGATCAAATTCGCCAGGCTCGAGTTGCAGCGCCTCGAAGGCACATCTGAACCGATCATCCTCGGGCGAGATGCGATGTTTCATTCGACATCCTCACTTGCGCCGCCGCAATTTCCATCTGAAGAAGACGCCTTGGTTCTGGATCTCTTACCAGGCAGCCGAACGCTATTGTTGAGGCGTGTGCGTCTTCGCACGTCGCCGCCAACAATTTGTTGGGCTCATTTCGCGGACTTCCTATCGCGAGACGTAAGACGGGAGGCTCGGAAGAGTCGTTCGCTGCGCATAACGTAAAGGATGTACGCGCGATTACCATCGATCCGATAGAAGATGCGACAGGGCGGCTCAACTATCTGCCGATAGCGCCACCCCTTCAATTCCGGTGGTCTTGAACCGCTCTTCGGATGATCCGATAGCTGCTCAATGTGCTGAAACACACGCTGAACCAGCTGCCGTGCCGCTTCAGGTTTGTCTAGGGCGATGTAATCCGCAATGGCATCCAGATCGGAGAGTGCTGGTTCCGTCCAGATTACTTCAGCCATCGCGCCATACGCTGCTTGGCTTGGGCATGAGAAATGGTGCGGCCTTCCTCAATTGCCTTCTCGCCCCGGGCAATACCTTCGAGCAGGCTCATCCTTTGCTGCATGGTTTCGTAGGTCTCGACATCGACCAGATAGGCACTCGGAACGCCATGCTGAGTAATGAGAATTGGCTCTCGATCTCGCTCCAATTCCGACAGCAGTTCGGTGGCCTGACGCTTCAGTGTGGTGACGAGTTCAGTACGCATGGCAGTGACACTAAAGTATCACTCGTTCGTATGCAAGGTTCTGGGCCACGCCGCCGCTAAAGCGCCGCGTGTCCTATACGCGGTCGCTCTTTGAGTGATGTCTTCGACGGCTAGGCGCTCTTCTTGTGACGAGCAATGAGCTCACGGACCTCAGGTACGAGTTCCTTTGGAACGTTCATGACGGTTGCGACCGAGGAATCAAATGCCGCTTCGTCCTCGGCCACGGCCTCTTCCTCGGACTGCGACTCGTAATGTTTAAGCACTCTCTTGACGCGGTTTTCGTCCCAACCGGGAGGGAACTTGCTTTGTTTGGTCATAGCTATCTTTTGCGTCTGCGCCGCCGATAGGCGAGCAAAGGTTTGCCACGGAGGTCATACGCCGTAATCACGAACACACTATTTGGCTCCGTATCGGGCACATAAATTACTCTCAATATCCGGCCAGCAGAAGTGCGGCCAATCGCAACGCGAGATCCTTCACGGCCGGCATAATCCTCGACCGGCTGTTCAAGCACTTCCTCGACTTCCGGCTCGCTTACGTCGTGCCCATAGATATGAGGCACATCAGTTTGCGGGTCAATGTAGTAACGAACGTTCACTGAGCTGAATTCCTTTCGCTTCTCTGCCGCCTAACGCTGCGCTAAGGCGCGTGCGTCTTCGCACGTCGCCTCTTGAGCGCATTGTTCGGCCGGACTGACTTGAACATGCGCCACGGATGGGAATGAAGAAAGGATTTGCTTGCCTTGAAGGGCCGCTACCTGGCTTGAAGCGTACTGATTCGCTTTGACCTTGTTCTTCATTCCGTTGTCGCCTTGATGAGAGCCGACACTTCGCGACCTGACACGCCGACCGAAGCCTACTCCGAAATTGGCCTTTCTCAACCGTTCAAATCGCCGCGGCGATCTCAAAGTCCAATGCTCGATGACGAGAGACGTTT